>CAIMTJ010000080.1 GCA_903844385.1 uncultured Burkholderiales bacterium
ACCTTGGCGACCACACCGGCACCGACCGTTTTGCCACCCTCGCGGATTGCAAACCGCAAACCCTCTTCCATCGCAATGGGGTGGATGAGCTTGACGGTGATCGACACGTTGTCACCAGGCATCACCATCTCTTTGCCTTCAGGCAACTCGATGGCACCGGTCACGTCGGTCGTTCTGAAGTAAAACTGGGGACGGTAGTTGTTAAAAAACGGGGTGTGGCGTCCACCTTCGTCTTTGGAGAGCACGTACACCTCGGCTGTGAAGTGGGTGTGGGGCTTGATGGAGCCGGGCTTACAGAGCACTTGACCGCGCTCGACCTCTTCACGCTTGGTGCCACGCAGGAGAATACCCACGTTGTCACCCGCTTGACCTTGGTCGAGGAGTTTTCTGAACATCTCCACACCTGTACAGGTGGTTTTGAGCGTGTCTTTGATGCCCACGATTTCAATCTCTTCGCCCACCTTCACGATACCGCGCTCGATACGACCGGTCACCACTGTGCCGCGACCTGAGATCGAGAACACGTCTTCCACAGGCATCAAGAACGCGCCGTCAATGGCACGCTCAGGCGTGGGGATGTAGGTGTCCAAGGCTTCGGCCAAGCGGAAAATCGCCTGCTCGCCCAAGTCGCCCTTGTCGCCTTCCATGGCCAATTTGGCCGAACCCTTGATGATCGGTGTGTCGTCGCCGGGGAAATCGTACTTGGAGAGCAACTCGCGCACTTCCATCTCGACCAATTCCAACAATTCAGCATCGTCGACCATGTCGCATTTGTTCAAAAACACGATGATGTAAGGCACGCCCACTTGGCGGGCCAGCAAAATGTGCTCGCGCGTTTGGGGCATGGGGCCGTCTGCGGCCGAGCACACCAAAATCGCGCCGTCCATCTGGGCCGCACCCGTGATCATGTTCTTCACATAGTCAGCGTGTCCTGGGCAGTCCACGTGCGCGTAGTGACGGTGCTCCGTCTCGTACTCCACGTGAGCGGTGTTGATCGTGATGCCGCGTGCTTTCTCTTCTGGTGCCGCGTCAATTTGGTCGTAGGCCTTGGCCTCGCCGCCAAACTTCAAAGACAGCACGGTCGTGATCGCCGCGGTGAGCGTCGTCTTGCCATGATCCACGTGACCAATGGTGCCCACGTTCACGTGAGGCTTGGTGCGTTCAAATTTACCTTTTGCCATGATTCAATCCTAAAGAACAACTCCGTGTGAGGGTTTAAAGTTTGCACAACACTGCTGGTTCACTGCGCACGGGTACACAGTGGCGCGTTGTCGCAGACTGCTGGTTTTACTTGGCGCGTGCAGCCACAATGGCTTCGGCGACATTCCTGGGTGCTTCTGAATAGTGCTTGAATTCCATGGTGTAGGTCGCACGTCCTTGGGACATGGAGCGCAATGTGGTGGAGTAGCCAAACATTTCCGACAAGGGCACTTCTGCTTTGATGGCTTTACCGCCACCGGCCATGTCGTCCATGCCTTGAACCATACCGCGGCGTGACGAGAGGTCGCCCATCACATTACCGGCGTAGTCTTCAGGGGTCTCCACTTCAACCGCCATCATGGGCTCCAAAATCACGGGGCTCGCTTTGCGGCAACCCTCTTTGAAGCCAAAAATCGCTGCCATTTTGAACGCCATCTCAGACGAGTCCACGTCATGGTAGGAGCCGAAATGCAAGGTGACTTTGACGTCGACCACAGGATAGCCCGCCAACACACCGGTGGTCAAAGCTTCGATCACGCCCTTTTCAACCGCAGGGATGTATTCACGGGGAACCACACCACCTTTGATCGCGTCCACGAACTCAAAGCCTTTGCCCGCTTCATTGGGCTCAATCTTGAATACGACGTGGCCGTATTGACCCTTACCACCGGACTGGCGAACAAACTTGCCTTCCGAGTCTTCGATGGTTTTTCTGATGGTCTCGCGGTAAGCCACTTGAGGTTTACCGACGTTGGCTTCAACACCAAATTCGCGCTTCATGCGGTCGACAATGATCTCCAAATGGAGCTCACCCATTCCGGCAATGATGGTCTGGCCCGACTCTTCGTCGGTCTTCACGCGAAAAGATGGATCCTCGGCAGCCAGGCGTTGCAATGCAATGCCCATTTTCTCTTGGTCTGCTTTGGTCTTGGGCTCAACAGCCTGCGCAATCACAGGCTCAGGGAACACCATTCTCTCGAGCATCAAAATTGAATCGGGATCACACAAAGTCTCTCCCGTGGTGACGTCCTTGAGTCCCACACAAGCGGCGATATCACCCGCACGAATTTCGTCAACCTCTTCACGGTTGTTGGCGTGCATTTGAACAATACGACCAATTCTTTCTTTCTTGCCTTTGATCGGGTTGTAGACGGTGTCACCCTTGTTGAGCACACCGGAGTACACGCGAATAAAGGTCAACTGGCCCACAAAGGGGTCGGTCATCAGTTTGAAGGCCAAGGCTGAGAATTTTTCTGCATCTTCAGGCTTACGCGACACAGGGTGCTCGTCCTCATCCATGCCACCCACGGGAGGAATATCGGAGGGAGAAGGCATGAGCTCAATCACAGCATCCAACATGCGTTGAACGCCTTTGTTCTTGAAGGCCGAGCCGCAAAGCATCGGTTGAATTTCACCCGCCAAGGTGCGAACACGCAAGCCGTGGGTGATTTCTTCTTCGCTCAAATCACCCCCTTCAAGGTATTTATTCATGAGGTCTTCAGACGCTTCTGCAGCAGCTTCGACCATGTTTTCACGCCACTTTTTGGCTTCTTCCACCAATTCGGCGGGAATCTCTTCAAAGTTGAATTTCATGCCTTGTGAGGCCTCATCCCAAATGATGGCCTTCATTTTGCGCAAGTCCACCACGCCCGTGAAGTGCTCTTCTGCGCCAATGGGAATCACGATTGGGATGGGATTGGCTTTTAAGCGCAAGCGCATCTGGTCATAAACTTTGAAAAAATTAGCGCCTGTGCGGTCCATCTTGTTCACAAAGGCCAAGCGTGGCACCTTATACTTATTGGCTTGGCGCCAGACGGTTTCACTTTGTGGCTGCACACCGCCCACGGCACAATACACCATGCAAGCGCCATCGAGCACGCGCATGGAGCGCTCTACTTCAATGGTGAAGTCAACGTGACCAGGGGTGTCAATGATGTTGATCCTGTGCTCCGGGAAAGACATGTCCATGCCTTTCCAAAAACAGGTGGTCGCCGCTGAGGTGATGGTGATGCCCCGCTCTTGCTCTTGCTCCATCCAGTCCATGGTGGCCGCACCATCATGCACTTCACCAATTTTGTGATTCACACCGGTGTAGAACAAAATACGTTCAGTCGTCGTCGTTTTACCAGCGTCGATGTGCGCAGAAATACCAATATTTCTGTAGCGCTCAAGGGGAGTCTTGCGTGCCATGATAGATGCCTTTTAAGAGAATAAGTGGGGTCAAAACAATGTGGAATTCAAACAGCAAAACTCAAGGAGAACACTCGCCTTGAGTTGGCTATTCATCCCCCATCGGGATCAAGACAATCGTTTAGAAGCGGAAGTGTGAGAAGGCCTTGTTGGCTTCGGCCATGCGGTGCACTTCATCGCGTTTTTTCATCGCGCCGCCTCGACCCTCAGAAGCCTCCAATAGCTCATTGGCCAAGCGCAAGGCCATGGATTTTTCACCACGCTTGCGCGCAGCTTCTTTGAGCCAACGCATGGACAAGGCCAAGCGACGCACGGGCCGGACTTCAACGGGGACTTGGTAGTTGGCTCCACCAACACGGCGAGACTTGACCTCGACCATGGGCTTGACATTGTTGATGGCCACATTGAACAATTCCAGGGGATCTTTGCCTGATTTTTGTTCGATTTGTTCGAGAGCACCATAAATAATGCGCTCTGCAACCGCTTTTTTTCCGCCTTCCATGATCACATTCATGAATTTGGAGAGTTCGACATTGCCGTATTTGGGATCGGGCAAAATTTCACGTTTGGGGACTTCACGACGACGTGGCATATCATTTCCTTTGTTTCTTCAGTTGGGCCAACTTCCTTGGCGCCTTGGGGGTTCAATGTTGTAACCCCCACTTACTCGACCGGGTTGGCCAATTTGGCAATCAACCTTGGGCCATTTGCTCAAGACTTGGTGCATTTCGCGCCCAAGACCCCAAGCTCCTTTTTGCAAATCAAGCCTTTTTAGGCCTCTTTGCACCGTACTTGGACCTGGACTGCTTGCGATCTTTCACGCCTTGCAAGTCAAGGGATCCACGCACAATGTGGTAACGCACACCGGGCAAATCTTTTACACGACCACCACGAACCAGAACCACAGAGTGTTCTTGCAGATTGTGGCCTTCGCCGCCGATGTAGGAAATCACCTCAAAGCCGTTGGTCAAACGGACTTTGGCAACTTTACGCAAAGCTGAGTTCGGCTTTTTAGGCGTTGTGGTGTACACACGGGTACAGACTCCACGCCTTTGCGGAGAATTTTGCATCGCGGGGCTTTTTGACTTGGTCTTTTCGACCTCGCGCCCCTGACGCACCAATTGATTAATGGTTGGCATGTAAACGTCCCAAACGTGATGTGTTATTCGTGAATAAAAATCCCAGAAATTTCTGGAAAGCCTATGAGTATATCAGCTCCCTTGGAATGGGGCAAGCTCAAAATTCTAGGCAAATCACGTCGGAGTTAGTGTTTACTTACTTTATCCAGAGCCGAACAGCGTCCCAGGCTCGCCCAAAAATAGAGGCTTGATCAACGCCTTTGAGGGCCAGCAAAGGCAAGACCGTCAGATCAGCCCCCCCCAATTTGAGATGCATTTGTGCAACGGGTGCATCGAGTTGGATGGGGGCCACCAAGGGGTCTTTGAACTCAATTTGGGTACTGATTTGCTTGGCCTGGCCCAGTGGTACCGACACCACAATGGCCTCATGACGCCCAACGCCCACTTCGTTGTCTTGCCCTTTCCACAAACGCAACTGCGTGACCGCTTGGCCAGCATTGAAGAGTTTGATGGGTTCAAACACTGAAAACCCCCAGTTCAAGATCTTTTGCGCCTCAGCCGATCGGGTGCTCTCGCTGCTGGCGCCCAACACCACCACCAACAAACGATGGCCCGCAAGGTTGGGGGCATCGCGCTTGGCAGTGGCAATCATGCAGTAACCTGCCGCGTCGGTGTGTCCCGTTTTAAGCCCATCCACGGTTGGGTCCCTAAAGAGAAGCGTGTTGCGATTGGTGTCGTTGGCCGCGGGGGTGCCGGGGTAGCGGTATTTTTTCATGGCATAGTAGCCAACGTATTGTGGAAAGTCTTGGATCAAGTGCTGCGCCAATATCGATAAATCGTGTGCGGTGGTGAGGTGGCCCGGCGCGGGAAGACCCTCTGGATTTTTATACACCGTGGCGTTCATCCCCAAACGGCGAGCCTGCTCGTTCATGAGCACAACAAAGCGCTCGACATTGCCGCCCACCCCTTCTGCCAACGCGACGGTGGCGTCGTTGCCCGACTGCACAATCATGCCCTTGATCAAGTCCTCCACAGGCACTTGCATTTTCGGGTCGATGAACATCCGAGAGCCCGGCATCTTCCAAGCCCGCACCGAAACAGGGAAGGTTTGATCGAGCCGTATTTTTTGACTCTTCAAAGCATCAAAGACCAAATAAGCCGACATGAGTTTGGTCAAGGACGCGGGCTCGACTTGTTCGTCCGACAAGTGCTGTGCCAACACTTGATGGGCGCTGACATCGACCAACAAATAAGCGCGTGCATCAACCTCGGGAGGGGTGGGCACTTGTGCGCTCGCCGAGGTGGCCAAAACCGCAGCACAAAAGAGCCCAATCGTCGACCATCTTTTTAAGTTGTCCATGGAAACATACCCGTTCTAAAAAATATCTCTGTTGGCCACGGGTGTGGCCATCACATCACATGTCGCATCACCAAGCCCTTTAACAAAGGGAGTTGGCCATGGAAAAAGTGTCCTGTTTGGGGCACGACACAAACGGGCATCACCGGTTCTTGTGCCCAAGCCATCACGTCCGCCAAGGGCACCACATCGTCGTCTTGCCCATGAATGAGCAAGGTGTTGTTATGCATGGCCTCATCCAGTGAGGGCACCTCAAAACGTGAAACGGCCAAGCCGACCAAAACCACCCGGTCAATGGCCCGCTTGTGCAGCAACTGCTCAACGGCTTTGGCGGTGATCATGGCCCCAAAGGAAAAGCCTCCCAGGGCCAAGCGACCGGTTGGCGCCATTTGCGCGATCACACTCAACAAATCATCCAACTCACCCAATGCGTTGTCGTACACGCCACTGCTTTGTCCCACGCCTCTGAAGTTAAATCGCAACACGTCCCAACCGGCTTGGGTAAAAGCGCGGGCCATCGTTTGGACCACCTTGTTGTCCATGGTGCCGCCATGAAGTGGATGGGGATGGCTCAAAACAGCCGTACCTTTGGCCAAGATGTCTTTTGACTCGGGCATGCTCAGCGCAGCGTCCCTCTCGACCTCGAGTTGTCCGTGCTCGACGGGCAAGAAGATATTTTGAGAGTCTGATTTCAAGGATTCAACGCCCCACCTCTTTGGGCAGCAACAAACGCTCAACGGGTTTGTTCTCTAGCAAATGACTTTGAACAATCTCATCGATGTCTTCTTGGTCCACATAGGTGTACCAAAGACCTTCGGGGTAGACCACCAAGACTGGACCACCCGCACAGCGATCTAAACAGCCCGCCTTGTTGACCCTCACGCCGCCCGGCCCTGAAAGACCCAAGGATTTGACTTTTTTCTTACATAAATCAAAAGCGCCAGCAGCGTTGTGTTGAGCACAAGCGCCTTGGCCATCTTGACGCTCGTTCAAACAAAAAAAGACGTGGTGCTTGTAATAGGATTGAGTGTTCATCATGGCATTTTAAGTCCTCTGCCCCACGTCTTGAGAAGATTTTGTGGCTTGCCTTGGGTTTCGCAGTTGACTGGGTTGGAGTAAATGCACCAGCATCAAGCCCGTGACCATATAGGGCCAAAGCCAACCGATCCATTGCGCTAAACCATTGAAGCGAACATATCGACCCTGCTCCCAAGTTTGAAGGGTCTGCACCAAGTACACGTCTTGATCGAACAAGTTGACCAAAAACACGTGCATCAGAAGGACCAACAACAACACCCATTGATTCACCCGGGTGGACAGTCGCGCCACCAAATAAGCCAGGGTACAAGCCAAGGTCAGACTGATCAATACTTTTGCATTGACCCAAGACGTCACATGGGCCCAGCCATAGGTCAGCTCAGTCGACAAGACGCTCACACCGATGGCCGTGATCATCAGCATCACCAAAACCCACCGCCTTTGATGGGGCTTGGCCACAATGGCATTGGCCAATAAACAAGGAATCAATAAACCACTCAAAGTGGACAAAAAAGAAATGCTTTCCCGCCACGGCCCTGCCAATGAATGCAATTGACCCATGCTTTGGATTGGCATCCAGGACCAGACAAGCAAGCCCTCAAGCTTGGGGTGCATGCGCGACAACATTTGTCCTGTCACAAAGGGTGCCCCGGAAGGAAACAAAAGTGCAAATGGCCACATGAATAAACTCACCATCAGCCACACCGAATCGGGCACCAACCAGCGCTCTCGACTTTGGCGCCAACCTTCAATCCATCCCGCGCGGTTGAACACAATACAAACCACGACCCCAGCCAGTGCTCCCAATACATTGAGGACAAAGTCCATGATGGACGGCACCCTCGTGGGCAAATACGTTTGTAACGACTCCATGGTGACCGACAACAAAGCGGCGCCTATCCAAAACCAGGGCCACCGAATGGGCCTGGAGGAATGTCTCACTTCAATCCACGTCAAGCCCAAACCCAATGGACAATATCCTAAAAAATTCATCCAAGCATCATCAGCACTCCAGTAAAGCGGCCAAGGCTCCCCTAAAAAGGCCCAGGGATAGATTTCTTGATTGCGCCAATCATCAAACGGGTACAAGCTCGCATACCCAATGAGCGCCACATACAGTAGCGTCAAAGGCGTTGCTGACGTCTTCAGTCTAAACATGGCGCGTTGCGTTGGTTGCCCAAAACCCGAGGGCTCACGCCTCGGGGGATTTAAAAACTCTGAGTGCTCCAATGACCAAGGCCACCAAAACACCCAAGGCCAAGGTGATTTGACCCATAAAACCCATGACCTGATCGGGTTTATGAATCACCAGCGCCACAATCAAGAGCATCAGGACAACGGGGATTTCATTAAAGAGGCGAAACCACACATGACTCTTGATGCTCAAGCGGGCATGAAACTGTCGAAGTAGGCGACCACATTGATGGTGATACCCAAGGACCAACACCACCAACGTGAGCTTGACATGCATCCAGGTGGCGTCTACGCCCTGACCAATTCCATAATATAGCCATAAGATCAACCCAAAAACAAGCGCGGGCACCATGAGCATGGTCGTGAAACGCATGAGTTTGTCCGACATCAATAAAAGTCGTTCGCGGGTGGACTCGTCACCCTCTTTGAGCATGGCCAAATTGACGAATATTCTGGGCAAATAAAATAGTCCGGCAAACCAACTCGCCACAAAGACGATATGTAATGTTTTCATCCAAAGCATGGTCTTTTCTCCTGACCTGATTTTGACATCGATTGAATGCATGGCCAAGCCCATGCGTGTTTGAGCCAATGACCCAGCACTTAAAATCTGTTAAAAATACTCCCTGGTTTGTATTTCAACGGGTCATCAAAGGATTTTTATGAACAATTTCAGCACCTTCCCAAGCACGCGCATGAGAAGACTTCGCGTCGATGACGCCACCCGTCGCTTGGTGGCCGAGCACCGCTTGAGTAGCGACGATTTTATCTATCCCGTTTTTGTGCTCGATGGTCAACAGCGCCGTGAGCCCATCGCGTCCATGCCCGGCGTCGAGCGACTCAGCGTAGATTTGTTGTTGAGCAAGGCTGAACAATGTGTGGCCTTGGGCATTCCCGTGATGGCCCTCTTTCCCGTGATCGATCAGTCCCTTAAAAGTCCCAATGGGCAAGAAGCTTTGAACGAAAACGGCCTCATCCCCAGGACCGTGAAAGCCTTGAAGTCGCGCTTTCCTGAACTCGCCATCATGACCGATGTGGCATTGGACCCGTACACCAGTCACGGTCAGGATGGTCTGCTGAACTCATCGGGTTACATTTTGAACGACGAGACGGTGGAGATTTTGGTCGCTCAAGCCCTCAATCAGGCACAGGCGGGTGTGGACTTGGTGGCCCCCAGCGACATGATGGACGGTCGCATTGGCGCCATCCGGCAAGCGCTTGAAAAAAACCGTTTCTCCATGACGCGCATCATGGCCTACAGCGCCAAATTTGCCAGTGCGTTTTATGGGCCATTCCGCGACGCGGTGGGTTCCGCCGGTAATTTGGGTAAAAGCAACAAAAAAGTCTATCAAATGGACCCCAGCAATGCCTTTGAGTCCTTGAGAGAGGTGGCCCTCGATTTACAAGAGGGCGCGGACATGGTCATGGTCAAGCCTGGCATGCCCTATTTGGATATTCTTCGAAGCGTGAAAGACACCTTCAAGGTTCCCACTTTTGTCTACCAAGTCTCAGGGGAATACGCCATGCTCAAAGCGGCCGCGCAAAACGGCTGGCTTGATGGGGAAGCCTCCATGCTTGAGAGCTTATTGGCCTTCAAGCGAGCTGGTGCCGACGGCATCTTGACCTACTTTGCCATCGACGCGGCTCAAAAATTGCGCCAAATTTAAAGACCCCTCTGCTTAGACAAGAAAGCACCCGTTGCCGCAACACCGTGAGCGAGCAAGTCGCTCACGATCAACTCAGCAGCGGGGCTTGGGTTCAGGCCAAATGTTGTGCAAAAAATGCGAGGGTTCTCTGTAGTGCTGTCGCGGCCGCCGAGGCCTCAAAGGCGCCGCGGTGGTCGCAATTGAAACCATGGTCTGCGTTGTAGAGGTAGACAGTGACTTCGGGGTGACGAGCCTTGAAGGCCTCGACACTCTCCATGGAGATGTGTTGGTCTTTTTCAGCGAAATGGGCAATGGTTGGCGCCTTGGATTTCTGGGATAAAGCGGGCTCAAAAGTCATGCCCCCGCCGTAGTAGGCCGAGGCCGCTGCAACACCGTCGACCAAACAGGCGGCTCTCCATGTGAGTAAACCACCCCAGCAATAGCCCACCACACCCACCTTGCCAGCACTTTCATGCGCAGCCCAATCCACCGCCGCTTGGATATCGGCCAAGGCGCCAGGTTGTGGCAAAGCTTCAATGGCCGCTTTTAAAGCCACGCCCGCTTTCATGTCATCGGCTTGATAGCCCAAATCAACATGGGCTTGGTGCCGAGTGAACATGGCCGGCGCAATGGCCAAATAGCCCTCTTTGGCGTACCCATCAGCCACCGCTTGAATGTGCGCATTCACGCCAAAAATCTCTTGTAAAACGACCACAGCGCCTTTGGCTTTGCCGCTGGGGTGGGCCACATAAGCTGCGTTTTTAAAATGGTCCTTCGAAACCAATTCGATCATTTGTCCCATGCTGATTCACTCCTTTTTTATGTTGATGATATTGACGAAAATGTAAAAACCGCTGTACTGGCCAACAAGTTGGCCAGTAGTGAAATCGTGCGCTCGCCAACCAAGCCAAACGCTTTTGACACGTGCAGCTTGTTTTTTTGAGCGAGGTCTTGAAAGTCGTTGAAAGTAGCGACCCGAATGTTGGGCGTGTCATACCACTCGTAGGGCAGATGCTTGGTCACAGGCATGCGACCTTTGAGCACACTCCAGCGATTGGGCCAATGGGCAAAATTGGGAAATGTGACCACCCCCATCTTGCCAACACGTGCGGTTTCTTTGAGCATAGTCTCTGCGTTTCTCAAGTGCTGCAGGGTGTCGATTTGTAGCACCACGTCAAAAGACTGGTCCTCAAAAAGCCTCAGACCCTCTTCCAAATTGAGTTGCAAGACATTGACGCCTCGATCAATGCAAGACGCCACATTGGCCGCATTGAGCTCAATGCCGTAGCCAAAACATTGGCGATTTTTTTGCAGATACTCTAAAAATGCACCATCCCCACACCCCAGGTCAAGCACTCGACTGCCGACGGGAATGAGTTCACCCAAAATTTCTATTCTCTTTTGACTCAAAGCGACTATGGACCTTATAAATGTTTGAAGTAACTTCTCACCACGCTCAAATACTGTGGATCATCTAACAAAAATGCATCATGTCCATGGGGCGCGTCAATATTGACATAGCTGACCTGTCGATGATTATCCAACAATGCTTTGACAATTTCTTGACTTCTAGATGGCGAAAAGCGCCAGTCCGTGGTGAAACTGATGATCAAAAATTTGGCTTCAATATTGGCCATGGCTTGACTCAGATGGCCTCCAAACGCTTTGGCTGGGTCAAAATAGTCGAGCGCTCGTGTGATCAATAAATACGTATTGGCATCGAAATACTCAGCAAATTTGTCGCCTTGATGGCGCAGATAGCTCTCAATTTGAAACTCCACTTCCATGGTGGAATACAAGTAATGTTGTGCCTCTTGAGTGCTGCTTGAGATGGCGTGCGCTGCACGTCGCAGTTGACGACCAAAACGGGTATTCATCACATCGTCACTCAAATAAGTGATATGTCCAATCATGCGCGCAATGCGCAATCCTCGCTTAGGGATGACACCGTGCTGGTAATAATGTCCCCCATAAAAGTCTGGATCGGTCACGATCGCACGCCTGGCCACTTCATTGAAGGCAATGTTTTCTGCCGTGAGATTGGGCGCAGAGGCAATGACCACAGCATGGCCCACCCGTTTGGGGTAAAGCATGGACCACGCCAAGACCTGCATTCCGCCAAGACTGCCGCCCATCACGGCCAACACGTTTTCGATGCCCAAGCGCGTGACCAGTCGCTCTTGCGCTTGAACCCAATCCTCAACCGTGATCACGGGGAAATCCGCTCCATAGGGCTTTTGTGTCTCTGGATTGATCTGCATGGGCCCTGTTGAGCCAAAACACGAACCCAAATTGTTAACGCCAATGACAAAAAAACGATTGGTGTCGACTGGCTTTCCCGGCCCAATCATGTTGTCCCACCAACCCAAGCTGTTGTCTTGACCCTGATACTGTCCCGCCACATGGTGTGATGCGTTCAAAGCATGACAAATCACAATGGCATTGCTTTTACTCGCGTTCAACTCGCCATAAGTCTCATAGGCAAGCTCATAAGCGGGCAAGCTCAAACCACTCACCAAGGGCAAGGCCTCGTTGAATTGCATGATTTGTGTTCGAACGTAAAAACTCATGGATACCTGGTGAATGGCGCGAGATCTCGCTATGCGTTTCTGAGCAACGCTATTTTGTCACGTCTTGTGGCCTTGGCTTTTTAACGCCCCTTTCTTTCCTTCGCTCGCCTATTCAGTGGGTTGATACGCTTTTCCTCGGTGTTTTCCCTCGTTTTGTGGTTTTTAAACAATTGTTTCGAAATAATGCTGTCATGAATGCACCTAAATAGTGAACTTGATCCATAATCATTGAGCATGCCTCTTCTCAACTCAGTTGGGATCTGACTTGCATGTTTGGTGATCGGTCAGTTTCGCGCCCCCGCTTTTTTTCTTGCGTTGTGCCCTGGGACCCCATCGCGTTATTTTTTTTGTGTTTATAGGAGTCCCTTTCATGGGCAACAAGCTTTACGTGGGCAACCTGCCGTACTCGGTGCGAGACAGTGATTTAGAACAATCTTTTGGTCAATTTGGTGCTGTCACAAGCGCCAAAGTCATGATGGAACGTGACACTGGTCGATCCAAAGGTTTTGGCTTTGTGGAAATGGGCAGCGATGCTGAGGCTTTGGCCGCCATCGAAGGCATGAATGGTCAGCCTTTGGGCGGCCGTAGCCTCGTGGTGAACGAAGCTCGCCCCATGGAAGCTCGTCGTCCTCCCCGCACTGGCGGATTTGGCGGCGGCGGCGGTGGTGGCGGCTACGGTGGTGGCGGCGGCGGCGGTGGCGGCTACGGTGGTGGTGGTGGCGGCGGACGTCGTGAAGGCGGCGGCGGCTACGGCGGTGGACGTCGTGAAGGCGGCGACAGCAACTACTAAAATTGCATTCGCGTGAATGAAAGGCTTCTCAGGAAGCCTTTTTTTTCGCCTCGATGTAGCCTTTCACTTGACCTTTGAGTCTCAAAATTTGAGTGGCATTGTCATAATCTAGGCCCTGTGCACTGAAAGTGTTCGTGCCCTTTTTCATCAGCACACTTTGGTTGGTTTTGATTTTGTCATCATCAATCAAAAAGTCTAAAAACTCGCTTCTCAACTCAAGATCATCGCTCTTTTTCTTACCATTTTTTTCAATCCCATTTTTAACCACCACGGCTTGTCCAATCAGTTGAAACTCTGAGCCATCCACATTGGAGAGTGCCTGTTTCGCTGAGGCACTGATGAGATTGTTTTCATGGTCTATGCTTTGAATCCTGGGTTTTTTAATTTCCAGCGTTTGCGTGTCCTCAAAATGGTTGGCTTGCTCGCCAAAAACGATGGATTGTAGGTGTCCGTCTTGCTGAAACGTTTTGACAGAGAAGTTTTTGAGATAGTAATCAATCTCGTGCTTTGAGATCGGGCTTAACACCTCATCTTGAATTTCAGGCGTGTTTTTGACCAACCAATATGACAACATGGCCAATAAACCCATGAGCAAAACGGGCACATAAGCCAACGCCATGTCCATGGCTTGCCTGCCCCGCTGCCACGGCGAAAGCACTTTGAGCACAATGGGTTCTGGCTTGCTCAAGTTCATGTCAAGTATCCATTCAATAGATCTTCATAACGGCCTTGTGACTTCAAAATGAGATCACACAACTCTCGTACAGCACCCTGGCCGCCTTTTGCTTGAGTCACCCAGTGGACACGCCGTTGAAGTTCTGGATGAGCGGTCAATGGGGCGGAGGATAAACCCGCTTGAGTCAAAATGGGCAAATCTGGCCAATCATCCCCCATTGCCGCGACTTGTGTCCAGTCGAGCTCATGACGTAGAAGGATATCTTGCGCTTGAATTCTTTTATTGCTCACATTCATGTGCAACTCTTGAATACCCAAATCCTTTGCTCGTGCTCTTAAACTGTCGCTGGATCGCCCAGAGATGATTGCAACCACAATGCCTTCACCTAGCAAATACTTCAAACCCTGCCCATCCAAGGTATTAAAGGGTTTGAGGCTTTCCCCTTTTTCAGAATAATAAATGGTGCCATCAGTTAACACACCATCAACATCCAACAAAACCATTTTGATTGCTTTGGCTCTTTGCGATAACGATACTTCGAATTGATTATGAGACATGAGTTAAATCACTTTGGCTTGCATGAGGTCGTTGCTATTCAAGGCACCACACACTTTGTTTTGTTCGTCAATCACAAATATGCTGGTAATTTTATACTTCTCCATCATTTGCGCAGCTTCGACGGCCATCGCGCTTTTTAAAATCACCTTGGGTGATGTATTCATCACATCAATCGCTTTGAGCGCCCTTAAGTCGTGGCCTTTTTCTACCAAACGGCGCAGATCTCCATCGGTAAATACACCTTGCATGGTCAAATCTGGCGACACCATCGCGCACGCTCCCAGACCCTTGTCACTCATCTCTTTCATCAATGCCGTAAATTCGGTGTTCACATGAACGCGAGGTACTTGGTCCATGGTACGCATCACATCACTCACCAAGGTCAGCAGTTTTCTACCCAAGGCACCCCCAGGGTGAGATCTGGCAAAGTCATCTTCTTTGAATCCTCTGGCATCGAGCAAGGCAACAGCCAATGCGTCCCCAATGGCCAATTGAACTGTGGTCGATGCCGTCGGGGCCAGATTCAACGGACAAGCTTCTTTTTCTACGGCACTTTCCAAAACCCAATCAGCGTGATTTCCAAGAGTTGAATCGGCGTGCGCTGTAATGGCAATGATTTGAACGCCAAGGCGCTTGAGGATGGGCAAAATCTTGGTCAGCTCTTCACTCTCACCACTGTTGGAGATGGCCAATACAATGTCCTCTTTGAGCACCATCCCCAAGTCACCATGACTGGCCTCAGCGGGATGAACGAACATTGCCGGCGTACCCGTAGAGGCTAGGGTTGCTGAAATTTTTCGTCCAATATGTCCACTTTTGCCCATGCCCATGACCACCACGCGGCCCTTGTTTGACAACATGGCCTTGACCGCCAACACCCAATCGTTGTTCACTTTTAAACTTGCGCTTTGCAAGGCCTGGGCTTCTATTTCTATGGTTTCACGCAATCGATGAACCACTACCTCAGATGTAACTTTATCCATGTTGATCCTATTGGTTTACATGCGTTGGTCTCATTTACCGATACAGAAGTTAGAAAAAATCTCTCCCAATAAGTCATCGGAACTGAATTCACCGGTAACTTGACTCAAGGCATTTTGCGACAATCTCAATTCTTCTGCAATCAAGTCCACGCTCATTTGTCTTGTGCATGCGATCTCGTGGGCCCGCGATAAGTGTGACACCATTTCATTGAGTGATAAAAGATGACGCTGCCTCGCGATATAAACATCTTCTCCTAAGTTCAAATCACAGCCCAATTGGTGCAATATACTGCTTTTGAGCAAGTTCAATCCTGCACCTGTTTGAGTGGATATAAGTACAGGGGCATTAGGTTTGGTTTCCCAACTTTGAATCAAGTCATTAATTTCGTTGAGCGTTGAGTCGTTGTCATACAAATCAATTTTGTTCCAAACGTGGACCACTAGTGCATTGTCACTGAGGTGCTGTTGGATTTGTTGATTCAGATGTTCTTCTGCAATTTGATAGTCTTTGTCCTTGAGCTGGCCCAGGTCGTGAACAAATAATATCAACTGCGCTTGATTCATTTCTTTCCAAGCGCGTTCTATCCCTATTTTTTCAACCACATCTCTTTGTGAATTCGCTTTGGAGTTGATGCCAGCCGTATCGATTAAATGAATGGGTATGCCTTCAATTTGAAGACTTTGCTGCACAAGGTCTCTTGTGGTTCCTGCAATGTTGGTCACAATCGATACTTCTTGTTCGCACAGTTGATTCATCAAGGAGCTTTTACCCACATTGGGCTGTCCGGCAATCACCGTTTTTAGTCCCTCTTTGAGCAAAACGCCTTGTCGGGCTTTGGCTAAAATTTTCTGCGCTTGTTCAATGATCGCTTCAATGTCTTGTTTTGTTTTATCTTGCTCTCTGACTCTCAACTCTTCGATTTCTTCTTCAGGAAAATCTATTTGTGCTTCAACAATAACTCGCGCTTTTGTGACTTGATCCAATAAGCGCTCAACCTCACGTGAAAAAGCACCTGACAATGAGCGCGACGCACTTATAGCCGCCAACTCTGTGCTTGCGTCAATCAAGTCAATGATCGATTCAGCTTTGAGCAAATCAATCTTGTTGTTCAAATAAGCACGCTGCGTGAACTCTCCGGGTTTGGCCAGACGAAGGTGCGGCAACAAAGGCTGATTGGCCGCCTCGGGCGTTGATGCACCATTTAAAGAAGTCTCGCGAGACACCTCAAAACATCGCTTGATCATTCTTTGAAGGACTTGTTGGCCACCGTGTCCTTGGAGCTCTAAAACATCTTCCCCAGTGTAGCTTTGTGGTCCCTGAAAATACAAAGCCAAGACCTCATCAATGAGGTCTTGGCTTGCATCTTTTAGGCGCAAAAATTGAGCTTGTCTAGGAGCTAGACTTTTACTGACGAGTTTTTGCGCAAATGCTCGCAGGTCTTTGCCGCTGATGCGAACGATTCCAATAGCACCACGCCCTGGTGCAGTCGAAACTGCAATGATCGGGTCCGTGAAGGCATGCATGTGTGGATCATTTAGCGCAACACGCCAAGTTTTTTATTGATGAGCCATTGTTGTGTGATGGAAAGTATATTGTTGGTCAACCAGTACAAAACCAAGCCCGAGGGGAAGAAAAAGAACATCACGCTAAAAGCCAATGGCATGATCCACATCATTTTGGCTTGTACCGGATCGGGTGGCGTTGGGTTGAGCATCGTTTGCAACAAGGATGAGGCTGTCATCAATATGGGCAAAATATAGAAAGGATCGGGTGCAGAGAGGTCTTGAATCCAACCAACCCAAGGTGTATTTCTCATCTCAACAGTCGACAAAAGTACCCAGTACAAAGCAATGAAGACTGGTATTTGAATCACGATGGGTAAACATCCTCCCATTGGATTGACTTTTTCTTCTTTGTAAATCCTCATCATTTCCATTTGAATCTGTTGCGGTTTGTCTTTCAGCCGCTCTCTCATTTCCATGATTTTTGGATTAATCGCTTTCATTTTTGCCATGCTTTTATAGGCTTGGGCATTGAGCCAGAAAAATGCAGCTTTCAACAACACGACCAGGGCCACAATCGACCAACCCCAATTACCTAAATATGTGTTTATTTTAAAAAGTAACCAGTAAAGTGGTTTTGCCAATATCGTTAGCCAACCGTAATCTTTGACCAATTCAAGCCCGGGATACAACACTTCTAGCCTTTTTTCCTCCTGTGGACCCGAATAAAAATGCGCTTGTGTTTTGACCTCTTGACCGGGAGCAATTTCGCTCACATCGCTAATCATGCCCACCGAGTAAAGGTTGGTATCAATCTTTTTCGCAAAAATCTCACGGGCGCGGTTGTCATCAAAAAACCATGCACTTGCATAATAATGCTGCACCATCGCAACATAGCCAGC
The DNA here is from genome assembly GCA_903844385.1 of uncultured Burkholderiales bacterium. Classification (GTDB taxonomy): domain Bacteria; phylum Pseudomonadota; class Gammaproteobacteria; order Burkholderiales; family Burkholderiaceae_C; genus Limnohabitans. Next base: position 17,687 of record CAIMTJ010000080.1, read on the forward strand.
GTCAGAATGGTCCTGAATGGAGAGATCGTTTTTCTCGATGTCCTTGAAATCTACTTTTTGATATTTTTTCTCTGCTGTAAAAACGGCGGGGCCAGTAAAAGTAGAGTAAAAAGATGACTCACCATCGGGTTTATTTCCGTCTCTGACAATTTGAACGTAGAGCTTGGGGTGAACTGTTTGTGTGGTTTGGTTTGTAATGGTATTTTCTAACACCACATCATACTGACCAGGATATAGAGCATATGACTTGATTAATTTAACGCCTTGCTCTTTGGATTCAAAGCTAATGCGAGATGGTTCATTGGGTTGCGTCGAGTTATTTAGCGACACGAATTGCATCGAAGTCTTGTGATTGGGATATGCGTTGGATGAACTCGCTCCAATCAAGCCACTTTGTGCCAAATAAATTCTCTTTTGGCTTTGATCCAAAAGCGTAATGACTTCACCTGAGCGTTCTTCATCGGCTTGTTTCAAAAATTTGGTTTTAACAATGGTTGCGCCCTCTGAACTGAAGGTGAGCTCCAGTACATCATTTTTTAAGGTATACAGTTGAACTTGCGCATCGGCTTTTTTAACTCCGCCTTGATCTTTGCCCTCAATCAATGTGGATGTTGGCGCCGTACTGGCCTGTGGTAAAGCATTCCCAGAGGTTGGTGTTACGCCATTGCTGGTCGTTTGGTTTTGTATAGCCGGTGAATTTGCAGGAAAAAACAACGGCTTGTTGCCATTGTGTACTTGCCATTTGTCCCAGAGCAATACCATTGAAAACCCAAAGATCACCCACAAGACGGTGCGTTTGATATCGTTCATTGATCAATTCTTTTCGTTAGAAATTTTTTGGGGTACTGGATCAAGTCCGCCCAAAGAAAAAGGTTGGCAGCGACAAACGCGGCGAAATGTTAAATAGGACCCGGTCAAAGCGCCATGTGTCTCAATGGCCTCGAGTCCATATGCTGAGCATGAAGGATAAAAACGACAAGAAGGCGACAAAAATGGTCGCACACCATAACGGTAGATTTGTATCAGGCTCGACAGAAAAAATTTAATCACGTTGTCAAGGCCTTGTCTAACAGCTCATGGAGTTCGTTTTTAATTTTTTTAAGTAGCTCAGAAGATCTTGCACTCTTAAACTCAGATTTTTTTATTTCTCTGCGCAAACGAATCACCATGGCCTGTTCAAGATGGAGGTGGGCTTGATACTCAGAAACAACAGAAAAAATTTGTCTTTTAACTGAATTTCTGGTCACTGCACGTTTTGCCCATCTTTTTGGAACCAGCGCTCCTAATTTTTGTTCTTGATCTAAACCTCGACAGACAGATAAAAGTGCTGTTGTGGGGTTGGTTTGACGTGACAACGTACTTAACGATACTTGGTGCAAAACAAACCAATTGGTGTGACAAGCATGGCCCAAAGCCATGACCACTTGAAACTCCTCCCAAGAACCCAGACGTTTCATGTGAAGCGCCCGTCTTGACCTCTTAGACAGCCAGGCGTTTGCGACCCTTGGCGCGTCTGGCATTGATGACCGCACGGCCACCGCGTGTTTTCATCCGCACTAAAAACCCGTGGGTTCTAGCTCTGCGTGTTTTTGATGGTTGATATGTTCTTTTCATGATCTTTTCCTATTCAAATGAGACTCTTTCCCGTCAACAGGGAAACCTGACATTATCGCAAAAATTAACGCCTTTGTATTGCCTTTTTTTCGCCGCGAACAGCACAACAACTGATGTAACTATATAGTTGTACTTTTTGGGTTTCTCTTCATTTTGGACCACTTTTTAGACAAAATCCTCGCTCGATTTTCTGTGGATAATTTTTTAATAAAGGAGTAAAAAATCAAGGTAAACTACAAACTATCCACAGAATAATAAACAATGACGCTCGGCACGATTCCTCCATTCAACAGCAGTGAAATTGCATTTGATCAGAACTCATCGCTGTGGATGCTATGCCTTCAACAATTGGCGCAAGAATTACCTGAGCAACAATTTAATACCTGGATTAAACCACTCAAAGTTGACGTGGCCATGGATGGCTCAAAAGTCATCATCTGGATAGCCAATCGCTTTAAACTCGATTGGATTCGTGCTCAATACTTGCAACACATCACTGCTTTGCTTGAGAAATTCAATGGCCAACCGATCAAACTGGAGTTGGCGCTCGTTGCAAAAGATCAACAACAGGCTTTCCTTGGCGCTAGACCCGTAGAGCCCGAGTTCAATAGTGATATGGCCTTGCCCGTAGAAGATGCCATTGCTCATGGCCACAAGTCTCGCCTGAACACCGCATTGACATTTGACAGCTTGGTTGAAGGAACGGCCAACCGCATGGCACGTGCTGCAGCCATGCATGTAGCCGGAATGCCGGGCCATCTCTACAACCCTTTGTTTATTTATGGCGGCGTAGGACTTGGAAAGACCCATTTAATTCACGCTGTCGGCAACAAGCTATTGGCCGATAGGCCCGATGCCAAAGTCTTGTATATCCATGCAGAACAGTTTGTTTCTGATGTTGTGAAAGCTTATCAGCGTAAGACTTTTGACGAGTTCAAACATCACTATCACTCTCTCGATTTGTTGCTAATCGATGATGTTCAATTTTTTGCCAATAAAGATAGAACTCAAGAAGAGTTTTTCAATGCCTTTGAAGCTTTGCTTGCTAAAAAGTCACACATTGTGATGACGAGCGACACGTACCCCAAAGGTTTGGCCGATATCCATGAGCGCTTGGTTTCTCGGTTTGATTCTGGATTAACGGTTGCAATTGAACCCCCTGAGTTAGAGATGAGGGTGGCCATTTTGATCAGTAAATCGCGTGCAGAAGGCACCGAAATGCCTGAAGAAGTCGCTTTTTTCGTTGCCAAAAATGTTCGCTCGAATGTTCGTGAGCTTGAAGGCGCACTGCGAAAAATCTTGGCTTATTCTCGCTTCAACCAAAAAGAAATCAACATTCAACTCGCCAGAGACGCGTTGAGAGATCTGTTATCGATTCAGAATCGTCAAATTTCTGTTGAGAATATCCAAAAAACTGTCGCGGATTACTACAAAATCAAAGTGGCGGACATGTATTCTAAAAAGCGTCCTGCCTCCATTGCGAAACCTCGGCAAATTGCCATGTACTTGGCCAAAGAATTGACCCAAAAAAGTTTGCCCGAAATTGGAGAATTGTTTGGCGGGCGCGACCACACAACGGTTTTACATGCTGTACGTAAAATCAGTGCTGAGCGCCTTCAACTCAATGATCTCAACCAACAATTGCACGTTTTAGAGCAAACCCTGAAAGGATAAAGTTGTGTATAAAAAAAGAATAACCACCAAGTTATCAACAAGCCCGCGTCGATTGGAAAAGTTGTTCATTATTTCCATCATCCATTTTTCTGTCAATTCACCGTGTTAAACAATCCGCAAGCTATTGATCTATCGATGTATTTGAGCCTTATACACAGATTTCATCAATGCTTATCTACTACTATTAATTTAATTAAATACATTAAGAGGTTAATGTGATCATCTTAAAAGCAACACAAGAAAAAGTTTTATCGGTACTTTTGTCCGTGAGTGGCATTGTGGAAAAACGCCACACCATGCCCATTTTGTCCAATATTTTGTTGCACAAATCGGGCAGTAACATCCAATTTGTCACCAGTGATTTGGAAATCCAAATTCAAACCACATGCGCGTTGAATGGTGATGATGGTGATTTTTCGACCACGATTGGATCGAGAAAAATTATCGATGTTTTGCGCTCGATACCCTCCGATCAAACCGTCACACTTGAGTCCAACCAAAACCGCGTTATTTTAAAAGCTGGTAAAAGTCGGTTTACTTTGCAAACGATGGCTGCAGAGGATTTTCCAAAAGTCAAGGAAGCCAGTGCATTTGGTACGAGTTTTAAACTATCGCAAAAAATATTCAAGCAACTGCTCAATCAAGTTTCATTCTCCATGGCGGTGCATGACATTCGATATTATTTGAATGGGATTTTATTTGTTGCAGAAGATCAAGATGTACGAATTGTGGCCACTGATGGCCATCGTTTAGCGTACGCCAGTGCAAAACTCGATAACGCTGTGGCCAAGCAAGAAGTAATTTTGCCCAGAAAAACCGTTTTGGAATTGTCACGGTTGCTCAGTGATCAAGACGGCGACATAGAGATCAGTTTCGCAACCAATCAAGCGCGCTTTAATTTCAATGGTATGGAATTTGTTACCAAATTGGTTGAAGGTAAATTCCCAGACTACAACCGTGTCATTCCTAAAAAGCAAAACAACACCGTCCTCATTAATCGTTTAAAGCTATTGGCCTGCTTGCAAAGAACGGCTATTTTGACGAGCGATAAATTCAAGGGTGTTCGAATCAATATTGAACCCAATGTCTTGAAAGTTTCTTCAAGCAATGCTGAGCAAGAAGAAGCCATGGACGAAATTGACATTGAGTACAACGGTCAAAACATTGAAATTGGTTTCAATGTCACCTACTTGATTGATGTTTTATTGAACATGGGACAAGAAAATATTTCTTTCGATTTACCCGATTCAACCAGCTCAGCTTTGATCACCATACCTGAAAACGATTCATTTAAGTACGTCGTGATGCCAATGAGAATTTAAATCATTTTAAATTCTTTTCCTTTACGACTTGAGAGACCTTATGACCGAACCCATTGTGAATACTGAAAATAAACAAACGCCAGACAATGCTGATAGCTATGGAGAAGGATCCATTCAAATTTTGGAAGGCCTAGAAGCCGTTAGAAAACGACCCGGCATGTATATCGGAGATACGTCAGACGGTACGGGTTTGCATCATTTGGTTTTTGAAGTCGTTGACAACTCCATCGACGAAGCGCTGGCGGGACACTGCGATGACATTGTGGTGACCATTCATTCTGATAACTCCATCAGTGTTTTTGATAATGGTCGAGGTATACCCACTGGCGTCAAGCTCGATGACAAACACGAGCCCAAACGCAGTGCCGCTGAAATTGCACTCACTGAGCTTCATGCCGGTGGAAAATTCAATCAAAACTCATACAAGGTTTCTGGTGGTCTGCATGGTGTAGGTGTTTCTTGCGTCAATGCTTTGTCAAAATGGCTCAAGCTCACAGTCCGTCGTGACGGTCAAATTTACTCTCTTGATTTTGCCAAAGGATTTGTACAAGATCGAATTATTGAAATTCAAAATGGGATTGAAATATCGCCCATGAAAATCATTGGTGAAACAGACAAAAGAGGAACTGAAGTTCATTTTTTACCGGATACCGATATCTTTATTCAAAACACAGATTTTCATTATGAAATTTTGAGTAAACGATTGCGTGAATTGAGTTTTCTCAATAATGGTGTTCGTATTCGCCTCATGGATGAGCGTTTTGGCAAGGAAGATGATTTTTCTGGCGCCCGTGGTGTTCAAGGCTTTGTTGAATTCATCAATGTTGGCAAGAAAGTTCTTCACCCCAATATTTTTTACTCCAATGGTGAGAGACCTTCTGAGAGCTATGGGGGTATCCCTGGAACACACATTGGTGTTGAAGTCGCGATGCAATGGAATGATGGGTACAGCGAGAGTGTTTTGTGCTTTACCAACAATATTCCCCAGCGTGATGGAGGCACACACCTCACGGGCTTAAGAGCAGCGATGACTCGAGTGATCAACAAGTACATTGATGAGTCAGAAATGGCCAAGAAAGCCAAGGTCGAAGTCACGGGTGACGACATGCGCGAGGGACTTTGTTGTGTGATGTCTGTCAAAGTTGCAGAACCCAAATTCAGCAGTCAAACCAAAGACAAATTGGTCTCAAGTGAAGTGAGGGCACCGGTCGAAGACATTGTTGCCAAAGCTTTGTCTGACTACTTGCAAGAGCGTCCCAATGATGCCAAGATCATTTGCGGCAAAATTATTGACGCGGCAAGAGCACGCGAAGCGGCTAGAAAAGCGCGCGAAATGACTCGTCGCAAAGGCGTGCTTGACGGCATGGGTTTACCCGGTAAATTGGCCGATTGTCAGGAAAAAGATCCGGCTTTGTGCGAAATTTACATCGTGGAGGGAGACTCTGCTGGCGGCTCAGCCAAACAAGGAAGGGACAGAAAATTTCAAGCGATTTTGCCTTTGCGTGGAAAGATTTTGAATGTAGAGAAGGCCCGCTATGAAAAGCTTCTCACGAGCAATGAAATTTTGACTTTGATCACGGCACTGGGTACCGGAATTGGCAAAGCCAGCTCAGAGTCAGGCAAAGCGGGAACTGATGATTTCACCATTGATAAACTGAGATACCATCGCATCATCATCATGACCGATGCCGATGTTGATGGTGCCCACATCCGAACCCTCTTGTTGACGTTCTTTTATCGCCAAATGCCCGAACTCGTGGAGCGTGGGCACATCTATATTGCCCAACCACCCCTTTATAAAGTCAAGGTTGGCAAAGAAGAGCAATACCTCAAGGATGCCCCAGCGCTGGACTCATTTTTATTGAAAGTTGCCCTCAAGGATGCGGCCTTAAATACGGGTGGTGATGATCCGCAAGTCATTGCTGGTGAAACGCTGGAGGCCCTTGCAAGTAAACATCAAGTGGCTGAGGCCGTGATCAACAGACTGAGCGGATTCATGGATGCCGAAGCCTTGCGAGGCATTGCTGACGGCGTGTCCATTGAACTCGAAACCTTGGAGCAAGCACAGCAGTGTGCAGCCGTTTTAGAGCTCAAATTGCGCGAGCTTGGAAGTGGTTCTGTGGTAACGGGTGAGATGGATGTGCGAACCGATAAGCCATTGCTTCGCATCAGTCGTCAACACCACGGCAACGTCAAGAGCAGTGTGATTACCCAGGATTTTGTCCATGGTGCAGATTATGCGACCTTGTCGGATGCTGCGCACACCTTTAAGACATTGTTGTCCTCTTCGGGCAAAATCAGTCGTGGCGAAGGTGAACGCATGAAGGAAGAAAAAGTTACTGACTTTAGGCAGGCCATGAAATGGCTCATTTCACAGGCTGAAAACGTCACAGCACGTCAACGCTACAAAGGCTTGGGTGAAATGAACCCCTTGCAGTTGTGGGAAACAACCATGGACCCGACTGTTCGACGTCTCTTGAGGGTTCAGATTGACGACGCCATCGAGGCCGATCGAGTCTTCACCATGCTCATGGGCGATGAGGTCGAGCCCAGGCGCGACTTTATCGAGGCCAACGCTTTGCGCGCGGCCAATATTGATATTTAAAGCTTTTGGCGCAACGGTGGTTTAGCAGCCGGCGTGGTGCATCCATGCTGCCGTTTTGCCAAGAGACTGGAGCCTCATTGGCGTGAGATTAAAACAAACCTTGTTGAAAATCTCGGACCGCTTGCATGACCTCTTGCTGTGTGTTCATGACAAAGGGGCCATACTGCGCGATGGGTTCACCCAGAGGTTGTCCCGCGATCACAATGGCCTTGGCCATTGAAGAGTTTCTTAAACCCACTTGATCGCCATTGTTTTTGAGTATCGCCATCTCGCCTTGGTTGAGTGTTTCTTGCCCTTCATCACTCTCGAGTGTCAAGCACCCTTCATAGACATAGATGAAGGCATTGAGCACGCCCGGGACGTCCAACACGAGCAGGTCTTTTGAACCCGTTGTGAAATGCAAATCCAAATAGATGGGGGACGTTGCTTTGCGCTGTACGGCGCCCACCGTGTTTAAAAAGTGACCGGCAATGACTTTGACCACAATGCCATTTGATGTCTGATGAACCGGTATATCTTGCGCATCAAACTCCTGGTAGGAAGGAGCACACATTTTTTCACTTGCAGGCAAATTCAGCCAGAGTTGAAAACCTTCCATGCGTCCATTTTCTTGTTCTGGCATTTCGCTGTGGATGACACCTTTGCCTGCAGTCATCCATTGCACCCCGCCAGAACAAAGCAGGCCCTCATGGCCGGCGTTGTCTTTGTGCCGCATACGGCCTTCAAGCATATAGGTGATGGTTTCAAACCCGCGGTGAGGATGGTCTGGAAAGCCGCCGACATAATCTTTGGATTCGTCTGAGCCGAAAGCGTCCAGCATTAAAAAGGGATCCAATCTTTTTTGCAAGTCATGCGTCAGTAGTCGCGTGAGTTTGACCCCATCGCCATCGGATGTTTTTTGTCCTTTGATTTTTCTCTCAAGCGTTCGGTAGGTCATTTTTTTTGGAGATGATTAAACAGGCATTGGTGCCGCCAAATGCAAAAGAGTTGCTCATGACATGCGATAGGTTTGGCTCGCTGCGTCCTGGCTCGTTGACGACACGAATCTGCAGGCTCGGATCAATGTCCGCGTGGATTGAGTTGGCGGGTAGTTGGTTCAGTGTCAAGGCTCTTAAGCAAGCAATCATCTCAACAGCACCGCTGGCGCCAAGTAAATGTCCATGCAAGGCTTTGGTTGAGCTCACCCATGGCGAGAGGTCAGTAAAAACATCGTTGATTGCTTTGGCCTCACTTGCGTCACCCAATTGGGTGCCAGTACCATGCGCATTGATGTAGCCGATGTCTTTTGGCTGAAGTCCGGCATTGGCCAAGCACAGACGCATGACCCTGGCCTGCGACAATGGGTTGGGATTGGTGATGTGATGACCATCGCTGTTGTTGGCATACCCAGAAATAAATAAATTGGAGTCTTTTGACAAACTCAATTGTTCAGCAATTCTTGGGCTCACCAGCATCAATGCTGCCGCACCTTCGCCCATGGCAAACCCTGAGCGAGCGCTTGAAAAAGGGGTTAAGTCCGCGATGACTTTATTTCTAACGGGAACCATGACACGAAGTGCATTCCAAGCGGACAACAATCCTGGCGTCAACATCGACTCACTGCCGCCCACAATGGCCACATCGATGTCACCCGAGCGGATGGCCCGCAATCCTTCGCCAATGGCAATGCCAGAAGACGCACAAGCATTGGCATAGGTGATGCAAGCACCTTGAGCCTTGAGCTTTAAAGCGATTTCAGAGGCGGGCGTGCTGGGCATGCTTGAAATCACACTGGTGGGTCTGATTCGTTTGTGTTCTTTGTAAATGATTCGCGTGGTGTCGTCAAAACTTGCTGCGCCCGCCATACCACTGCCCCAAAACACGCCAAGACGTTCGCGGTTGACTTGATCAAGATCAATGCCGCTGTTGACGATGCATTTTTCAACACTCTCTAAGGCGAGAGCGGTGGCTCGATCGGCAAATAACTTGGACGGTGTGGGGTAGTTTTCAGTGTGAAGAGCACATCTTGCCAATGCCACCGTTAATGCGTCTTGTCCCTCTATCGTGACGTCTTCAATGCCAATGGCACTGTGGTGCTCAAAAAGTGAGCGGTCCAGGCTTGAGAGATCGTTGCCAATGGGGGAAACTAAACCGTACCCTGCAATCGCAACTTGGCGCGTAGACATTGCGTTCAGATGGTGGTTGCCGTGCTCTTGCGAAGTTCATCGATCACACTGCACAAATTGATGAGCGTGATACCCACCTCTCTGGGGTCGAGTTTCTCCTCTGGAATTCTCAGACCAAAAGAATCCTCTACAGCAAACACAAACTCCATCAAGGTGAGCGAATCCAGCCCCAACTCAATCAATGGCGTATCGTGTTTGATCAAAACCGCGGGGGTGTGAAACTTTTGCTCGAGGATGGTGGAGATGATCGTAAAGGTATCTTGTGACATGCGGAAACGGTTTTTATGTTAACCGATTGTAATTTGTTTCACCTTGCAGTGCATTTTATTTCCACATCCCCTTTAATTTGGCGCATCATAGCGTTCAACGCTAAAATTGAAGTTGATGGAATGCTCATCGTCAGCAGATGCCGAGCACTGGCAAGGCGTGCGCGAATAATTTCATAATATAAAAACCCGGTGGGGTTTCCTTTTTTTCGGTCAGCCCTCAACACAAGAGTCTTTACATGCAATATCCGAAACACTTTGATGTGATCGTTGTCGGTGGCGGTCATGCCGGCACCGAGGCTGCACTGGCTTCGGCTCGAATGGGTTGTACCACTTTGCTGTTGACCCACAACATTGAGACCTTGGGGCAAATGAGCTGCAACCCGTCAATTGGCGGTATTGGCAAAGGGCATTTGGTCAAAGAGCTCGACGCGATGGGGGGTGCCATGGCGTTGGCCACAGACGAAAGTGCCATTCAATTTCGAATTTTGAACAGCTCCAAAGGTCCCGCGGTTAGGGCAACGCGGGCTCAAGCGGACCGAATTCTTTACAAGGCTGCGATTCGGCGACGTCTAGAAAATCAAGAGAACTTGTTTCTCTTTCAACAATCGGTGGACGACTTGCTGGTTCAAGGCGAGCGCGTTACGGGATGCGTCACTCAGTCCGGCATTCGTTTCATGGCAACGTGTGTGGTGCTCACGGCGGGGACTTTTTTGGACGGGAAAATCCATGTGGGCTTGTCCAATTACTCAGCTGGCAGAGCCGGCGACCCCCCTGCTGTTTCATTGAGTGCACGGCTCAAAGAGTTGAAGCTGCCACAGCATCGACTGAAAACAGGCACACCGCCGCGAATAGATGGTCGCACCATCAACTACGCCTTGTGCACGGAGCAGCCGGGTGACGGCATGCCTGGTGGCGCAGGGACACAGGTTCCCGTGTTCAGCTTCATGGGCGCAAATATTGTGCACCCCACCCAAATATCTTGCTGGATCACACACACCAACCTTAAAACACACGACATCATTCGATCTGGATTTGATCGCAGCCCCATGTTCACCGGCAAAATTGAAGGTGTTGGTCCCCGGTATTGCCCCAGCGTCGAAGACAAGATCAATCGCTTTGCTGACAAAGAGAGTCACCAGATCTTTCTAGAGCCCGAAGGACTCACCACCCACGAGGTGTATCCCAATGGAATCAGCACCAGTTTGCCATTTGATATCCAGTATGAGTTGGTGCGCTCGATGAAAGGCTTAGAAAACGCCCACATCTTGCGCCCTGGTTATGCCATCGAGTACGATTACTTTGATCCTCGTGAGCTTAAAACCACCTTTGAAACCCGCTCGATCGAGGGCCTTTTCTTTGCTGGACAAATCAACGGCACAACGGGCTATGAAGAAGCGGCAGCGCAAGGTCTGTATGCTGGCATCAACGCAGCATTGAAGTCGCAGCACCGCGAGCCATGGACACCTCGGCGTGATCAAGCCTACTTGGGCGTGTTGATTGACGACTTGATCACCAAGGGTGTGACCGAGCCCTACCGAATGTTTACCTCGCGCGCCGAGTTCAGGCTTCAGCTCAGAGAAGACAATGCAGACGCACGCCTCACAGAAAAAGCTCACCAGTTGGGGCTCATTGACGAGGCCCGTTGGGTGGCCTTTCAAGAAAAACAAGAAGCCGTTTCACGTGAAACACAGCGATTGAAAACCTTGTGGGTCAATCCGAACAACATCGATCAAGGGCTAGCAAGCCAGGTCCTGGGGCATGAGATTGAGCGCGAATACAACTTGGGCGACCTGATGCGTCGCCCAGGGGTTGGCTATCAAGATGTGTTGTCTTTGGACGCGGCGCGTTTTGAGCAAGGAACTTTGGCGCATTTGACCCCTGTGGTCAAGGCCGAGGTCATTGAGCAGCTTGAGATTGCGGCCAAATACTCGGGCTACATTGATCGGCAAAAAGAAGAAGTCAAAAGGGCGGAGCATTATGAGAGACTGCCTTTGCCAATTAATTTTGACTATATGAGCATTGAGGCCTTGAGCTATGAGGTTCGCCAAAAGTTGCAACGACATCAGCCCTTAACGTTAGGGCTTGCGTCAAGAATTTCAGGCGTCACCCCAGCAGCCATTTCTCTGTTGTTGATTCACCTGAAAAAGCATCGGCACCAATTGCCACAAGAGTTGGATTTGCTCTCTGTGGGCGGCGCCTCGGTCTAGGCGTGCACTTGAGCTGCCAGTCTCCAACACGAAGAGGGTTGACGGCCCTTTGTTAACCCTTTTGTTAACCCCTTTTTGATGCCAGAACACGTGTCAGTCCAACAACAAATCGAACACGGCCTCCTGCAGTTGAGTTTGGCCATTGATCCCATTCAAGTGGAACGTTTGAACGGCTATTTGAGTCTGTTGCAAAAATGGAATCAAACGTACAACCTCACCGCACTTCGGGACCCCGCACAGATGTTGACCCATCACTTGTTGGACTCCTTGTCGATTGTGAGGCCCTTACTCACCCAGTGTCCTGCGGCACAAACCGTCTTGGATGTCGGAACTGGCGCGGGTTTGCCGGGTGTGGTGTTGGCGGTCATGTGCCCTCAATTGAGTCTGACGTGTGTTGATGCGGTAGGAAAAAAAGTGGCTTTTGTCAACCAAGTCTCTTTGAGTCTCGGCCTCAAGAACCTGAAGGCCCACCACGGGAGGGTTGAGGCGATGTCTGGACAGTTTGATGTGATCGTCTCGAGGGCTTTTTCAAGCCTGGGGGACTTTGTCAAATGCACGCTCACTTTGGCACACCCACAAACGCGCTGGCTGGCGATGAAGGCCCAGGTCTCAGACCAAGAAATGGGTGACTTGTCCAATTTGGCCGATGTGTTTCACGTGGAACCTTTGCAAGTACCTGGCTTGGACGCCCAGCGCTGCATCGTTTGGATGAAGAGCCTGAACACCCCTTGAGCCATACAAAGGTGCTGGGCGCTCTGGGTTGGGTGTTGTTTCACGTGAAACTTGATGGTCGAGTGGGCTGTCGTGAGGCCCAAAGGCGGTTAAACTCTACCCTCCTTGGGTGCACCCCGGGCCCCAAGTAGATCCGTGTTGGCTTTTTGCGCATGGACGTGTCAAGGCTCTTGTGTATCCAGATGGTTCTGGACGAATTGGTATTAATAGAGAGTGAATATGGCTCACATATTTTGTGTTGCGAACCAAAAAGGTGGTGTGGGAAAGACCACCACCACCGTGAATTTGTGTGCCGGCTTGGCCGGGTTGGGCCAGCGTGTCTTGATGGTGGATTTGGATCCTCAGGGCAATGCCACCATGGGATCGGGTGTGGACAAAAGAAAACTGGAATTGAGTGTTTACGAGGTCCTGCTCGAGGCCGTCGAGGTGTCGCAAGCCAAAACCAGAAGTCATTGGGGAGACTCTGCGTCGTATCAAAAACACCCAACTTATGATGTTTTGGGTGCTTCAAGGGAACTCGCGGGTGCGGAGTTGGAGTTGGTGAACATGCCCAGGCGTGAGAAGCGACTCAAAGAAGCCTTGTTGGCGGTGGAGAAAGACTACGATTTTATTTTGATCGATTGCCCGCCCTCCTTGTCCTTGTTGACCTTGAATGGCTTGTGCAGCGCCAATGGCGTGATCGTGCCCATGCAGTGCGAGTATTTTGCGCTCGAGGGCCTCACCGATTTGGTCAACACGATCAAACAAGTGCATGCCAACTTGAACAAAGAGCTCAAGATCATTGGTTTGTTGCGCGTCATGTTTGACCCGCGTGTGAGTCTTCAAGTTCAGGTGAGTGATCAACTCAAGGCCCATTTCGCTGACAAAGTGTTCAATGCCGTTATACCCCGAAATGTCCGATTGGCCGAGGCGCCAAGTTTTGGTTTACCCGGTGTTGTTTACGATCCAGCCGCCAAGGGCAGTGTCGCTTTCATTGCATTTGCACAGGAAATGATTGATCGAATCAAAAAGCTTTAAAAAATAATACTAAAGTTTCATTATTGGGGTTGGACAAAACCTCACAACCCAGGATGAACGATCGTCATCGTTAGAGAAAAAGAAAAAAATGGCCACCAAAAAATCAAATCGACTGGGACGCGGACTCGAATCCTTGCTGGGCCCGGCAGCACCAAGCACGGGCTTGGACGCCAGCACGAATACCCCGAGCGATTTACCCAACCAGTTGCTGCTCACGCAATTGGTTCCGGGCATGTACCAGCCCCGCACCAGAATGGACGAAGGTGCTTTGTACGATTTGGCCGAAAGCATCAAAGTCCAAGGGGTGATGCAACCAATTCTTGTGAGGCCCCTCAGAGAAGGCGAGCACGCTGGTAAATATGAAATTATTGCCGGTGAGCGTCGCTTCAGGGCCAGTGCGTTGGCGGGTTTGGAGCAAGTGCCCGTGTTGGTTCGCGATGTGGCCAACGAGGCCGCCGCGGCCATGGCCTTGATTGAAAACATCCAACGTGAAGACTTGAATCCGTTGGAGGAGGCCCATGGTTTACAGCGATTGGTCAAGGAGTTTGGGCTGACCCATGAAGAGGCCGCACAAGCCGTCGGACGCTCCCGCAGTGCAGCCTCCAATTTGCTGCGATTGTTGAATTTGGCCGAACCCGTGCAAGCCTTGTTGATGGCTGGGGACTTGGACATGGGACACGCCAGGGCATTGCTGAGCTTGGATCGGGCCACCCAGGTGAGCACAGCGCATCAAATCGCCAGTAAAAAAATATCGGTGCGAGAGGCTGAAAAACTGGTTAAAAAAATCAGCGCCGATTTTGAACTCGTGGCGAGCAAACCCAAGAAAGAAAAGTCCAGAGACTTGAAACGTGTGGAAGAAGAGTTGTCCGATTTACTCACCGCTCAAGTGGAGATCCGCATCAAAAAGCGTGTCAAACGATTTGGCAAGATGGAGGAAATGGGGGAGTTGGCCATTCAATTTGGCTCCATAGAAGAGGTCACCGCCTTGCTCAACAAACTCAAAGGCGATAGCGGCCAAGACTAGTGTCGGGGCGGCCGCTTCAATGGGGTCGATCTCTCGGCCCAGTGCTGCCAGACTCAGCGCGCTGTGTCGTCTCTCAAAATGGCCATGGTCAAGCGAGATACACAGGTGAGTTTGCCCGCGTCGTCTCTGAGGTCAATGGCCCACACATGGGTTGAACCCCCCACGTGCAAGGGATAGGTGGTCCCCGTGACAAAGCCAGATTTGACCGGTGCAATATGGTTGGCATTGATATCAAGTCCCACACCACGAAACCCCAAGCCACAGGCATAGTAGGCGGCGCATGAGCCCAGGGTTTCTGCCAAGACCACATTCACACCGCCATGGATGACACCAAAGGGCTGGCGTGTGCGGTGGTCAACAGGCAAACGAGCCATGAGGGTGTTGTCACCCACTTCGATGAACTCAAGACCCAGATGATCGGCCGCTGTGCCTTGATTCATCTGATTGAGAAGGGTCAAAGAAATGGGTTTTTTCCAAAAGCTCATGCTGCAAAGCTCCTAACAAGGGCATCGGTGCAGTGCATCACACACTGGATCAATCGGGGTGGGGGAGGTGCCATTGAGCAACGCCGGTGAGCGTGTCTCAAGGCCAACGCTCAGGGCACTCACTGGCCGATTTTTTTGATTTTACCCTTGGGGATGATGGACGTGACCACGGCAGTACGGATAGGTTCACTGCTCAAGGCTTTGGGAGCAGATTGATCCTTTTTGGGTTTCTTTTGTTCTTTGTTGGTTTTTTGTTGTCCTTTGGCCATGGCCGACTCCTAATGTGATGGAAAATTCAGTGTACTCCTAACCTCAAGCATTCGGCTGCCCCCCGTGTCAAAACTAGTCAAAGAATCTGAAGTGCAAATGATGGCGATTCGTGCGCAAGGCGCCGGAGGCCAGCACGTCAACAAGGTTTCTAGCGCCATTCATCTTCGCTTTGACATTGAGGCGTCGAGCTTGGATGCGGCGATCAAAGAGCGGCTCAAGGCGTTGCCCGATCGTCGCATCAATCGAAAAGGGGTCCTGGTTTTAAAATCCCAAAGCACGCGAAGTCAAGATATGAATCGCATGTTGGCCATCAACCGACTCCATGAGTTGATCGAAAGCGTGCAAGAGGCCCCGGCCGTCAGAAAACGAACCCGCCCACCCAAGCGCGCCAAAGAAAATCGCCTCAAGGATAAAAAACTCACCGCCCTGACCAAAGTGCAACGCGCCAAACCGCACGGGTGAGAACAAGCGGCACACCGACACACCGGCCCCAATGTAGAAGGTCACAAGAGCCTATGGCATGCCGTCTATCCAGACGCTCGCCTAGAGACATCACGCGTTGTGAAGTAAACTGTCATGATCGGTGCCACACCCCCGCGCGGGAGTCGGCCTCAACGAGAGACGGCTCTTCACATCGGCCCCCACAGATCAGTAACACACCCAATTCGAAGGACAACAACATGGCACGAGTTCCCTTTCAATGGCAAGACCCTTTTTTGATGAATGATCAATTGACTGACCAAGAGCGAATGATCAAGGATGCCGCCCAAGACTATGCGCAAAACCGCTTGCAGCCACGTGTGACGCAAGCCTTTCGTCACGAGAGCATGGATGCGAGCATTTTCAGAGAAATGGGTGAGCTCGGGCTGCTGGGTCCCACCATCCCCACGCAATATGGTGGATCAGGACTCAGCTATGTCGATTATGGTTTGATCGCCCGTGAGGTCGAGCGGGTCGATTCGGGTTATCGCTCCATGATGAGTGTGCAGTCGTCATTGGTGATGGTGCCCATTCATGCTTTTGGTACCGAAGCGCAAAAACAAAAATACCTGCCCAAGTTGGCAACGGGTGAATGGATTGGCTGCTTTGGCTTGACCGAACCCGATCACGGCTCCGACCCCGCGAGCATGAGCTCGCGCGCGCAAGAAGTGCCGGGTGGATTTAAACTCACGGGCAACAAAATTTGGATCACCAACAGCCCCATTGCCGATGTCTTTGTGGTCTGGGCCAAGGAGGTGAGTGCAAGTGGGCAAGTGGGACCCATTCGAGGCTTTATTCTAGAAAAAGGCATGGCGGGTTTGTCGGCACCCCCCATCCACGGCAAGGTGGGTTTAAAAACCTCGGTCACTGGCGAAATTGTGATGGAGGGCGTCTTTGTTCCCAAAGAGAATATGTTTCCAGAAGTCACTGGGCTCAAGGGGCCATTCACGTGTTTGAACAGCGCACGTTTTGGCATCTCTTGGGGGGCCTTGGGGGCGGCAGAGTTTTGCTGGCACACGGCGCGGCAATACACGATGGATCGCAAACAGTTTGGTCGACCCTTGGCGGCCAATCAACTCATTCAAAAGAAATTGGCCGACATGCAAACCGAAATTACTTTGGGGTTGTTGGGCTGTTTGCGCTTGGGTCGCATGAAAGATGAGGGCGTGGATTCGGTAGAAATCACCTCTATTTTGAAACGCAACTCATGCGGTAAAGCGTTGGACGTTGCGCGCATGGCCAGAGACATGTTGGGGGGCAATGGCATCAGTGATGAGTATGGTGTTGCCCGCCATTTGGTGAACTTGGAAGTGGTCAACACCTATGAAGGCACGCACGATGTTCATGCCTTGATTTTGGGTCGCGCACAAACGGGTATTTCTGCGTTTGCCAATTGAACAACAGGGCCACCAGGGACTCGGCGTGAGACGCTTTCCCCGCTGGGCTTCATCGGTGTAGAGGAGACACGTCATGCGAGTGGTGGTCGGATTGAGCGGGGGGGTGGACTCCGCGGTAGCCGCTTGGATGCTGCAATCCCAGGGCCACGAGGTGCACGCCATCTTCATGAAAAACTGGGAAGATGATGACGACCAGGAATACTGCTCGGCCAATGAGGACTTTGTTGACGCGGCAGCTGTTGCCGATGTGCTCGGCATTGAGCTCGAGTTTGTGAATTTTGCACAAGACTACAAGGACCGTGTTTTTGCCGAATTCTTAAAAGAGTACCAAGCTGGGCGCACGCCCAACCCCGATGTCTTGTGCAACGCGGAGATCAAGTTCAAAGCTTTTTTAGACCATGCCATGAGACTGGGGGCTGACAAAATTGCCACCGGACATTACGCGCGGGTGCGTCAAGTTGGGGATGGTTTTGAGTTGCTCAAAGGCCTCGATGCGAGCAAAGACCAAAGCTATTTTTTGCATCGCTTGACGCAGACACAACTGTCCAAAACTTTGTTTCCCGTGGGTGAAATGCAAAAAACCGAGCTGCGCGCCAAGGCCTTGCAACTGGGCTTGCCCAATGCCAAGAAAAAAGACTCCACTGGCATTTGTTTTATTGGAGAGAGACCATTTCGAGCCTTTTTGAACCAATACATTGCCCATCAACCCGGGCCTATCCAAGACCTGAACGGGCGGGTGATTGGCCAACACGTGGGCTTGAGTTTTTACACCCTCGGGCAACGGCAGGGCTTGGGCATTGGGGGTATTCAGCACGCGGCGCCCAGGGGGCGTCGGTCCCACACGCCAGGCCAAGACGCTCAGCTCGAGGGGCATCATGCGCCGTGGTTTGTGGCGAAGAAAGACCTCGAGCGCAACACCTTGGTGGCGGTGCAAGGCCATGATCATCCCGCCCTTTTGAGTCAACAGTTGGTGGCCAAGGATTTGAGTTGGGTGAGTGGTGAGCGCCCCGACTTTGAGGGCTGGCGAGAAGAGCATGCCCTCAGCGCCAAAACCCGTTATCGACAGCTCGATGCCCGTTGCGAGGCCCGGCCCTCGCCCCAGGGGGAGGACTTGGAGTCCTTGACCTTGTCTTTTGAGCGCCCGCAGTGGGCGGTGACACCCGGCCAGTCGGTGGTGCTCTATCGCCAAGACGTGTGTTTGGGTGGAGGCGTGATTTGGCGCCAAGGCGCCTGAGCGCGCGCGCGCTGTGATCAAAAACGGCTCATGGCTTCCTCGGCCGAGCGCTTCATCGCCCCTTTGAGCCAAGCGTGGGCGGCACGCGAGCGACCTTGGTTGAACCAGAGCAAATCAATGTGAACCGCAGGAACTTTCAGGGGCAGCGTTTGGATGCTCAATTGCTCCTGCAGGCCCGCCACGCGCACAAAGTGTTTGGGCAGCACCGTGATGAGATTGGAGTTGAGCACCACTCGCCCGGCCGTTGAGAACTGGTTCACCGTCACCACCACTCGGCGCTCACGCCCAAGCGACGCCAGGGCTTGGTCGACAAAGCCAAAGGGGCGGCCGGAAAAACTCACCAGCATGTGCCGAGCAGCGCAAAAATCATCCAAACTCAAGGCTTGTCGGCTCAAGGGGTGGCCGCGGCGCATCACGCACACATATTCCCCTTCGAACAAGCGCGAGTGCTCAAAACCCACAGACTCACCGGCCTGGGCCAGTGCGGTGAGATCGGCCAAAACAGCGGGGAAGTGACCCACGGCCATGTCGGCTTGTTGATCAACCAGCAGTTGTCTGGGGTCGCGGGTGGTGAGTGGAATGACCCGCAAGTTGACCAAGGGGGCTTCGGTTTCTAAAATCTTCGATAGCCCAGGGATCAACTCCGCAGCGGTCGCGTCTGCCATGGCCACGATGAAAGCCTGCGTGCTTTGAAGGGGATCGAAATCCTCTGGATCAAGCGCACGCTCGAGCTGATCCAAGGCGGCTCGCACCTGAGGCCAAAGCTCCCGCGCCCGTGCCGTGGGTGCCAGGGCCTGCCCTTGGCGCGCAAGCAAGGGGTCGTCCAAATGCTCACGCAGTCGCCGCAGGGCATTGCTCACGGCCGGTTGTGTCAAGGACAGGCTCTTGGCGGCTCGTGTGAGACTCTTATGCGCCATGACGGCGTCAAACACACGCAACAAATTCAAGTCAAGCTTGCGAAAATTGAGGGGAAGGGACATGGACAAATACATTCAGCTGGTGAATGATAGACATTGATTAAATAAAGTTGAACAATACTAGTATAAACCCTATTATCCTGTCATGCAGAAATTCACCTGCCATAGCACATCAAAGGAAAACACCATGAACAGCTTTATGAATCCCCATTTTGCGCAAACACACCCTGGCGTCGGACGTTTGGAGCGGGTGGCTCAGGCGGTCCAAGTGAGCGCGGCTTTCATTGATAGCGCCAAAGGCCTGGCCACATTGTTGTTGTCCGCCTTGGTGGCCACCTTGATGGTGGTCGCCAATCAAATCATCGAGACCTGGACCGATGGTCATTTGTTGGTGGCGTGGACCCTCTTGTGGGTGATGGCGTTTTCCATGTTGGCGATTTTTGCCCAGCCCATCATGGCGTTTGTCTTGACGCTTACTCGCCAGTGGGGCGAGTGGAAAGATCGGCAATATGCCCGTGGACAAGATGCACGCCTGTGGGAGGTGGCCCAACATGACCCACGCTTGATGTCGGAAATTCGTTGTGCCATGCAACGTTCTGCGTCATAAGTACCCCCCCAAAACGGCTGGCCAGCAAAGCCTTGGGCCTGTTTTTGAGCATGGCCAGGCAACAAAAAGCCCCAATGCGCTGGGTGCGCCTTGGGGCTCAATGGAGTGCGCTGGGCGCCGCGCAGGCGCTTTAAATCAAGGCCAGACGGCTCTCGAGTTCAGTCTGCGCCAGTTTGAGTTCAGCGGGCAAGTGGTAGGCGAGTTGCTCAAAGAGCGCTTTGTGCAAATCAATCTCTGCACTCCAGGCCTGTTTGTCGATGTGGGTCACGTCCTTGAACTGCTGTTCAGTAAACGATAAACCAGACCAATTTATTTCTTGGTAGGACGGGCTCAAGCCAAACAGATGCTCTTGGCCGCTCACTTGGTTTTCAATGCGGTCGATCATCCATTTGAGAACGCGCATGTTCTCCCCATAGCCCGGCCACACAAACTTGCCGTCGGCGCCTTTTTGGAACCAATTGGTGGTGAAGATTTTGGGCAAGGTGGCACCAGTTTTGGAGAGCTTTTCCCCCAAGTTGAGCCAGTGTTGGAAGTAGTCACTCATGTTGTAGCCGGTGAAGGGCAACATGGCGAAGGGGTCCCGACGCACAACACCTTGCGCGCCTGTTGCCGCTGCGGTGGTTTCGGACCCCATGGTGGCGGCCATGTACACGCCTTCCACCCAGTTGCGCGCTTCGGTGACCAAGGGCACGGTGGTAGAGCGTCGTCCACCAAAAATAAAGGCATCAATGGCCACCCCTTTGGGGTCATCCCAAGCCGCATCGATGGCGGGGTTGTTGGTGGCCGCCACGGTAAAGCGGGCATTGGGGTGGGCCGCCTTGGCGCCGGTGTCCTTGGCGATTTGGGGTGTCCAATCGCGTCCTTGCCAATCGATGCAATGCGCTGGCGCATCTCCCATGCCCTCCCACCACACGTCGCCATCATCGGTCAACGCCACGTTGGTGAAAATCACGTCATGGTGCAAACTCGCCATGCAGTTGGGGTTGGTGAGCGTGTTGGTGCCAGGGGCCACGCCGAAATAGCCTGCCTCGGGGTTGATCGCATAAAGGCGGCCATCTTGGCCGGGCTTGATCCACGCAATGTCGTCGCCAATGGTGGTGACACTCCAGCCGTTGAACCCTGCAGGCGGTATCAACATGGCAAAGTTGGTTTTGCCACAAGCGCTAGGGAAGGCGGCGGCGACATGGAATTTTTTACCGTTGGGTTGCGTCACGCCCAAGATGAGCATGTGCTCGGCCAACCAGCCCTCATCGCGGCCCATGTTGGAGGCAATGCGCAGTGCAAAGCACTTTTTACCCAGCAAAGCATTGCCACCATACCCCGATCCATAAGACCAGATCTCACGGGTTTCTGGGTAATGAACAATGTATTTGGTGGCGTTGCAAGGCCACGTCACATCGGGTTGGCCCGCTTTCAATGGCGAGCCCACGGTGTGGATACAGGGGACAAAGGCGCCGTTGGCACCCAATACATCATAAACTGCCCGGCCCATTCGGGTCATGAGCTTCATGTTGACGGCCACATACGCGCTGTCAGACAGCTCAACACCAATGTGTGCAATAGGCGAGCCCAATGGACCCATGGAGTAGGGCACGACATACATGGTGCGCCCGGCCATGCAGCCGTCAAACAGGGGTTGGAGAGTGGAGCGCATTTCTTGGGGCGCACACCAGTTGTTGGTGGGGCCGGCATCTTCTTGGCGCTCAGAGCAAATGTAGGTGCGGTCTTCAACGCGGGCCACATCGCTGGGGTCTGAGCACGCCAGAAAAGAGTTTTTCCGCTTGGCTGGGTTCAACCGCTTGAAGGTACCCGCTTGTACCAATTGCTCACACAAGCGGTCATATTCTTCTGGGCTGCCATCGCACCACACGACTTGCGTGGGCTTACACAAGGCGGCCATTTCACTCACCCAAGCAATCAGCTTTTGGTGTTTGACAAAACTGGGGGCATTGACTTCGATGCCATGGGGCAAGGGTGCATTCATGAAGGAACTCCTAGGTCTAATTGATTAAGGACACCAGCCAGGAGAGCCGACCCCAAGCCCGGGCGTTCGCCAAGCGAGACCATGCGTTTAACTCGCTGTTGTCCTTAATGAACCAAAACTGCAGTGTTGTGTAAAAAATTGATGGGCTGTGGGATTGGTTCATGCCGGCCCTGACCCATGACCACTCAAGCGACCCGTCATCAAACCATCACATGACCGCAGGAGTCACAAACTTTAGTGTCAATTGCAGGGTTTAACAAGAGGGGAATCGCCAAAGCCCAAGCTCGGCGAGGGACTTGGCGTGGATTCCATGTCCGAGCAGCAAGGCTCAAGCCGCTGATTCACCCGACAAGGCGCATCAACCTGGCCTCTTAAGCCATGAAAACGGCGATGAAGGCCAGTAAAAAAATCAAGATAGCGCCGCCAACCGGCAAAATAATGGGCATGAGCGGAACAATGCTCTCGACCACATCAACGGGCGCATCATGATCAGGGGTTGTGTTAGACATAGGGAATATCCTTAATTGAGAGGGAAATTATAGCTTTTTTGTGCATCCCTGAGGCCTCTTGCGACCCGCCAAGATGCTCAGCACAGCCAGCCCCAAAAAAGAGGTCTTTGGTATTCGTTATGAGGGCTGTCTTGGGGTTGAGCCCCGCGGCAATCGCCCAGATGCGCGCCCACAGAGCCGCGCCGTACAATGCAGAGCATTCTCAGCGCCCAGGCTTGTAGCTTTGGGCCTGTCCACCCAGTTTCCAAGGAGTTTTGCGTTTGACCCCGACCTTGACCTCGACCCATCCCCTGAACGCGGCGTCTTACACACGAGGCGGGGCCTTGGTGGACGTGCTGGCCCAACGCATTGCGCTGCTCGACGGCGCCATGGGGACTCAAATTCAGCTCTTGAAGTTGACGGAAGCCCACTACCGAGGTGCGCGCTTCAAAGATTTGAAGCAAAGCGTGCAAGGCAACAATGAGCTGCTGAATTTAACCTCTGCGTCTCTCATTGAAGACATCCATGAGCGCTTTTTACAAAGCGGTGTGGATATCTTGGAGACCAACACCTTTGGTGCCACCCGCATTGCACAACAAGACTATGGCCTGGCCGATTTGGCCTATGAGATGAATGTGGCGGGCGCTCAATTGGCGTGTCGTGCTCGGGATCGCTACACCACCCCAAGTCATCCCCGGTTTGTGTTTGGTGCCTTGGGCCCCACCCCAAAAACCGCCAGCATCAGCCCTGACGTGGCCGACCCGGGTGCGAGGAATATTGACTTTGAGACCTTGCGTTTATCTTATTTTGAGCAAGTCAGTGCCTTGGTTGAAGGGGGGGTGGAGGGTCTCATTGTGGAGACCATTTTTGACACCTTGAATGCCAAGGCGGCCTTGTTTGCCATTGATGAGTATTTTGAGCAAACCCAGCAACGCTTGCCCTTGATCATCAGTGGGACGGTGACCGACGCATCGGGCCGAATCTTGTCGGGGCAAACCGTGAGTGCGTTTTGGCTCAGTGTGCGCCACGCCAGACCCTTGGCGGTGGGGTTGAATTGTGCCTTGGGTGCGGCATTGATGCGCCCTTACTTGCAAGAGTTGTCCCAAGCCGCGCCAGACACCTACATCTGTTGTTACCCCAACGCGGGACTGCCCAACCCCATGAGCGAGACCGGATTTGATGAGACCCCTGAGGTCACCAGCGCATTGCTGCACGAATTTGCCAAGCAAGGTTTGGTGAACATCGTGGGGGGGTGCTGTGGCACCACACCACAGCATTTGTTTGAAATTGGCAAAGTCATGGGCCAAGAGGCGCCGAGAGCTTTGTTTCGCACCGATTAAGAACGGTGGTTTTTGAATTAAAATAAAACACCGCCAAGGAGCGTTGCAGCCCAGTGAGAGAACTGGGTCAGGCTTGGGGTGAATTTTTTTCAACTGCGCTCACCTGACAAGAGAACGGGTGAGCAGCATGACGCCGATAGAACCCTCAAGTCCCCAGACTGACTTGAAGCACGCGAGTGGGCACACGCGCGAACACTTTCCAGACAAACCGCGCGCACCAGCGCCTGCTAGCGACGGCGTGCTCCGCTTGGCGGGGCTCGAGCCGCTTGAGATCCACAACCACAGTTTGTTTGTCAATGTGGGTGAGCGCACCAATGTGACAGGCTCCAAAGCATTCGCCAAAATGATTTTGAATGGCGAGTACGAAAAAGCCTTGGCCGTGGCCAGACAACAGGTCGAAAATGGCGCTCAGATCATTGATGTCAACATGGACGAGGCCATGCTTGACAGCCAAACGGCAATGACGCGATTTTTGAATTTGATGGCGACTGAGCCTGACATTGCCCGCGTCCCCTTCATGATCGACAGCTCCAAGTGGAGTGTGATCGAAGCGGGACTGCGTTGCGTACAAGGCCGCCCCATCGTCAACTCCATATCAATGAAGGAGGGGGTGGACGAATTCATGCGCCAAGCCCGCCTCATCCGGCGCTACGGGGCCGCCGTGGTGGTGATGGCGTTTGATGAACAAGGCCAAGCCGATACCTATCAAAGAAAAATTGACATTTGTGCCAAGGCCTATGACATCTTGGTGCATGACGTGGGGATGCTCGCGAGCGATATCATTTTTGACCCCAATATTTTTGCCATTGCCACAGGTATTGAAGAGCACAACAATTACGCGGTCGATTTCATTGAGGCCACGCGGTGGATCAAAGCCCATTTGCCCGGCGCCAAAGTCTCGGGTGGCGTCTCCAACGTGTCGTTTAGCTTTCGCGGCAATGAGCCTGTGCGAGAAGCCATTCACACGGTGTTTTTGTACCATGCCATCAAAGCGGGCATGGACATGGGGATCGTCAATGCGGGAATGATTGGGGTTTATGACGACTTGGAGCCTGGGCTCAAAGAGCGGGTCGAAGACGTCGTGCTCAACCGCAGAGAAGACGCCACACAACGCTTGATCGATGTGGCCGAGTCGGTCAAGGGTCAAATCAACGACACGGGCGCCGTGAACGCCTGGCGCGGCACGCCCGAGAGCCCCAAAACAGTTCAAGAGCGCTTGACCCATGCCTTGGTGCATGGCTTGAATGAGTTCATTGTCGAGGACACGCTAGAGGCTTATGAGGCGGCCAAAGCCCAGGGACAACGCGCTTTGACGGTGATTGAAGGCCCTTTGATGGACGGCATGGGGGTGGTGGGCGATTTGTTTGGCCAAGGCAAGATGTTTTTGCCACAAGTGGTCAAGAGTGCGCGCGTCATGAAGCAAGCGGTGGCCCAACTCATCCCCTTCATTGAAGAAGAAAAACGCGTGCAAGAGGCCGCCGGTGAGGTCACGCGCAGCAAGGGGCGAATCATCATGGCCACGGTCAAAGGCGATGTGCACGACATTGGTAAAAACATCGTGACGGTGGTCTTGCAGTGCAACAACTTTGAAGTCTTTAACATGGGTGTGATGGTGCCTTGGCAAGATATCTTGGCCAAAGCCAAAGCCGAAGAGGCCGATGCGATCGGGTTGTCAGGGCTCATCACGCCCAGTCTGGAAGAGATGCAAACGGTGGCCAAAGAGATGCAGCGTGACGCGTATTTCGTCTCTCGCCAAATTCCGCTCTTGATCGGGGGGGGCCACCACGTCGCGCGTGCACACGGCGGTCAAAATCTCACCGCATTACAGCGCGCCTGTGGTCTATGTGCCCGATGCCTCGCGCAGTGTGGGCGTGCTCCAAGGCCTGCTCTCCGATGGGCGCGGGGCTTACATCCAAGCACTCGAAGAGGACTATGCCAAGGTCAGGCAGCAGCATGAGCAAAAAACACGACCCGTCTTGCTCAGCTTGTCTCAGGCGCGCAGCCATGCCCTGGCCTTGGATTGGACGAACTTTACCGCCCAAAAACCCAAATTCATTGGTCAGCGCGTGCTCAAAAACCAAAACCTGGCAGACTTGGTGCCCTACGTGGATTGGGGCCCATTTTTTCAGACCTGGGACTTGTCCGGCCCCTACCCCAGCATATTGAGCGATGAGGTGGTGGGTGAGGCGGCGCGCAAACTCTTGGTGGATGGTCAAGCCATGCTCAAGCGCTTGGTGGCGGCGCAGTGGCTCAACGCGAATGCGGTGTTGGCCTTTTATCCAGCGAACTCGAGAGGCGATGACATTGTCGTGTGGCGTGATGAAACTCGCCAACAAGAACTGTTCGTTTGGCATGGCGTGAGGCAGCAAACGGCCAAAGCCCCAGGGCGGCCCAACCGGTGCTTGTCCGATTTTGTGGCCCCGATCGGCCAAGCCGATTATGTGGGCATGTTTGCGCTCAGTACCGGCCAAGGCGTGCAGGCCAAAGAGGATGCTTTTATGCTCGAGCACGATGACTACAACGCCATCATGCTCAAAGCCTTGGCCGACCGGCTGGCCGAGGCCTTTGCGGAGTATTTGCACGAGCGCGTGCGAAAAGACTGGTGGGGCTACGCCGCCGATGAAAACCTGAACTTGAGCGCTTTGCTCAAAGAACATTACCAGGGCATCCGACCCGCCCCCGGCTATCCCGCTTGTCCCGACCATGCGATCAAATCGACCTTGTTTGAGGTCTTGCCCTTGTCGGATATTGGCATGACGCTCACCTCCAGTCTGGCCATGGATCCGGCTTCGAGCATCTGTGGGTTTTATCTCGCTCACCCAGAGGCGAGGTATTTCAATGTCGGCGCCTTGGGCCAAGACCAGATCGAGGATTTGGCACAGCGCCAAGGCGTGAGCCGAGAGCAAGCGGCCCGATTTTTAGGCCCCAATTTAAGCTAAAAGTAGTCCATTGTCCAGTTTAGACAAGCACTCCTTGACCCAATCAAGCCATCAGCGCACTAAATTGGGGCGTTTTTGGGGGCCAACAACCATTCAATTGCTGGCACCACCTTGGGGCGAAGCGCATTAAGAATCGGCCCACGCACCAATAGAGGGCCTATTTATGGCCGTCGGGGTGAAAATTCGTGGCACGGAGCATGCAAGGGGTTAATACCAATATAAGGAGTTGACCCATGCAAATGAAAAAAATAATCTTAGCCTCGGCCATGTTGAGTTCGGTGGCGGCCTTTTCACAAACCGCAGCGCCCGCACCTGAGCCCGCCGATACTTGGGCCTACAACGTCGGCGTGGTGAGTGAGTACCGCTACCGCGGTATTTCTCAGTCTGCCGTGAAGCCCGCATTGCAAGGTGGCGTGGATTACACCGACAAGAGCGGTGCTTACATTGGCACATGGTTGTCGAGCATTTCTTGGATCAAGGACTCGGACGCCAAAGGCAAGGCCACCGGTCCTGTCGAATGGGATATTTATGGTGGGTACCGTGGTGCCTTGAATGACACCGTGTCGTTTGATGTCGGTGGCCTCGAGTATTACTACGCTGGCAACACCCTGAATGTGGTGCCAGGCGCTGTGAACGCCAACACCTTTGAGCTCTATTTGGCTTTGAGCGTCGGCGCCTTCACCGCCAAAATCTCTGACAGCACCACCAACCTGTTTGGTTACATGAACAGCAAAGGCAGTCGCTACTTGGATTTGAGCTACACCTTTGACTTCGGTGACGGCTTGACCTTGGTGCCCCACGTGGGTAGCCAATACGTGGCCAACAACCCAGCCAGTTACGAGGATTACTCTTTGGCCTTGAACAAGGATATGGGAGACGGTTTGGTCTTGAGTGCCACGGCGCTTGGCACCAACTTTAAAACTCGCCAAGGTGCAGCCTATATCCTGCCAGGATCTGGCGGTAAAGACTTGGGTGCTGCGAACTTGGTCTTGGGCATCAAAAAGAGCTTTTAAGACCCTCACCCTCTAACTCAAGGACATTTTATGAAATTGATCACAGCCATCATCAAACCGTTCAAGCTCGACGAAGTTCGTGAAGCTTTGTCCGCCATCGGCGTGCAAGGCATTACCGTGACGGAAGTCAAGGGTTTTGGGCGTCAAAAAGGACACACCGAGTTGTACCGCGGAGCGGAATACGTGGTTGACTTCTTGCCCAAGGTCAAAATCGAAGCCGCAGTGGCCTCTGAACTCTTGGAGCGTGCCATTGAAGCCATCGAGTCATCCGCTCGCACCGGAAAAATCGGTGACGGGAAAATCTTTGTTTATGACCTCGAGCAGGTTGTTCGCATTCGAACCGGTGAAACAGGCCAAGAGGCGCTGTGACCCTTCCAAAACAAGAAAGAACCATTATGAAAAAACTTCTATCTTCCCTCTTGCTCGGTGTGAGCTTGTTGATGGGCAGTGTTGTGGCCATGGCGGATACGCCAGCGGCGGCACCTGTCGCAGCAGCCCCCGCTGCTGCTGCCCCAGCCGCAGCCGCAGCCGATGCCCCCGCCCCTGCAGCAGCCCCCGCTGCCGTGCCGAACAAGGGCGATACAGCGTGGATGATTGTGGCCACGGTGTTGGTGATTTTGATGACCATTCCAGGCCTGGCCTTGTTCTACGGCGGTCTTGTGCGCAGCAAGAACATGCTCTCCTTGTTGATGCAAGTGTTTGTTGTGACATCCCTCATTTATGTGCTGTGGATGATTTATGGCTACACGGGCGCCTTCACGGCGGGTAACCCCTTTATTGGCTCGTTTGACAAGATCTTCTTCTTTGGCATCACCCCCGACTCGGTGGCAGCGACCTTTAGCAAAGGGGTTGTGATTCCTGAGTACACGTTTGCAGCCTTCCAAGCGACCTTTGCGGCCATCACGTGCACGTTGATCGTGGGCTCGTTTGCCGAGCGGGCCAAGTTTTCTGCGGTGTTGCTCTTTTGCGCCCTGTGGTTCACGTTCAGCTACTTGCCTGTGGCTCACATGGTGTGGTACTGGGACGGCCCTGATGCGATCACTGACGCCAAAACACTCGAGACCGTGACTGCCAATGCAGGTTGGTTGTGGGCCAAAGGGGCGCTGGACTTTGCAGGTGGAACGGTGGTTCACATCAATGCGGCGATGGCAGGATTGGTCGGTGCTTACATGATCGGCAAGAGAACGGGTTATGGCAAAGAGTCCATGGCGCCTCACAGCTTGACTTTGACCATGGTGGGTGCATCACTTCTTTGGGTGGGCTGGTTTGGATTCAACGCCGGCTCCAACCTTGAAGCCAATGGCATGGCCGCACTCGCCTTCATGAACACCTTGGTCGCCACGGCCACCGCAGCTTTGGCTTGGATTACCGCTGAAGCGCTGGGCAAAGGCAAGGCCTCCATGTTGGGCGCTGCATCTGGTGCGGTGGCGGGCTTGGTAGCGATTACACCGGCTTGTGGATTTGTGGGTCCTTTGGGAGCCATCGTGATTGGTGCATTGGCTGGTTTCTTCTGCTTGTGGGGCGTGAGTGGTCTCAAGCACCTCTTGGGAGCCGATGACTCTTTGGACGTGTTCGGTGTTCATGGCGTGGGTGGTATCTTGGGTGCATTGCTCACCGGTGTATTTGCCTCTCCAGCACTGGGTGGCGTGGGCATCTTTGACTATGTGACCAACGCAGCGTCTCCCGACTACTCGATTGCTTCACAAGTTTGGGTACAGCTCCAAGCCGTGCTCACGACCATCGTTTGGTCTGGCGTGGTCTCATTGGTTGCTTACAAAATTGTGGACTTGTTGATCGGTTTGCGTGTGACTGAAGAAGAAGAGCGCGAAGGCTTGGACATCTCTTCACACGGTGAGTCTGCTTACAACCGTTGATCCCCATTGCTGCCTTGGGGTTTGACCCAAGCGACAAGAGGATGACCACAGAAACGCTGTTTGGCCGCAGGCAATGAAGGAGTTCATTGCTGCGGCAACTCAAACCCAGGCAGACTAGACGCCAAGTGGCCTGCCTTTTCTGGGTCGTGTTTCTCTCTCGATTTCATGTCAAGTTCTTCGTTGAACTTTTAACCCGTCTGGTCAAACAGACGGGTTTTTTTTGCGGGGTCTTTGACATCAAAGAACAAACGCAACACCGTGAGCGTCTCAACGCTACAGGGCTCGAACGTGGTACCCCGCGCAACTGCAGCCGCAAGGCTCAGCAGTCGCCCCGCTTAGCTCCAAGCAATCGCTCAAAAAAGTTCCAGTCTAAAAGGGAATATCGTCGTCCATGTCGTCAAAGCCCGACTTGTGCGCACCTGACGTGGCGCTATTTTGCGCGGGACGGTTATTGTTGCGTGGAGCGCCACTCGCGTAGCCTGGCGCACCCTGACTCGGCGCGTCTTCATGCCCGCCACCGCCGCCCGAGCCTGCAGGACCCCCTGCGTCGCGACCGCCCAAGAGTTGGAGTTCGGTGGCGATGATGTCGACGGTATTTTTTTCAATGCCAGACTGGTCGGTGTATTTGCCGTACTTGATGCGACCTTCTACGTAAATGGGGCGACCTTTTTTAACATACTCACCGGCGATTTCTGCCAAGCGGTCATAAAAGGTGATGCGGTGCCACTGGGTGTCTTCGACCATGTCACCCGTTTCGCGGTTTTTGCGACGCGTGGAGGTGGCAATGCTCACATTGGCCACAGCTTGGCCCGAGGGCAAATAACGCACCTCGGGGTCGCGTCCGCAGTTGCCCATCAAAATGACTTTATTAACAGATGCCATGTGTGACAGCCTTCAAAGGAAATATTACGAGATTGAACAATGGAGTCTCAAAACTTGGGGATAGGAGTCTCAGGCAATCATCATATCTCAGAAAAACAGCCAAGCCACAGGGGTTTGAGAATCCGCGTGACGACGCCCTGCCTCGATGAGCTCAATGCGCCGAGCTTGGCTGACCGTGTTGAGCGTAGCTCATGCGCCAAGACACCACCACCCAAGACAACAAAAGGGTTGAGCAACCCAAAAAGAGTCCTGTGCTGGAGTACGTTTTGGCCACCCAACCACCCATCGCGCCACCTGCAAAAATGCCCAAGGACTGCAAGGTGTTGTAGACCCCCAAGGCTGCCCCTCGGGCTTGCTGGGGGGCAATTTTTGAGGCCAGGCTCGGTTGAGAGGCTTCCAAAATATTGAAACCACAAAAAAACAAAAACACCAACACCTCCAAAAGCCACATGTCAGGGGTGTGCAGGCTCTCATAGATGAAGCCAAACTGTACCAAAAACACCAGCACAATGGCGCTTAAAAAAAGCGGTCTGAGCAGCCCTTTTCTCTCCATGGGAAAAAGGGTGACCCCCATCACCACGAAGGACAACAAGACGGCCGGCAAATAAAACCAGCCATGGTTGGATTTCTCCACACCGGCTTGAATGAGCATGGCGGGCAGGGCCATCCAAGTCGCGAGTTGAACCCCATACAAAATAAAGACGCCGTAATCCAATTTGAGCAAATCCACGCTAAAAACCAAGTCGCGCGTTTCTTGCCAGGACAGGGGCGCGGCTTTGAGCAATTGCGGGTCTTCTGGGGGTGTCCAATAAACAATCACCACCATGCCAAGAAGAGAGAGCGAAAAGGTACACCAAAAAATCAGTGGCAAGCCCCCCCACAGGTTCAATACCGGGCCGATTCCCAGGGACAGCGCAAACATCAAGCCGATGCTCGCGCCAATCAGGGCCATGCCTTTGGTGCGAACTTGAACACGGGTTTGATCGGCCAGCAAGGCCGAGACGGCGGCAGAGATGGCTCCCCCGCCCTGAATGCCACGCCCAATGGCCAACATTTGAACGCTGTCGGCCAAGGCGGCTACAGCACTGCCCAAAGCCAATAAAGACAAACCCACGACAATGACGCGCTTACGACCATAGCGGTCTGCGGCCAGACCCAAAGGAATTTGCAAAAACGCTTGAACCAAGCCATACATACCGATGGCCAAACCGATGGCCACCTCATTGTCACCACCTTGGTAGTGACGGGCTTCTAATGAAAACACCGGCAAAACCATGAATAGCCCCAGCATGCGCAGGGCATAAATACTGGCCAGTGAAAAGGCCGAACGCAGCTCTTGCGTCGTCATTGCGCTCGAGGGCATGGGGGCTTGGGTAGGGGCCATGGAGTTTGAATCAGACACAGTGCAATGGGCCAGTTTTAAGAAGTAGGAGGGTCTCGAGGGGGGCAATTGGCAGGCCGCGCGGCAACTGACTTGCGAGCTGGGCCGGTGCTCGAGCAGAAATGGCTCGGTCTTGCGGCGGGCATCGCTCTCACGGGTATTGTCCCCCAGACCTCGGTCTGGGGGCAACAGCGCCTGAGCCCCCATTGTAAACACGCACACCCACGCCACGAGCTTGGCCAAGCGTGGATGGCGCTCGGTTGGGAGCGAGACACCGCTCGGGGTGAAAAGCGCATCAGCCCCAAAGCCACAAAAAGGCACAAAAAGGCATCCCTCTCGCCCATGCCCGGTTCACTTGGGTCACCGGGGTCGGCATCGGCGGCGTTGTGGTGCGGCCCTGAGCAGGGCGGGACAAGGCCTTGGCGTGCTGGCGCAAGAAATAAGTCGATGAAATCGGCCAGGGACATTCAAAATCGCTATCATGGAGGGTTGTTTTTTTCGGGTAGCACGTGCAGTGAATTCATCGCTTGAAGGCCCTTATTTGGGTGAAAAACTAAAGCCGCTGACCAGCGTCAGCGAGGGGCCAAGCCGTGCGCAGCACCCGGGCGGTCTCATCAGTATTCGTGGTGCGCGCACCCATAATCTCAAAAACGTCGACCTCGATTTGCCCAGGCACCAGTTGGTGGTGATCACCGGTCTGTCGGGCTCGGGCAAGTCCAGTCTCGCGTTTGACACCTTGTACGCCGAGGGTCAACGCCGCTATGTGGAGAGTTTGTCGGCCTACGCCAGACAATTTTTGCAAAGAATGGACAAGCCCGATGTGGATTTGATTGAGGGCTTGTCGCCAGCCATTTCGATCGAGCAAAAGGCCACCAGCCACAATCCGCGCTCCACGGTGGGCACGGTCACGGAGATCCATGACTATTTGAGGCTGTTGTTTGCCAGAGCCGGTACACCCCATTGCCCTGAGCATGGGGTGGCGCTGCAGTCTCAAACCGTCTCGCAAATGGTGGACACCGTGCTGGGCCTGCCCAGTGACACGCGCATCATGATTTTGGCGCCTTTGGCGCGCGGTAAAAAAGGCGAGTTTGCGGATCAATTGACGGCGCTGGAGATGCGCGGCTTTGTGCGCTTTCGCTTGGGTGCAGACGTTTATGAAGCGAGCGAGATGCCCGCGTTGAAGAAGAATGAAAAGCACGATCTCGATGTGGTGGTTGATCGGCTGAAGGTTCGTCCAGACGTGGCCCAACGACTCGCCGAGAGTTTTGAAGCGGCATTGGGTGTGGCCCAGGGGCGTGCGATTGTGCTCGATATGGACACGGGGCAAGAGCGCAGTTTCAACGCCCAGTTCGCCTGCCCCGTGTGCCATTTCTCCATGGGCGAGCTCGAGCCCCGGTTGTTTTCCTTCAACTCCCCAACGGGGGCTTGCACCGCGTGTGAAGGCTTAGGCGAAGAGTCTTTCTTTGACCCGGCGCGGGTGGTGGCCTTCCCGTCGCTGAGCCTGGCCAGTGGTGCCATCAAAGGCTGGGACCAGCGCAATGCGCAATACTTTGCCTTGCTCGAGAGCTTGGCCAAGCACTACCAGTTTGACTTGGACACCGCATTTGAGGACCTCCCCCCAGACATTCAGCACGCCGTCTTACAAGGCTCAGGCGCGCAAGAGATACGCTTTACCTATGTGCTGCAAGCGGCGGGTAAAGGCCCGAAAAAAACCACCAAAACCCACCCCTTTGAAGGCGTTTTGCCCAACATGGCCCGCCGCTATGCCGAAACCCAGTCGAGTGTCATCAAAGAGGAGTTGGCCCGCTTTAAAAGCATGCGTGCTTGCGTGACGTGTGGGGGCGCGCGTTTGCGTCTGGAGGCCTTGCATGTGCGCTTGGGCGAGGGCCCCAACGCCAAGGGACTGCCCCAGGTGAGTGGCATGACCTTGGGGGAATCGTTTCGTTACTTCCAGGGCTTGACGCTCACCGGGGCCAAGGCCGAGATCGCCTCCAAAGTGGTGCAAGAGATTGTGGCGCGCTTGAAGTTTTTGAACGATGTGGGCTTGAGTTATTTGAGCCTGGACCGCCGAGCGGAGACCTTGTCCGGGGGCGAGTCGCAGCGCATTCGACTCGCCTCTCAAATTGGCTCGGGTTTGACGGGCGTGATGTATGTGCTCGATGAGCCCAGCATTGGATTGCACCAGCGCGACAACGATCGTTTGATTGAAACCTTGAAACATTTGCGAGACATTGGCAACTCGGTGTTGGTGGTCGAGCACGATGAGGACATGATCCGCGCGGCCGACTACTGTGTCGACATGGGGCTTGGGGCGGGCATCCACGGTGGCGCGGTGATTGCGCAAGGCACCCCGCAAGAAGTGCAAGACAACCCCGCATCGTTGACCGGTCGCTACTTGTCGGGGGCACTCTCGATTGCAGTACCCGCGCGCCGACACGCTTGGTTGCCTCTCACCAGCGAGCGAGGCGATGATGGCCTCCCCAGCAAATTGGCAAAGCCCAAAGTGCGCATGGAGTCTGCCAGCGCGTTGAGTCGTGGCATTCCGCTCTCACGCGCGAGTCAAGTCGTCAAAGAAGAGCCCGCGCACCCCTTTGCCAAGCTGCGCGCCGAGCTGGCCAAAGGAGCGGGCGTGCCAAGCGCGAGTCCAGTTGAGCGCGAGAGCGCTTCAGCCGACGCGCTCAACACGCACGCGGCCTTTTTGAGCGCTGGCGCTCTCGATGATCCTTGGCTGGCGAGCCCCAACGGCAAGTGTTTGCAGGTGAAGGCCGCCAGAGGCAACAATTTGCAAAACGTGGACGTCAAAATCCCTGTTGGGCTCATGACCTGTGTGACGGGGGTGTCTGGTTCGGGCAAATCCACCTTGGTCAATGACACCTTGTACGCCGCTGCCGCCAAGCACCTCTACCGCGCCCACGAGGAGCCCGCGGCCCATGATGAGATCATGGGGCTCGAGTATTTTGACAAAGTGATCAACGTGGACCAGTCGCCCATTGGGCGCACCCCGCGCAGCAACCCGGCCACCTACACCGGGCTCATGACGCCCATACGGGAGTTGCTCGCTGAAATGCCCATGGCCCGCGAGCGCGGTTATGGTGCGGGGAGATTTTCCTTCAACGTCGAGGGCGGTCGTTGTGAAGCTTGCCAAGGCGACGGTGTGGTGAAAGTGGAGATGCATTTTTTGCCCGACGTTTATGTGCCCTGTGATATTTGTCACGGCAAGCGCTACAACCGCGAAACTTTGGAAGTGCTCTACAAGGGCAAGAACATTGCACAAATTTTAGACCTCACGGTGGAGGCGGCCATTCATTGCTTTGATGCGGTGCCCACCATTGCAAGAAAGCTCCAAACCTTGATGGACGTGGGCTTGAGTTATTTGAAGCTGGGTCAATCGGCCACCACGCTCTCCGGGGGTGAGGCCCAGCGGGTGAAGCTCGCGCTTGAATTGTCCAAACGAGACACGGGCCGCACCTTGTACATCTTGGATGAGCCCACCACAGGGCTGCATTTTGCCGACATTGAGCTGCTCTTGAAGGTGCTGGTGACGCTGCGCGATGCGGGCAACACCATTGTCATCATTGAGCACAATTTGGATGTGATCAAAACCGCCGACTGGCTCATTGACATGGGCCCTGAAGGCGGCGACGCCGGTGGCTTTGTTGTGGGGGTGGGCACGCCTGAGACATTGGCCAGCAATCCCCAGAGTTTTACCGGCCGTTATTTGAAAAAACTGCTCGATAAAGCCGCGAGCGCTTGAGCCTTTGAGTGCCTGAGCACCTGAGCACCTGAGCACTTGAGGCCTTCATCGCGCAAGAGCGCTGTCGCCGCGGGCTTGAGGCCCCCAGCCCCAGCGTTAGGCCAATGTGGCCAGGTGCAGCGTCAACGCTTGCTCGAGAAGGTCTCGGGTTTGAAGCGCTTGCGCGCGCGCGGCTTGGGCGTAATCACGCTCAGGCGAGGCATACAAAACCGCTCGCGATGAATTGATCACGATGGGGGTGTCTTCGTTCACCCAGGCCGCTTGCAGAGTTTGCTGTGCGTCGCCTCCTTGTGCACCAATGCCGGGGATAAGGAGAGGCAAGTGAGGGGCTTGGCGGCGCACCCGCTCGATATCTTCGGGGAAGGTTGCACCCACCACCAAACCGAGTTGGCCATTGGTGTTCCAGTGATGCTGCGCGAGACGAGCGACGTGTTCATAAAGTCGCTCGGGTGCAACGCCGCCCTGGGCGCTTGCGCCTGCTGGGCTGCTCAAGCGTAGGTTTTGCAGATCAGCCCCCCCAGGGTTGGAGGTGCGGCACAACAAAAAAGCACCCTTGTCATGGTATTTCAAATAAGGGCTGATGGAGTCCAGTCCCATATAGGGTGACAAGGTGATGGCGTCGGCGCCGTAGCGCTCAAACGCCTCGAGCGCGTACTGCTCGGCCGTGGAGCCGATATCGCCGCGCTTGGAATCCAAAATGATGGGCACCTGAGGTGCCACATCTTTCATGTGGCGCATGAGACGCTCGAGATCTTTCTCTGCGCCCAATGCTGAAAAATACGCGATTTGAGGCTTGAAGGCCAAGACCAAATCAGCGCAGGCGTCCACAATGGCCGCACAAAACTCGAAGGTTTTGTCGCTGCGTCCTTGCCAGTGGCTTGGAAAACGCGAGGGCTCCGGGTCTAGACCCACACAAAGAAGGCTGTGGTGGGCTTGTCGGGCGCCGCGCAATTGGTCTAAAAAATTCATGGCCAGTTCACTTTCTTTCACTGAGGTTGCGCCATGCCGTGAGGCTCGGACACACATTGACGTTCACGCGCTGCTCGACCCTGGTGCATCAGCTTGACTGAACCTGTGACTTATTTCGCTCGAGGCGCCTGCAGCACAGAAAGAGCCAGGCACAGGTCATGCCAGGATTTTCCCTTGTCTTGGCCCGTGCGCCATAAATACTCGGGCGGCTGGGTCACCACCATGGGCGTGCCCTCAAAGTCGAGGAGTTGACCGCACAGTTTGCCGTGGGGTAGACCTTGCCGCTCGGTGTTGTGCACCAGAGTTTGTGCGGCCATGCGCCCCATGACCAACAGTACTTTGGGCTTGAGATGAAGGATTTGTGCGCGCAAGTAAGCCGCACAGGTGAGGTAGTGCTGAGCGTCAACGCTGGGTCTGGCGCCCACGCATTTGACCATGTGGGTGATCATGATTTCGTCGTTGGGTTCGCCAGATTTTGCGCGGCTGTCCTTGTCGCTTGCGCCGCGGGCGAGCCAAGACGCGGCGCGCAAGAATTGTTCAAACAACGGGTGGGTGATCGCGGAGAAGGCGTTTGCCTGGCCATTGACATCGAGTTGCGGGGCATCGGCCACGATCAAGACGGGGCTGGGTTTGGGCACAGCGGGCGCGTTTTCATGATGGGCAGACATCGGCCAGGGGGTGGCTTTGTGCGGACTCCAAGAGCTCAGGCCAAAAAGCCGGGCTTTGGCGCCTGAGCCCAAGCTGCAGGCCTGGCAGTGTTGCGCTTGTTCGAGCAGTGCTTGCCAGGGCATGGACTCGAGCTCGGGCAGGGGCTCGCGTGGAGCTCGCTCGTGCGCGCGGGCCAGTGTGCTCGATGGGGGAGCCGCGCTCGAAGGCGCGCGCGCGGGCCGGGTGCTTGGAGCCTGGCGGCTAGACGGGGTGTCGGCGGCTTGGG
>CAIMTJ010000081.1 GCA_903844385.1 uncultured Burkholderiales bacterium
AAGCCCAAGTGTTGACGGGCCTTGGTGTCATCGCGCCTGAGCGCATGCGCTCAGGCATCAGCTTTGCCAGTGCGGACTTGCGCGCCACACAGGCCGATGACAGCTTGAACCCGGCTTTTTTGTGGATCGACCAAGGCCAAGCGCTTTGGAGCGAAGGCTCTGGTTTTGGCACTGTTCATGGCGCGGGCTCAGAACGCCATGACAGCAGCGCAGAGCACCCCTCTTGCGCGTCTTGTCACCACGACTGGCAGCGCAGCATGCGAGGCGTCGCCATGAAATACCCGCGTTGGGACAACAACAACTCGCGCCTCATCAATTTGGAAGGTCAAATCAACGCCTGCCGCACCCAGCGCCAGCATCGGCCTGCACTCGCCTATGAGAGTGATGAGTTGCTGGGCCTCACGGCACTCGTGAGCCTGGCCTCCAGAGGGATGGAGCTCAAGCGAACTCGACAGACGTCGCTTGAGGCGGCACTCGCAAGAGGCCAAGCGCGTTATGAAACGCGAATGGGGCAAAACAACTTGGCCTGCATGCACTGTCACACGCAAAATGCCGGACAACATCTGGGGGGGGAGACCATCAGCCAAGGCCAACCCCATGCCTACCCGGCCTACCGGCTCGAGTGGCAAAAGATGGGGTCCTTGCAAAAACGCTTGCGCGCTTGTTTGTCGGGCGTCAAAGCCGAGATTTGGGCCTTTGGCTCAGACGAGCTCATGGAGCTCGAGCTTTATTTGAGTTTTCGCGGTGAGGGCCTGCCCATCGAGTCACCGGGCGTGAGGCGCTAAAAAATCTCGGCGCACGATCTGCTCTTAAAGCACGACCTGAGCTGTTATTGGCGATAATGCCATGATCATGACAACACCCCCCACTTCTACCCAACCAGCGTCCACGCCGCCCTTGGTGGTCCGCACCCCTTGGGCTTATCCACTGCAAGGCTGGCCCAGACGCGTGCTTTTTGTCCTGAGCTTTGAGGTGATGGCCATCTCCTGCTCGAGCTTGGGGCTGTCTGTCTTGTCTGAGCAAAGCATGTCTCACGCAAGCGTCATGGGTTTGACCTGCTCGGCCATCGCGGTCGCTTGGAACTGGGTCTTCAACGTGGGCTTTGAGGCCTGGGAAGCGCGGCAACGCTCGCAAGCGAGAACCGTGTGGCGGCGTGTGGCGCATGCGGTGGGTTTTGAGGTGCCGCTCTTGGTGGGCTTTGTGCTTTTGTTTGCCTGGTGGTTTGAAATTGGCTATGCGCAAGCCTTCGTCATGGACTTGGCCTTGTTTGCATTTTTTTTGGTCTTCACGTTTTTATACACCTGGGGGTTTGACCTGCTCTTTGGTCAACCGCAAGTGCAGCCCCACCCCCCTGCAGCGCTAGAGCGCTGAGCGCGGCGCACACCAAAAGGCTGGTCAAACCATGAAGATCGGACTCCAAACTTGGGGCAGTGAAGGCGACGTACAGCCCTTTTTAGCGTTGGCAAGCGGCTTGGTCAAGGCGGGCCACCAAGTCACCCTGTGCATCACCGAGGTGAGTGAACGAGACTATGCCCCAGTGGCAACGCGAAACGGTTTTGAGCTCGTGCTCGCACCCAACCCGCAACTGCCCAGTGCGGACATGATGGACAAGATGCGACTGGCCTTCAAGGCCTTGCGCAACCCACTCAAGCAGTTGAAGATCATCAATGACTATTTTTTTTACCCTGCTGAAGCCGCCATGTTTGATGCGGCACAAGCGTTGTGTGCAAATTGCGATCTATTGGTTCGCCACATCTTTTGCTACCCAACGCAAGTTGCCGCTGAGCTCAGTGGGGTTCCAGTGGCCACACTCTACCCCGTGCACAACATCTTGCCCTCCAAGCACCTGCTCCCGTTTGGCGCGGTGGACGTGGGGGCGTGGGCCATACCACTTTGGTGGCGACTCGCGCAGTGGTTCATCAACCGCACCTTTTTAGCCCAGATCAATCGCTTGCGAGTCAGCCACGCTTTGCCACCCTACAAAGATGTATTGACACAGGCTTGGAGCAGCCCGGCCCTGAACTTGATTGCAGTGAGTCCGGCGGTGTGCCAACCACCGAGCGATTGGCCCGAGCGCTACCAAGTGTGTGGTTTTTTAAACCTCGCAGAGGGTGACCAAAGCGATCCCTTGAGCCCCGAGACCGAGGCCTTTTTAAGCCAGGGAGAGCCGCCTTTGTACTTCACCTTTGGCAGCATGCTCACACCCGACGCCGCCTCTTGGCGCGAGGTCTTTGACATCTGGTACGAAGCGGTCCAGGCCTTGGGGGCGCGGGCGATTTTTCAGCTGCCCTTGGCTGCGCAGCAAACCGTCAACACACCTGCCCATATCTTGGTGCTCAGTCGCGCTCCCCACCGATTGATTTTTCCGCGCTGCGCTGTGATCATTCACCACGGCGGTGCGGGCACCACGCAAGCCAGTCTCTTAGCGGGGGTTCCAAGCGTCATCGTGGCCCACATCGCAGACCAGCCTTTTTGGGGGCAAGAGGTGAGGCGTCTGGGGGTGGGCGCGCGTCCTATGGTGCGCGAGAAAATGAGCAGCATGCGTCTTGTGCAGGCCATTGAGAGCATCACCCAACACCCCGAGATTCAACAACAAGCTCTGGCGCTTTCACGGCAGATGAAACAAGAAAAAGGAGTGGCGCGCGCCATCCAGGCCCTGGAGGCGCTGCGCAGTCAAAGCTTCACGCATGGATCCCATGCAAAAATCCAAGGACGGTGAGCTTCGAGCCCAAGAGGACCTGGGTCTAGGGGAGGACTCCAATGACAAAAGGGTTAGTAGAAACAAATCTACTAACCCTCATATGCATTGGTCGGCGTGGCGGGATTCGAACTCGCGACCCCTTGCACCCCATGCAAGTGCGCTACCAGGCTGCGCTACACGCCGAAGACCTCATTATAACCCGATCTGGGGGGCAATTGTGCTGCACTTGCAGCAGTTTATTCAGATCAACAACTGGCGAA
Organism: uncultured Burkholderiales bacterium; assembly: GCA_903844385.1. Classification (GTDB taxonomy): domain Bacteria; phylum Pseudomonadota; class Gammaproteobacteria; order Burkholderiales; family Burkholderiaceae_C; genus Limnohabitans. Next base: position 2,962 of record CAIMTJ010000081.1, read on the forward strand.
TTTCTCTGAGTTCGCGCATGAGGAGTTTGAGTTGGGGTGGGTCGCTCAAAATCCCTGAGGCGGTCCACGCATCGACCAATTTGCTCTCATCAACGTCTTGATCAGGCTCAAAAACCTCCATGCCACTGAGCATCATCAATCCCGAGCGTTTTTTGTCCTTTTCGACTTGGACAATCTCTTGCAATTTATTTCTCGCGCCACTGATGGTGAAGCCTTGATCGTAGAGTAAATCGCGGATACGACGGATCATGAGCACTTCATGGTGCTGGTAGTAGCGACGGTTGCCGCGTCGCTTCATGGGTCTGAGTTGCGTGAATTCTTGCTCCCAGTAGCGCAAAACGTGAGGCTTGACGCCACACAAATCACTCACCTCTCCAATGGTGAAGTAACGCTTGGCAGGAATGGTTGGCAAATCTATCGACATGAAATCGGTCACTCAAACGCGTGGTCTGTGGCTTTCTAAACGGAGAAGTGAGATTACACGAAGCCCAGAAAAAAGCCAGCTAAATTTGTAAAAATATTTAGGTATTAACACCGCTTCGGGGTGTGAGCAATTGTGCAATTGTGCTAGTGAGACAAGCAAGTCTGCGGCTTCAAAACACCGCTCAAGCAAGGCATGAATGCTAAAGGGTTAAGAGGCCGATGGATTTTGAATCATGTCTTTGAGTTTTTGACTGGCATGAAACGTCACCACGCGTCTGGCTTGTATCGTGATGGCCTCACCCGTTCTGGGGTTGCGACCTGGGCGCGGCGTTTTGGTGCGCAATTGAAAGTTACCAAAACCAGAAATTTTTACATCTTCACCAGCCAATAGTCTGTCAACAATCAAATCAAAAAACGCATCGATCATGTCTTTGGACTCGCGCTTGTTGAGACCAATTTGTTCAAAAAGCAACTCAGCCAATTGAGCCTTGGTAAGAGCTGGGGATTCGAGGGTGTTGAGTGCAAGTTCCATATCGATTCTCTGGTGGTCTAACTTGGTTAATCTTTCATGCAAAGCGATCTTGTCAGCAAAGCACTGGCTCGTCTACTCAGACAAACTCGCATGCAGTTTTGTATCTTTCAATTCACCGCGCGATAGCGCTCTCGCAAGGCTATCTCAAGCCCGCAAGCGCGCACCGAGTGAGGCACTCAGATGCGCCAAAATTTGGGCAACGCACTCCTCAATCTCTGGCTCGGTGAGGGTGGCACCCTCTTTGGACAAGCTCAAACGCACTGCCCAAGACCGCTCGTTCATGCTCATTTGCAAGCTCCCCTCTTTGGGTCGGTACAAATCAAACAAGGTCGCGTCTTTGAGCAGCCCTCCACTGGGTGACTTCCAAACTTCGTGCATCAAGCTCGCGTGCGTCACCTCTTGGGTAAGCACCAAGGCCAAATCGCGCTCGACGGCTTGAAATTTACTCACTTCCGCAAAACTCGGCACCTCGCGGGTGCAGACGGCTTGCCAATCCAATTCAAACACGATGGGTGATTTGGGCAATTCCCAAGCCTGGGTCAAGGCTGGGTGTAACTCACCGAGCCAGCCGATCACTTCTTTACCGTGAAGAATCTCTGCACTTCGCCCTGGGTGCAGGGCCTCTTGGGCCCCGGCACGCCACTCGAGCTTGAGGGGATGCAAAAAGACTTCGAGGTCTCCCTTCACATCAAAGAAATCCACCGCCTGATCGCTCACCCCCCACTGCATGGGTTGAACACGACCGTAGGCCAAACCGCCCAAGCGCATGGGCTGATGGATGCCTTTGACCGTTTGGTCTGAATCGGTGACGCTTGAGTCCTTGATGAAGACGCGCCCCATCTCAAAGACTCGCACATCGGCCATTTTGCGGTCCACGTTGAACTTGAGCACTTGCAATAAGCCCCCCATGAGTGTGGTGCGCATCACGTTCATGGAGCTTGCAATGGGATTGAGCAGCCGAATGGGCTCGGCGGCTTTGGAGAAAGACTGCTCCCAGTGCTCTTGCACAAAGCTGTAGTTGATCGTCTCTTGATAACCCAAGGTGGCGAGTTGACGCCTCACAGCAAAAGCTCCTCGGTGAGTCTCGGGCTGCAACTGCGCTGTGATGGGCCCCAAGGGCGGTGTGGTTGGCAAGGTCTCATAGCCCAAGCAACGGATGACTTCTTCAATCAAATCCTCTTCCACGCTCAAATCAAAGCGGTGGCTCGGTGGGGTGAGCGTGATCAGCCCTGGCGATTGCGTGGGCTGCAGTCCCAAAGAATCAAGAGCCTTGAACATGGTTTCTTGATCAATGTCCATGCCAATCACACGACAAGCGCGCTCAACCCTCAGACTCAAGGCTTGGGGCTTGGGTAAATTCAGGCGTTGGTCGTCAATGGGGCCACACACGGTCTGCTCAGTGCCACAAATATCGAGCACGAGTTGGGTGATGCGCTCAATGATGGAGACGGTTTGCTCAGGATCGACGCCGCGCTCAAAACGGTGAGCCGCATCGGTTGAGAAATTAAAGCGACGCGATCTGCCAGCCACTGCTTGTGGCCACCAAAAAGCCGCCTCGATGTAGATGCTTTGTGTTTCATCGGACACGGCACTGGCTTGCCCGCCCATGATGCCCGCCAAAGACTCGATCCCTTGGGTATCCGCAATCACACCAACGTGATCGTCGAGTTTCACAGTTTGACCATTGAGCAGCGCCAATTCCTCACCTGCCCTGGCCCAACGCACCTCTAGAGGTCCGGAGATTTTGTCCAAATCAAAGATGTGGGTGGGCTGTCCGTACTCAAACATCACGAAGTTGGAGATGTCCACCAAGGCCGAGACCGACCGCTGGCCACAGCCCATCAAGCGCTCAACCATCCAAGCCGGTGTGGTGGCCTGGGGGTTCAAGCCGCGCACCACCCGACCGCTAAAGCGTCCGCACAGCCCATGCGCCGCGGGGTCAACATGCACGCTCAGCCGCTCTGCACATAGGGCAGCAACCGCAACAATGGGGGGGGACTTCAGGGGCGTGCGGGTGATGGCCGAGAGCTCTCTGGCCACACCATGCACACTCAAACAATGCGCCAAATTGGGCGTGAGCTTCAAAGTCAACCAATGGTCATCGAGTTTCAAGTGTTCACGAATGGACACCCCCACTGGGGCTTTTGCATCGAGCACCAATAAGCCAGCTTGCTCATCGCTGATTTGAAGCTCTTTGGCCGAACACAGCATGCCAAAGCTGTCCATGCCCATCAATTTGACCGCTTTGATCTCCATACCGCTTTGCCCAGCCTCACCAGGGAGCACTGCACCGAGCATGGCGCACGGCACCTTCAGGCCCAAGGCGGCATTGGGAGCGCCACACACGATTTGAAGTGGGCTCGAATACGCTCCTCCCACATCGACTTGACAGACCCTGAGTCGATCGGCTTTGGGGTGGGGCGCAATTGCCACGATTTCACCCACCACCACGCCGGTGAAAGCAGGGGCTGCGGTGCGCAACTCCTCCACCTCAAGACCCGCCATGGTCAAGGCGTCGGCCATTTGCTGTGCGTTCAAAGGGGGGTTACAAAACTCTCGCAACCAAGATTCTGGCAACTGCATCGCTTGTGACTTCCTAGAAATTGGATTATTGGAATTGGCTTAAAAAGCGCAAGTCACCATCAAAGAACAAACGCAAATCATTGACACCATACCTGAGCATGGTCAAGCGGTCAGGCCCCATGCCAAAAGCAAAACCCATGTAGCGCTCGGGCTCCAAGCCCATGTTGCGAATCACATTGGGATGCACCTGACCTGAGCCTGCGACTTCAAGCCAGCGACCGGCCAAGGGGCCGGTGGCGAACTGGATATCAATTTCAGCACTGGGTTCGGTGAACGGGAAAAAACTCGGCCGAAAGCGCAGCGTGAGGTCTTCAGACTCAAAGAAGATTTTACAAAACGAGGTGAATACCACTTTGAGGTCTTTAAAACTCACGCGCTCGCCCACCCATAGGCCCTCACACTGGTGAAACATGGGCGAGTGGGTGGCGTCGCTGTCGACGCGGTAGGTTCGCCCCGGGGCAATCACGCGAATTTCAGGCATCGACTCACCACGCTCGAGTGCGGCGTGGTGTGCCTTCACATGCTGCACAGCATGGCGAATTTGCATGGGTGAGGTGTGGGTTCTGAGCAAATGCCCGCCTTCGACATAAAAGGTGTCGTGCATGGAGCGAGCAGGATGGTTCTCGGGGGTGTTGAGGGCGGTGAAGTTGAACCAGTCGGTTTCGATCTCCGGGCCTTGGGCCACGGTGAACCCCATGGAGTTAAAGATCTTCTCGATCCTCTCCAAGGTCAAGCTCACGGGGTGCAAGCCGCCCGTGTGGCGCACACGACCGGGCAGGGTCACATCGAGCGACTCGGCTTTGAGTTGACGCTCCAAGGCCTCGCTTTGCAAGGCGTCACGGCGCGCTTGCAAGGCTTGTTCGATGGCGGTTTTGAGCGCATTGATCTTGGCACCTTGGGTCTTTTTATCGTCAACACTCAGTTGCGACAAACCCTTCATGAGTTCCGTGATTCGGCCGGTTTTGCCCAAAAACTGCGCCTTGACGTTCTCCAAATCCGCGGGTGTTTTGGCCGCTTCAAAAGCCGCTTGGGCAGTGAGCACCACATCATCGGTTAATGCGTTCATGGCTGTGAGAGAGGATCAAAAAAACAAAAAGGTCAAAGCCAGCACTGTGCATGCATTGGCCTTGACCTCTGATACAAGGTGGGACCGAACCCAGCGTGTCATGAACATTGTCCACAACACACCGCGCTCGACCAACCAACGCTTGGGATTAAATGGCCAATTTGGCTTTCACTTGATCCACGATGCCACTGAAGGCCGCTTTGTCATGGACAGCCAAATCGGCCAACATTTTGCGATCGATCTCGATCGATGCTTTCTTCAAGCCGTTGGCAAATTGGCTGTAAGTGATCCCACACTCACGGGCTGCAGCGTTGATACGCGCAATCCACAATTGGCGAAACACACGCTTTTTGGTACGGCGATCTCGGTAGGCATACTGCCCAGCCTTCATGACCGCTTCTTTGGCGATCCTAAAGACATTACCGCGACGACCGCGAAAACCTTTTGCAAGGACTAAAACTTTTTTGTGACGGGCTCTGGCGGTCACACCACGTTTGACGCGAGGCATAGTAAATTCTCCTGGGGTTCGAACGTTAAATCAAAGGCCGGCGGCGGGAAGCATCTGTGCCATGTGACCCATATTGGTCTCATGAACGGACACACTGCCCCTTAAGTGACGCTTATTTTTGGTCGTCTTTTTCGTCAAAATATGACGCTTAAAAGCTTGACCACGTTTAACGGTCCCCCCTGGGCGAACTCGAAAGCGCTTTTTGGCGCTGCTTTTTGTTTTCATTTTGGGCATGTGATGCTCCTCTTTGAATGTGCTCGTGAGGCGTTTGCGAAACTCACGCAACCTTGTTGGCCCCGAGACACTTGTTGTTTGCGCGACCTTTGAATCAGACCAAAGCGCCTTGCGGTGCTTCGTTCGCGGGTTTGGTCACGCCACCCGGTTTTTTCTTGCCTGGCGCGATCATCATGACCATCTGGCGTCCCTCTAATTTTGGGAACTGCTCGACGACGATGCTGTCTGCCAATTCATCTCGAATCCTTTGCAACAAGGCCATACCCAAGTCTTGATGGGTGATCTCACGACCTCGAAAGCGAAGAGTGATTTTACACTTATCGCCTTCTTCCAAAAAGCGC
>CAIMTJ010000082.1 GCA_903844385.1 uncultured Burkholderiales bacterium
ACGGTGAGATTTTTGCATGACTGTGAGCCTACCCGCCCGATACGACCATGTTGGCAGTTTTTTGCGACCCGAGTATTTGCTTCAAGCCAGACTTGAACAGGCCAAGGGCCTCATGACTGCAGAAAAACTGCGCACGATTGAAGACCAAGCCATCTCCGACATCATTGACTTTCAAACCGAGGTGGGGCTTCAATCCATCACCGATGGCGAGTTCAGGCGCACGTATTTTCACATCGACTTTTTAGAGCAACTCGGTGGCGTGGCCACCGACATCCCCGTCTCCGTCTTGAACCCAGACGGCACCACAGAACCCTCGCCGCCCGCCATAAGGGTGATCGACAAAATTCACCACACCAAAAATATCCAACTCGCTGACTTTAACTTTTTGAAAAGCAAAGTCAGCCCTTCACTCACCCCGAAGGTGACCATCCCCTCGCCCACGATGCTGCATTTCCGAGGGGGACGAGGCGGCATCAGCAAAACCGCCTACCCTAACCTAGATCCGGACTTTTATGACGACGTGGCCAAGGCCTATGCCGATGAGCTGCATTCCTTGGCCGCTGCTGGATGCACTTATGTGCAAATGGACGATACCAATTTGGCCTATCTTTGCGATGAGAAGATGCGTGAAGCGGCGAGACTTCGTGGAGATGACCCCAACGAACTCCCGCACCGTTATGCCGCTTTCATCAATAAAGTGGTGGCCCTCAAGCCCAAAAACATGCTCCTGGCCATGCATTTATGCCGAGGTAACTTCAAGAGCTATCATTTTGCCGAAGGCAATTACGAACCCGTGGCTGAAGCACTCCTGTCGGAGATGGACATAGATGCCTATTTCTTGGAATACGATGATGACCGCAGTGGTGACTTCAAACCCTTGCGCTTCTTGCCCAAAGGCAAAACCGTGGTTCTTGGGTTGGTGACGACGAAAGTCGGCACCATGGAGAAGAAAGACGATTTAAAGCGTCGCATCGATGAGGCCGCCAAGTACGCACCATTGGAGCAATTGGCTTTATCGCCCCAATGCGGCTTTTCCAGCACCATCCACGGCAACAACATCGCAGTGGAAAATCAACGCGCCAAGCTGCGACTGGTCATCGAAACGGCCAACGAAGTCTGGTCCTGAATCGATCCTGGGTGAAATCCCAAGTTGAGCACTCAGGGGCAGTGTTCGCGCACCCGCCCCATCAGTGGCTGTCGTCCTCGATCCCGTTTCTCAAAACACCAATTGCATCGACCTCAATCTCCACCACATCCCCTGGCTTCATGAAGACTTGAGGCGTGCGCTTGTTGCCAACACCCCCAGGTGTGCCCGTGACAACGACATCCCCAGCTTTGAGGGGGATCACGGTGGAGATGAAGGCCAATTGGCGAGGAATGCTGTGAATCATCAAATCGGTCGTGGTGCGCTGCATCTCTTGACCATTCAACTTGGTCGTTAGGGTCATCACTTGAGCCGGTGCGATTTCATCGGCCGTCACCATCCACGGGCCAAATCCACCGGTTTTAAAGAAATTTTTGCCCGGAATCCATTGTGTGCTGAAGTTTTGCCAGTCCCGCACTGAGCCGTCGTTGTAGCAAGCATAACCAGCAATGTGATCCCATGCATCGGCCTCCTGAATACGACGCCCGCCTTTGCCGATGATCACCGCAATCTCGCCCTCGTAGTCCAAACGATGGGACTCCAAGGGGCGCACGATGTTTTGTCCATGGGCGACTTGAGAGTCGTTCAAGCGTAAAAAGATAGCTGGTTTTTCTGTCAAATCCCGACCAGTTTCCTTGACATGGTCATGGTAGTTCAGACCCACACAAACGATTTTGTCAGGGTTGGGGATCACGGGCAGCAGTGTCAACTCGGCAAAGTTGAGATTGGGTTGGTGCGTAAGCAGCAACTCATGGATGCGAGCAAACAAGTTCTGTTCGATCGCGGACTTCAGATCTGCCACTGAAGAGCCTAGCAGTGGCCCCAAGTCCAGCACCTTGTCATTGACAACAACACCAAAGCTTGGAGTGCCCGATTTCAAAAAACTGATCAATTTCATTTTAATTCACCTTCATGCCCTGGAGTGGGTAAAAAATAGCTTGAGCAATGGCGAGCCTGGTTGCTTCAAATTCTGGTGTCATTATACAAAGCTGACATCAAAACAACAGCGACTTCACCACCACAGGCACCACATGCGTTTGTTCAATGAGGGCACCGATGTCGATGTAGTCCAGTTCTTTGAGCTCAATGCCATCGATGCAAACCAAGGGGCTCCTGAGATGAAGCTCTTGGCGCAACATTCGCCCCAAGGATAAGGCCACATCGCCTTGGATCACCAAAAAAAGCGGCTCAATCCTCTCACCGTCTTGACCCAAGAAGCCGGCGATGCCACTGGCCACTTTGCGCAATGTGCCATGATCGGGCTCGTAAGCCCAGACCATGGACAAGGCCATGCGGTCCATGGCCGTGAGGTCAAGCCGCTTGGCTTGTTGCCCAATACTGTTCATGATCGTGTTCGCATCCAACTGATCAACGTCACCGAGCTCGATTTTCACAACCGGCACATTGATAGCGGGGAGGATAGAGGGGTCACTCAAAAAGATGGTGTTACCACTGACTTGAACCGTGAATTGAGACGCACCTATGACGGTTGCCCGAATACGCTCGGCCACTTCGACCACGGGAATGGAGATGGAGTGCTTCAATTGCGCAATGATCTCTTGAACCAAAAGACGAGAAATATCCCCGAAATCGGCTGTTTCAGCACCGAACAAATACTCAGACACACCACCCGAAAACGTCAAGTATTGCGGCTTTGGGTCAAGAGAGAGCTCGGGGGTCAGCATCAATGAGTGGGCCAATGGACTTAAGGGAAGACCTTGCAAAATTTCCAAAAGAACTTGCGAGTAGGCCCTGGCGATCAGTCGGCGATTGTCCTGCAAGGCCATGGAGTGTGGGGTGCATTCAATCCCACAGGCACTGGCCAAGACAAGCGCATGATCGTCCAAGCGCGACCATTGACCTGAGCCGTTTTGTGCCACCATGCGCCCTCCACCAGCAAAAGCGCAAACACCTCGAATTTCCCCATTGACGATCAACGCCAACTTGGTGGTCCCTCCGCCAATATCGATGTGCAGCGCGCATTGCGCACGCGACTTGGACAAAGCACACGCGCCTGAGCCGTGCGCTGCAAGCATTGCCTCCAATTGATGGCCCGCCGTCGCGCACACAAAACGACCCGCATCTTGAGCGAAAATTTGGTTGATCGCACGCGCATTGTTTTTCTTAATCGCTTCGCCAGTCAAAATGACTGCCCCAGTGTCGATGTCCTCCCGCTTTAAACCTGCCGCGTTGAATGAGTCCTCGATGAAATGCTCGAGAAGATGAGCATCGATGCTGGCGTCAGATTTGAAGGGCGTGAACACGATGGCAGACTGCCAGATCACCTCCCGCCCAATCACCTCAAAGTGACTGCTCAAGCCATGGGCGTGGCGGTGCAAATGCACGCGTGAAAACAACAAATGCGAGGTCGACGAGCCAATGTCAATCCCCACCGTTTGAAACACAATGTGGTCTTGATCCCAAATGGACTTTGCATTTTTTGCATCATGTAGGCCCGAATCATGCTCGTGCTCATGGTCGAGCTCAAAATCATGTGGCAAGGCTGGCTCCTCAGCGAAACAACAAAAAACCACCCACCATCAGACCGCCAGACCAGAACTCTTGGGCATTTTGATCACACCTTGCAATTCATTGGCCGGGAGTTTGGAGATGGCTTTCTCGTCAAAGATTTCCCCCATCTCTGAGGGTACACCCGTTGTTGCGAGCTCTTGGAGCCATTTGTAATGAATTCGGGGGTCTTGGTCTTCATACTCGAGCTGCCGCCCACCGTCTTGCAAGGATTTGGAGCCCGCGCCTTCGGCACTTTTTCTTCTGAGCGAAATGAAGGGATAGCGCCTTGAGCCCAAACTGCACGCCAAGTAGCGCGCAGGTTGTGGCCCGGTGTTGAAGTGCTGATGGAACATCCAATAAGGCGGTGTGTACATAAAACCATGGGCCCAGGGAAACTCCTTGAATTGCGAGTCACCCTCGTACCATAACAATGAGTAACCCGTGCCGTCCACTGCGTGCACATGGGTGCCAGCGGCGTGGCGGTGGGCTTTTTTGTACCGACCCTTGGGTATTTGTGAGACGTGAGCATGCATGGTGCCATCGGCCAAAATAAAACTGATGTTGCTCGACCCCTTGCCACGGGCTTCGAGCTCATAGAGTTTAAAGTGGGTGAGGTCGTGCACAAAATTGGTCTCCCACACGTTGCGAGTCACACCGGTTTTGTGAGTGTAAGCACTCAAATCTCCCTCGCCGTCAAAGTACTTGGCCTGTCCGACACGATCTTTGAAGACATAGGGGTTATTGAAGACAAAGTCTTCGTCATGGTAGAGATTCAGGGTCAAAGGGGCATCGTGGGTGCAAGAGACCCGAACGCGATCGAGACCCGAGCTATTGAAGAGCTGGTACTGGCAGTTCAGCGGAATGGCAAACATAGCCTTGGGGCCCCACTCAAACACCTTGGTTTGACCGTTAGGAAGCCAGATCTTGGTGGATCCAAAGCCCTCGAGTACATAACAAAACATTTCGTACAAATGACGCACGGGTTTGGTCTTGGCGCTCACGGCAACTTCAAGCACATAGTTCGCCATGAAGTCACCCGCACCGTGGGTGTGGGCCAAGCATCCCCTCGCCTCATAAAGGCTCCAATCCTGGGTCTCCAGAGCCAACAAATTGTGACCAAAGTCCAAGTGAATAGGAATGCCTTGAGACTGCGCCCAATCGGCATAAGGGTCAACCAACACGCGAGACTGAGGAATGTCAGGCGCGGCAGGGTTCGCGTCAGTTTGTATCGGGGTATTCATAAAAGTGTTGAGGATAAAGACGGATTGGATCGATTCAAGCTCAGTGCTGAAGGTGCGAATAGAGGTGATGAGGCTGACTTGCTGACTTGCTGACTGGCCTCAGGCTTAGCGTTGAGGTGAGAGGACAAACAGATCATTCCAAATTTTGTCCCATTTTTTGTATTCATCCAAAGCCACCGAGGGGTCAATGAGTTTATACGGAAAATTGCTCAAGGGGCTCGGTACAGCGTTACTGGCTGGAACACGTTGGCGTGACTTGATGATCTCCTGCCCTTCTTTGGACAAAGTGAAATCAACAAAGAGCAACGCCGCATTGGGGTGAGTCAAGTTGCTCGCCACACCAATGGCGCCGGCCCTACCCATCGTGGGCTGGAGTGCTCGCCACTCTATGGGGGCGCCAGACTTCACCAAGCGTTCAGCGGCATGGTTGTAGAGTGCCACAGCAATTGGAATCTCGCCCGCGGCCACCAACTCGGCCATCAGGGTGTGGCCTTTGCGCAGTTGAGGCTTGTTCTCTTTGAGGCGGCGAAAGTATGCCAAGCCTTCGGCCTCCCCCATGCTTTTTACCATGGCTGCAAACCAGTCGCTGTCAGCTGCCTCCAAGCCCAATTTACCGCTCCAGCGGGGGTTCAAGAGGTCTTGGTAAGTTTTGGGTGCCTCCTCAGGCTTGACCAAATTGGTATTGAAGACCATGGTGAAGAAATTAAACCGGTCGGCCACATAAAAATGGCCTTTTTGAAATGCATGGGCGGGCAAGTCTTTGAAGGCTGGGCTGTAAAACTCTTGCAGCAACTTCTCCCGGTACAAGGACTCCAGGACCACCGCATCGCTCTCAAACACATCAGGTGTGAAGCGGTGAGCATGCGCTTCCGTCACCGCGCGTTGGATCACCTTTTCACCGCTGGCTCGCCAGACGGTGACTTTGAGATCGTATTTCTTTTGAAACGCTTCCACCAAAGCCGAAGTGTCCTTGGGACTTTGTGACGTGTAAAGCGTGAGTCCCCCCTCCTTCTTGGCTTCTTTCATGAGCTGCGTCTCGCGCTCCGGCCCTTGGTACATGAGAAGACCCGCCACGCCTGATCCTGCTTCGTTGCTGATATGGGCTGTTTGGGCACCCAGGGGTAGAGTAAAAACCAATGTCCAAAAAAGAGGGCCCAAGCTTTGAATGGCTCTATCCTTGAGGCTCGACCTTGATGAAAAATTTAGTGGGACGAGAGCTGATAAAGGGGTATTTGTCATGAGGGCAATGAGGGTCTACGAAGCAAAAAAAAAGGAGTCCGAAGACTCCTTAGATGGGTCAAAGGTGAAAATTAGAATTTTACCTGGATGCCAGCGGCCACGTTGGTGATATTGCCACCAATGGCACTGGAGGAGATGACCGCATTGCTCGCATTTTTATTCACAGCGTAGAGCATGAACAAGGCCAGCTCTTTGCTGTAGTTGTATTTTGCACCGACGCTGGTCAAGCTACCGCTCAAACCGTTGGTGGTGCAAACAGCGCCGCCAGAGAGTGAACAAGAGCCATCGGCCTCATAGGCGTAATTGGCACCCACTGTCCATTTGGGTTGCACTTTGTATTCGCCGCGCAATGCATAGGTGTTGTGGGTGTAACTGGCGAACTTGCCCACGGTTTGCGCGTTTTCGGTGTACTTCAAGTTGGCAAATTCAGCCGCCACTGAATACAACTCTTGGTCAAACTGCAAACTCAAACGAGTACCAGTGTCTTTCGAGCCAGGACTTGCGCTCACGAGTGTTGAAGTCGCCTCGGTAGCGCCAGTGCCACTGAAGGTGCGGTAGTCATTGTGTGTCTCTTGGTGCAATGAAACATAAAAATTCTCGTTGCTCCAACGAAGGCCAACAGCCGAGAGCCATTGGTTTTGTGTGGCCGTGCGGTTTTGATCAGGACGGTAAGAAAAGCCAGCTTGGAATCCACTGAATTTGTCACTCACGATGCGAATTTGGTTTCCAATCCTCGTGTGAAAGGAGGTGGAGCCACCAGCTGTTTTCCAGCCCACATTGGACAAGACGTTGCTGGTTGAAATAAAGTTCGATGAGCTCACATCCAACAAACGCGAACGATCACCAAACTCTTTGTAGACCGTGTCGAGCTGACCGACTTGCAATGAGCCCACATCTTTGAGTCCAAGAGAGAGATACGCATCGCGTGTGTCGGTGAACAAGCTTTGTGCACCACCGGTGGATGAACTCGAATCGATGGTCTTGCCCATCACGCCTTGAAAGTCATAACCAAAGGTGACGTCATCAACAGTTTTCTTGCCCTTAAAACCAATGTAGGACTGTGACCATGCAATTTGTGTTTTTTGCATGGGTGTGGTTTGTGCAGCCAATGTGCCAGCCACGGTCTTTTTGCTTTGCATGGAATTCGATGCGGCTCCAGCGGCCGAGCCATTGCCATAGGTGGTGACATCGTATTCTGGATAAAGCGAGCCATAAACCTCTAAATTATCACCAGCGACTTGCACGGCGTGCACTTGAGACACCACACCAATGGTGGATAAACACACCAACGCAACACGGCTGAGTTTGAACTTCATCGATTTCTCCTGAGAATTTGAATTTGAAAAGGTTTAAGAAACTCCGTGTATTAGACACACAGTCATCCCCGCGCAAAACTCGGAATAACCCTCTAATTCAACAAATTTTCAACACTTTTACGTCTGAAAAATAAAAAAACGGGAAAACAATATCCCTAAATATCAAAGGGATTGAAAGAGGCCCGATTCTGATCAAATTCAAAATGGGTCATTGACCAAGGTGCAGGCCAATGAGACAGCGACGTCGAGAAACTCCACGCCCAGCGGCAGTTGCCGTGCTTGAAAAAAAGCTGTTTCAACCCAACACCGCCATGCTGCCCGTCACCCAACGACTGGATGCACCTCCCTAGAGCGACATGCGCACGGATCTCTCAAACCCGCTCGCCTCTCAAGTAGCGGCTTGATCAATCAACTCAGGCGCGGCTCCAGTTTGCTTCGCCTTGGGCGAGACAACATGGATGGGCTGACCCTTGGCAAATGCGTTGATGTTGTCAAACGCCGTTCCAAAATACAGTTCGTAATTATCCTTCTCAACAAACCCCAAGTGAGGAGTACACAAGCAATTGGGCAACTTGAGTAGCGGATGATTGGCCCCAAGAACGGGCTCCTCTTCGTAAACATCGACCGCAGCAAAGCCAGGGCGCCCCAGTCGAAGAGCCGCCTCCAAGGCACCGCGCTCGATCAACTCGGCTCTGGAGACATTGACCAAGGTGGATGTGGGTTTCATGAGGGCCAAGTCTTGCGCTCTCACCATGTGAAGCGTCTCTGGTGTTAAGCGCAATTGAAGCGTGACAATATCGCAGGTGCTGAAAAACATCTCGCGACTGCTCGCCACCTCAAAGCCTTGTTCACGCGCCTTTTGTAAGGTACTCTCGCGACCCCACACGAGAGGCTTGGCGCCAAAGGCCTTGACCAAATGGCTCACCTGCGCACCCAAGCGACCAAAGCCCAGGATGCCCACCGTTTTCCCATGGAGTTGATGGCCCAAGCTGCCTTGCCACAACCCGGCGTGAAGGCGTTGATTCTCACTCACCAAGTTTCTTAAGCTCGCCAAAATGAGCAACATATTGAGCTCCACGGTGCAAGCGCCCGAACCAGAGCCATCGCACACCATGACCCCTGCAGCTTGACAAGCAGCCACATCGACATGAGTGTTGATCTTCCCAGTTTGGGAGATCAGTTTCAAGTTAGGCAACTCGGCCAAGAGCTCAGCGGTGATCGAAGTTCTCTCTCGGGTCAACACGATCGCGTCAGCATCGCGAAAACGTGCCACCAATTCATCCAGCCCTTTGACCGTGTCGTTGTAAATGCTCACCTGGTGATCGCGCAGTCGATCAAAGCAGTTCAAATGGCGAACACAATCTTGGTAGTCATCTGGAATCACAACATGCATAGGGATCTTTAAGTGTTAGAGTTAAGAGAAAAAGTCAAGAGGTGCAGCCAAGCGATCTCATTCATTTTAGTCTTGCTGGAGGCGGGGCTTGGAGCAGCAACTTGACCCACTTCAGACTCGCCCCGGCCAGAGCGCCATATTGGCCTAGAATCAAAATCTCCACGTCAGACTCATCCTTCACAAAAGCCAAGAGCGCACACCCACGCCCCCACCAACCCAAGGAGTACCCCATGCAAGCCATTCACCGCAACGCCTCACTCAGCCGCACCAAGCTTCACCATTTGGCACTCTGGGCCGTCGGGGTGGCGAGCCTCACATGGCTACCAGCAGCCCTGGGCGCGAGTGACGCCAATTGGCCCAGCAAGCCCATCACACTGGTGGTGCCGTTTGCACCGGGTGGTACCACAGACATCTTGGCGCGTGCCGTGGGACAAAAAATGGGGGAATTTTTAAAACAACCTGTCCTCATTGACAACAAAGCCGGTGCGGGCGGCACCTTGGCCGCAGGCATCACAGCCAAGGCGGCTGCGGATGGCAACACCCTCTTTATGGCAACCATTGCGCACACCATTGCACCAGGACTCTACAAGTCCTTGAACTACGACTTCACCACCGACTTTGACCCCATCGGCATGGTGGCCATCACCCCCAACGTGCTCATTGTGAACAAAAATTTGCCAGTCAAAAACGTGGCTGAACTGCTGCAGTTCATCAAAGCCAGTCCCAACCAGGTCAACTACGGCTCAGCGGGCTCGGGCAGCACCGAGCACTTGGCAAGCGTGCTGTTTGCCATGCTCACAGGCGTGAACATCACGCACGTGCCCTACAAGGGGGGAGCTCCCATGATGAATGATTTGATGGGAGGCCAGATTCAAATGGCCATCGAAACGAGCCCATCAGCCTATCCACAGATCAAGGCGGGCAACGTGATTGCATTGGCGGTCACCACCACCAAGCACTCGAGCGCCTACCCAGGCGTGCCAACCCTTGACGAGAGTGGTGTGAAAGGCTATGACTTCGTGACTTGGTTTGCCTTGATGGCGCCTCACGCCACACCCCCTGCTATCCAAGCGCGCTTGGTCGCTGAGCTTGGCAAAACTCTCAAAGACCCCAAAGTGGTCAAAGATTTTGAAGACCAAGGTGTCAGTCCAGGGAGCATGGCCCCCACTCAATTGGCCACCTTCATCAAATCTGAAACGCTCAAATGGGGCAAGGTGGTCAAAGAGTCGGGTGCCAGCGCAGACTGATTAAAGAACTACGGTGACCTTGAAGTCTTCCCACTGAGGGCCTTGATCTCTTTCGCCGAGTAACCCAGCCCGCGCAAAACATCCTCATTGTGCTCACCCAAGGCGGGCGCAGACATTCTTACCCCCAAACGTTGCCCACCCAAGGTGATGGGCAGCAAAGGCACGCAGGTGGACTGGCCACTGGCCAAGGTGATGGGGGCCAAGCCACCACTGGACAACAAGTGCGGATCATCAAAGAGATCTTGGGGCTTGGTGATGGGCGCGAAGGGCAATCCGTGCTTTTCAAAACGATCGGAGACTTCTTGGGCCGACAAACCACCCAAGCGCTCGCGCAACATGGGCATCATCCACTCACGAGCCTTGACTCTTGAATTGTTGCTGACGAGTCTTTCATCCACCAACAAATCCTCAAAACCAAACGCCCTACAAAACACTCCCCAAGCCGTATCGCTCACCACCGCCAAGAACACCTGCTCGCCGTTTAAGAAATCAAACACATCGTAAACGCCCCAAGCCGATACACGTGAAGGCATCGGTGCCGCGGGATGACCTGTGACTGCGAACTGCATCATGTGCTGGGCCATCAATAAGACATTGTTTTCAAAGAGCGCGCTTTGTATCTCCTGGCCCAGGCCAGTTTTTTCACGCTCAGCCAATGCCGCCATCACCCCCATGGCACCAAACATGCCCCCCATGATGTCATTCACGCTTGAGCCCGCTCGCAAAGGATCTCCCGGACGACCCGTCATGTAGGCCATGCCGCCCATCATTTGCACCACCTCATCCAAAGCCGTGCGGTTGTCATAAGGCCCTGGCAAGAAGCCTCGGTGACTCACGTAAATCAGCCGCGGGTGCTCAGACTTCAAGTGTGCATAATCCAGGCCGAGCCTGGCCATGGCGCCGGCTTTGAAGTTCTCGCCAACCACATCGGCTGAAGAGACCAATCGCTTGGCGGCGCTCAACCCCTCGGGTGTATCCAAGTTCAAGGCCACGCTTTTTTTATTGCGATTGAACATGGGGAAAAAACCTGCACCGGAGCCCAATAGCTCGCGTGTGGCGTCTCCCCTCTTGTGCCCCCCAATGGGCTCGACTTTGATCACCTCTGCCCCCATGTCGGCCAAGATCATGCCGCATGTCGGCCCCATGACCATGTGGCTGAACTCCACCACACGCAAGCCGGCGTAGGGCAAGGGCGGCGAAGACTCAGACGATCGGGTCAAGGGTTTCATGAGCGGGCTCTCGGTCTTTGAGAAAAGCACGTTGTGGGCTTCACGGCGTCAACATCAGGGGCCTCTTATTCAATCCGAATATTTTTGTCGTGAATAATTTTGGACCACTTTTGCGACTCTGACTTGATGAATTGCGCAAATTCCTCGGGCGAGTTGCTCACCGGCTCCGTGCCCATGGCCACCATGCGCTCGCGTATATCGGGCATGGCCAGCACCTTGGCTGTCTGCATGTTCAAGCGTGTCACCACCTCTTTGGGAGTTCCCATCGGGAGCACCATACCGTACCAATTCACAATTTGGTAACCCACCAAGGACTCGGACACGGCGGGAACGTCAGGCAGCACCCCCAAGCGATCTTTACCGGTGCTGGCCAATACGCGCAAACGACCACTTTTAATGTGGGGCAACAAGGGTGCGCCAGCTTCAAAAGTGAACTGCACTTGACCCGAGATCACATCGCTGATGCTCGGGGCACTGCCCTTATAGGCAATGTGCACCATGTCTGCGCCCGTCATGCTCGAGAGCAACTCACCTGCCAAATGCGGCAAGCCGCCCGTGCCGCTCGATGAGTAATTGAGTTTGCCTGGATTGGCATGGGCGTAGGCGATGAACTCCGCCATGCTTTTGACTGGCAACCCAGGATTGACCACCAACAAAAAAGGCACCGAAGCAATTTGCGTCAAGGCCATGAATTGCTTGTCGTAATTGAAAGGCAAATTGGGATAAAAATTGGGGTTCACACTCAGGTTGCCCAAGGTGCCCAAAAATACCGTGTAACCATCCGGCGCCGATTTGGCCACAGCGTCCATCCCGAGCACTCCATTGGCGCCCGGGCGGTTGTCGATCACGACCGATTGCCCCAGCACCTCGGTGAGCTTGGGTGCCATCATGCGTGCCACGATATCGATTCCGCCCCCAGGCGGGAAACCAATCACGATGCGTATGGGTTTATTCGGAAACGTGTTGGGGCTGGTTTGGGCGTGTGCATCCATGCCAGCCGTTCTCAATACGAGAGTCACCATCAACAGCAAAAACAAAGTACGATCTAGCTTCATGGAGGACCTTCCAAAGGACAAGAACAGTCCTGGCATTGTGGTCTGGGTGAGCCCATGTTGTCACTAGGAGAACAACCTAGCTTCAACACAACAGAGGGTCTCCCCCGTCCCCTGCCCTGCAAAGGGACAGGACATGATCCAACACGGTTGTGGCGATGTGGAGGTCGCCACGGCATCGATTCAACCGCTTTTGGGCCTCTCGTTGTTTTATTCCAGCGGATGAATCCAATTGAACGCCACGCCACCTCTCAGGGGTGTGGCGGTGACTTTCATGGATTTGGGGTCAGTTGCCACCCCACTCATCAAAAAACCGATGCCCCCGCCGGCAATGGTGTCTTTCCAATAATGCTGTCGCGCTTGGACACGGGCGTAGGAGGTGAGCACCGCAGCGGCGTAGTAATAATTGGCACCGACTCCCGAATCGCGAATGTCCACGTAATGCGCAGTGGCAAAAGACACCGCCGCATGGTTGGAGGGAAAACTATCGTTGCCTGAGCGGTCAGGTCGCGTCTCATGGTGAACATTTTTAATCGCCTCATCGATCACCAAGGTACCAAAAAGCGACAAGCCCAAGTCCTTGACACCATCGTCGTCGCCTTTGCGCCAAGAATTGAATCCCGCCACCAAGGGGGCGCCCACGGTGAGGACGCTGGAGAACTTGTCCCAGTTGCCCGCCGTATCCGCCCGCGCCCCATTGGCATTGAGGGTCATCATGACCATGAGGGCCATCAAGCAAGACAAGGGCAGGCATAATTTTTTCATGAAGGGGTCTCCCATTTGAAGTCGATCTTAGCAGGTTTAACTCGAGCGACTGCCTAAGCGAGCCCTTGGCGCGAGAGCCATCTCTGTTGCCAACGGCGAGGTCAACGGCCTTTGCTCCCCTGCTTGGTTGACCCAAGGAGAGGGGCTGTTAGGGTGTTGGGCTGGGGGTTTTGCCACTCAATGCTCAGGCATGCTCAGTAAAGCTCAACCTCAAGTTTTAAAGCCCTGAGCCGAATCAAGCACAGAGTAGATGTACAGATGCACCCTCCACAGCGACATTCACCAGGCCACCACTATGTTCAGCACCAATCCCGCCCTTCAGCATTTGTCAGAATCCGACAAAGCCCGCCTTTGGGCTTTGACGCTTTGGATTTCCGAACACGCCGATCAAACCGTCGGATGGACACAACTCATGCAAGGCACCCGAATGAATCAGTGGGAGCTCAATGCGCTATTGGCTAAAATCAATACCAACCCGATGGCTTACATGAAGTCGGTCAAAGAATACCTCAAGACCGAACATCACGACCAATTCGATAGCAACACACCGCCATCGCGGCCTCAGCACAGGATTGCCCAACATGTCTGAATTCGTCGTCAGCATGACCATCATCACGCTTTTGTTGATCTTTGTCTTCATGGCCATCGACAAAGGCTAAGATCAAGACCCACCAAACCTGCTGTTTTTTCTCCATTGGGGCCCCTGAAGGGGTCTTTTTTTTGGGGCACAATACAAAGCCCCCCGCCCGAGCTTGACTTGAACCCACAAGGCGGCGAGGACTGGGGCTTTGGGCCCAAAACTTGATTTAAATCAAATCCAAGCCGGTTTGATGACACTTGAGCGGCAAGCCTGCTCACAAACCCGTGGGGTTTCCTTAAAATAGTTCTATTCTTGAATGGCCTTCATGGCAAGACCTTGAACATGAACACCTCAACCCTATTCGAAGTTGATGCGCAAGAGCCCAATGCTCAAGATCTTGCGCCGGACCTGGTGGATTGGTCAGCTTGGCGTGATTTCAGCAAAGCCGTCAAGCCGCCCGATGGGTCCACCCCACCCTCATCGCGCGAGTGGAGTACCGCGCTCAGAGTCGAGGGCATGCACTGCGCAGCCTGCGCAATTCGCGTTGAAAACACACTCACAGCCATCCCTGGTGTCTTGAACGCTCAAGTGAATTTTTCTGCCAACACCGCCCGCGTTCACTGGGCAACTGGTGCGAGCACGCCACAGGCGTGGGCCCAAGCGCTTGAGAGCGCTGGATACCGCGCCACGCCTTTGCAGGCCCAAGAGCCCCAAGCCAGCCAAGTCAAAGAAAGTCGCCTGGCCCTTTGGCGCATGCTGGTATCGGGCTTTTGCATGATGCAAATCATGATGTACTCCGTCCCCACCTACCTGGCCCAACCGGGTGACATCACGCCTGATATGGAGCTTTTGCTGCGCTGGGCCAGTTGGGTTTTGGTCCTCCCCGTTTTGCTCTTTGCGTGTGGGCCGTTTTGGAAAAGTGCTTGGCGTGACGCTCAAGAGCGCCACATCAGCATGGACTTGCCCGTCGCATTGGGGATTGTCATCACCTTTGTGGTGAGCTCCTGGGCCACCTTCAGTGGACCGACGATGCTCAATACAGCGGTGTATTTTGATTCTCTATCGATGTTTGTTTTCTTTTTATTGGTGGGCCGCTGGTTTGAGCTCAAATTGAGAGAAAAAACGACCGGCTCGCTTGAAGCCTTGATGAGCAAAATGCCCCAAACGGTTGAAAAAATCACCCCGAGCGGTCTTTTTAAACGGGTCAACCTGAGCGCCTTGAAGGTCGGTGACACGATACGCGTGAAAGCCACTGAGGTCTTCCCCTGTGACGCACAAGTGCTCCAAGGCGAGTCCTGGGTCGAGGAAGCACTCCTGAGTGGCGAATCCAAACCCATTGCCAAAAAACCAGGCCAAGACGTCTTGGCGGGCAGTCACAATTTATCGCAAGCGCTCGAGCTTCGCGTCACTCGATTGGGGCAAGACACCCGCTATGCACAAATCATCGATTTGATGCTCGAGGCGTCCTTTAGCAAACCGCGCATGGTCAAGGTCGCCGATCAAGTGGCCAAGCCATTTTTGCTCTCGGTGCTGGTGGCCGCCTTCATTTGTGCCGCCTATTGGTGGGACCAAGGACCCGCTCACGCTTTGATGGTTGCCGTCTCGGTGCTGATTGTGACGTGCCCGTGCGCACTGTCGCTGGCCGCACCCGTTGCGCTTTTGGCCAGTGCCGGTAATTTGGCCCGGCACGGCATCTACATCCGAAACCTGCACAGCTTGGAGGTGCTGGCCAAAACACAAACTGTGGTCTTTGATAAAACAGGCACCTTGACGCAGGATCGACAAACGATCGAGCGCATTTATACGCCAGAAGGACTGCTCGACTGGGCTCACATGACGCCCAGTCAGCAACTGGCCTTGGAGACCACCATTGGGCTCACCCAGTCCTCTTGGCATCCCCTGTCGCGCACACTCTTCACGCAATTGAGCCTTCAACTCGGTCTGAGCATCCAGGGTGAGCAAATCCCCCGATTGGTCTCCCGCTTAGGCAAGGTGCGAGAGGTGTCTGGGCAAGGCTTGAAGACCGACAGCCGCACCGAAGGTCTCCAAGACAGCTCGGTACCAGCGAGCTTAAGACTAGGCTCATTGGAATTTTGTGAGGCATGGGCAGCGCCCGCTGCCATTGACCCCGCCGCACGCAACGCCCAAGTTCATTTGTTCGCCCCCAAGGCCTGGATGGCCTCCTTTGTGATGAGTGAAAACATCCGCTCGGACGCTCTCACCACCCTGGCCCAACTCCAGGCCATGAACCAGAAAACTTTTCTATTATCTGGCGACTTGAGCCAAGCCGTCCATCAAGTCGCGCAGCACCTCGGGTTTGAGTCGGGCACGGTGCACTCGCGCATGAGCCCGGCGGATAAGCTCAGCTTTGTGAGTGATTTGCAGCACACAGGAGAGGTGGTTGCCACCGTCGGAGACGGCTTCAATGACCTGCCCGCCATGGCCAAAACCGACGTCTCTATTGCCTTTGGCAAAGCCATCCCCATCACCCAAGCGCGCGCCGATGTGGTCGTGCTGAGCGACCAACTCTGGGCCGTGCCGCAACTGTTAGCCTTATCCAAGAAAACCATGACCGTCATCCATCAAAACCTGCTGTGGGCGGGGCTTTACAATCTCACTTGTGTGCCCTTGGCCGTGATGGGACTCTTCCCGCCATGGGCAGCAGGTTTGGGCATGGCCGCGAGCTCGCTGTGGGTGGTGTTTCACGCCTCCGAGTTGGCCCAAGACCGCGCCTTGATTGAATTGACTTAAATGAACACCATCCACCCCGTCAATTTCGCTGGCCATTTGACCTGTCGTGGTCTTATTTTTTGCCCTTTCTCACGCCCACACGATTGAATCCCAGCCATGGATATTTTGTTTTTGCTCATCCCCTTGTCGGTGGCGCTGGTCTTGGTCATCTTGGCCGGTCTTTGGTGGGCCATTCACAGCGGGCAATTCGAAGCGCTCGAGGATGAAGGAGCTCGCATTTTGGACAACGATTGAATGCAAAAGCATTTGACTTTGATTTAAATCAAGCCCCCCAGAACCTACAAACAAGACAATTTCTTAAAAATCACAAGGACGCTTGGAATGCAAAACCCAATGGACAATCAACACTACACCGATGACGTGGTTCGCCACTTTGCCATCATGGCGGTCGTCTGGGGCGTGGTCGGTATGCTGGTGGGGCTGTTGATCGCCTCTCAATTGGCGTGGCCCGAGATGAACCTGGGCGTTCCTTGGCTGAGCTTTGGTCGCTTGCGCCCGCTGCACACCAACGCGGTGATCTTTGCCTTTGGGGGCTGCACGCTCTTTGCTTGCAGTTACTACGTGGTGCAAAGAACGGGACAAACGCGACTATTTGCCCCCAAATTGGCCGCCTTCACGTTTTGGGGTTGGCAGGCGGTGATTTTGTCGGCCGCCATCACCTTGCCGCTGGGGATTACCACCGCGAAAGAATACGCCGAACTCGAGTGGCCCATCGACCTCTTGATTGCGGTGGTTTGGGTCTGCTACGCCATCGTGTTTTTTGGCACCATTGGGATTCGGCGGGTGCGACACATTTATGTGGCCAACTGGTTTTTTGGTGCCTTCATCTTGGCCGTGGCCATTCTTCACATCGTCAACAGCGCAGAAATTCCAGTGAGCTTTTGGAAGTCGTATTCGGCCTATGCCGGCGTGCAAGACGCCATGGTGCAGTGGTGGTATGGGCACAATGCCGTGGGTTTCTTTTTGACCGCTGGTTTTTTAGGGATCATGTACTACTTCATCCCCAAGCAAGCCGAGCGCCCAGTTTACTCTTACCGATTGTCCATTGTTCACTTTTGGGCGCTGATTTTTACCTACATGTGGGCTGGCCCCCATCATTTGCACTACACAGCGCTGCCCGATTGGACCCAGTCGCTCGGGATGGTGTTCTCCCTCATTCTTCTCGCTCCCAGTTGGGGGGGCATGATCAATGGCATCATGACGCTCTCGGGTGCCTGGCATAAACTCAGAGACGATCCGGTTCTCAGGTTTTTGATCGTCTCATTGTCTTTTTACGGCATGAGCACCTTTGAAGGCCCCATGATGGCCATCAAAACCGTCAACGCCTTGTCCCATTACACCGACTGGACCATCGGTCATGTGCACTCTGGCGCCTTGGGCTGGGTGGGCCTCGTGTCCATGGGTGCGATTTACTTCTTGATTCCCAAACTCTTTGGTCAAAAAACCATGCACAGTGTGCCGGCCATTGAATTGCACTTTTGGAGTGCAACTGTGGGGATCGTGCTCTACATTGCAGCCATGTGGATCGCGGGTGTCATGCAAGGCCTCATGTGGAGAGCCATGAACGAGGACGGCACCCTCACCTATACCTTTGTCGAAGGGGTCAAAGCCACCTACCCCTATTACGTGATCCGCGTGATCGGTGGGGCACTTTATTTGTTCGGGATGCTGGTCATGCTCTGGAACGTGCTCATGACTGTCAACAAAGGCAAAGCCGCCACTGTCGTCATTCCAAGCTTGAAATCGGGAGCCCAATATGTCTGAGCGCAACGAATCCAAAACGGGCCACGCTCGCATTGAGACCAACAATGCCTTGATGATTGCCCTCATCCTCTTGGTCATTGCGATCGGTGGCATGGTCGAGATCGTGCCCTTATTTTTTCAAAAATCCACCACCCAGGCTCTGCCAGGCGTCGTGCCCTACAACGCCTTGCAGCTCGCTGGGCGCGATATCTACATCCGCGAAGGCTGCTACAACTGTCACTCCCAGATGATTCGTCCGTTTTTGTCAGAAACGCTGCGCTATGGCCACTATTCTGAGGCAGGAGAGTTTGTCTATGACCACCCGTTTCAGTGGGGCAGCAAGCGCACTGGACCCGACTTGCACCGGGTGGGCGGCAAGTACAGCGACGAGTGGCACCGCATTCATTTGAACAACCCCAGAGACGTGGTGCCCGAATCCATCATGCCCGCTTATGCATGGTTGTCTGAGAGCACGATTGAGCCCGACAGCTTGCCGCCCAAAATGCGCGCATTGCGTGTCGTGGGCGTGCCTTACAGCGATGAGGAGATCGCCGCATCTGCCGAGAGCGTCAAAGGCAAAACCGAACAAGACGCTTTGATTGCCTATTTGCAGTCCTTGGGCCACGCCTTCAAATAAATCACATTTTTATCGAGCAAGACCATGGACATCACCACCCTGAGAGTTTGCGTCACCGTTGTGAGTTTCATCACTTTTTTGGGCATCATTTTTTGGACCTTGGACCGAAAAAAAACGCCCGATTTTGATGAAGCGGCTCAACTGCCTTTTTTAGATGATTAGGAATTCCCCATGAGTGACTTTATCTCCGAATTTTGGTCCTATTATGTGGCCATCATTACACTCGTTGGCATCTTGGCGTGCGCCGCATTGCTGTATGTGAACGCCAAGAAAAAGAAAATCTCCTCGGAGGTGGAATCCACCGGACACGTCTGGGATGAAGACCTCAAAGAGATGAACAACCCATTGCCACTTTGGTGGGTGGGTCTGTTTGTGATCAGCATCGTGTTTGGAGTGTGCTATTTGGTTTTGTACCCGGGATTGGGGGCCAACAAAGGAGAACTCAACTGGAGTTCTCGAGCTGAGTACGATGCTGAGGTGGCCTCCTCCACCGCAGCTTTGGCGCCCATTTATGCCCGTTTTGATGCCATGCCCATTCCTGAGCTCTCCAAGGACCCGCAGGCCAGTGCGGTGGGCAACCGGCTCTTCATGAACAACTGTTCTCAGTGTCATGGCTCGGATGCGCAAGGCTCCAAGGGATTCCCCAACCTCACCGATCACGACTGGCTGCACGGTGGAGAGCCCGACAACATTGTGCAAACCATCACCCAAGGCCGCGTGGGACAAATGCCACCCATGGCCGCTGCTTTGGGCAGCGCCAAAGCTGTGGGGGATGTGGCCCAATACGTCTTGAGTCTTTCGGGCTCACCCCATGATGCAGCCAAAGCGCAAGCGGGACAAGCCAAATTCGCTGTTTGCGCGGCCTGCCATGGCCCGGACGGCAAGGGCAATACAGCGATTGGCTCGGCCAACCTCACTGACAAGATATGGCTGCACGGTCCAGGCGCTCAAGCCATTGAAGCCATGATCAATCTGGGCAAAGTCAATGCAATGCCTGCCCAAGAGGGTCGCTTGACAAGCTCTCAGATTCACGTCCTCGCGGCCTACGTTTGGGGCTTGTCCAACAACGCGCCCAAAACCCCATGAAAGACAAGGGTCAATGGGGGCGTTACATGGACCAAGTGGTGCGATTGAAGCACACAGCATTGGCAATGCACTTGAAAATCGTGAGTTGGATCGTCCAGATCACACGCTTGAAAAGTGCTTTGAGTTATTGATGCCTCAGCTCCAACCCAAGAGCCTGAAACTCTTTTACGTTCAAGTTTTTCTAACCCGAGTGTCCTCTTGATTCCTATTCACCCCATCAAAGCCCAGGCGGGTCTAGACGAGTCGACCCACGAGTACTTGTACGCTGCCCATCAAAAGATCTACCCACGCAGTGTGAGTGGTTTTTTTGCCAAATGGCGCTGGGCTTTTGTGATCTTGACACAACTGTTGTTCTACGGCCTGCCTTGGCTTGAATGGGGGCAACGCCAAGCCGTGCTCTTTGACTTGGGTGCTCGGCGGTTTTACATTTTTGGCCTGGTGCTCTATCCCCAAGACTTCATCTACCTCACGGGTTTGTTGATTGTCTCGGCCCTGTCTTTGTTTTTATTCACGGCTGTGGCTGGGCGTTTATGGTGTGGTTTTGCCTGTCCTCAAACCGTTTACAGCGAAATATTCATGCTCGTCGAGCGCTGGATTGAGGGCGACCGCGGTGCGCGCATGAAGCTCGACCATGAAGCGCTATCATGGACCAAAGTCAGCAAAAAAGTCTCCAAGCAAGTGGCCTGGATGAGCATCGCACTCTTGACCGGCTTTAGCTTTGTCGGCTACTTCACCCCCATTAAGGCTTTGTCGCAGGAGTTGATCACCTGGGGTTTGGGGCCGTGGGAGATGTTTTGGATTTTATTTTATGGCTTTGCCACCTACGGCAACGCGGGCCACATGCGCGAGCAAGTGTGCTTGTACATGTGCCCCTATGCCCGGTTTCAAAGCGCCATGTTTGATCGCGATACCTTGATTGTCACTTACGATCAATCTCGTGGTGAGCCCAAGGGACACCGCTCCAAGCATGACAACAGCACCGACAAGGGATTGGGGGATTGTGTGGACTGCACGTTGTGTGTTCAGGTCTGCCCCACTGGGATAGACATTCGAGACGGACTGCAATACCAATGCATCAGTTGTGGAGCTTGTGCGGATGTTTGCGACACCGTGATGGACAAAATGGGTTACGCTCGTGGTTTGGTGCGTTTTACCACTGAAAACATGTTGACTCTTCAACTGACCCAATCACAAATGTGGAAGAGCGTTTTGCGCCCCCGTGTGATCATCTACGCCTGTCTACTGGGTGCCTTGGTTGTATTGATCTCAGTCTCTTTGACCCTCAGAGTGCCTTACAAAATGGATGTGGTGCGAGACCGCGGCGCCTTGGCGCGATACACGGATCACGACAGCTTGGAAAACGTCTACCGTTTACAAATCATGAATGCCAGCGAAAGCACCAAGATCTTTGACTTGAGAGTCTCAGGCTTGCCCGATGTGGTTTTGAACTCTGGCGCTCATGTGAGCGTGCCCCCCACGCAATCGAGTTGGGTGGCGGTCCAAGTCGATGTGCCCTACCCCAGTGCTTCTCTTGAAGCGGGGTCACACCGCATTTGGTTTGAACTGCTGGACCCTAGCACCCAGACTTCCATCAAAGAGAGAAGTGTCTTCATTGTTCCTCGTTAAACTCAATTAACCGACCTCATCATGAAAACCATCAGGACAACACCTGCCAGCCAACAAGACAATCGGTCTTGGTGGCACTACCCCGAAGTGTGGCTCGTCTTTGCAGGGCCCTTGGTCGTGATCGTGGCGTGCATGGCAACTGCTGTACTGGCGTTCCAAAATGAGGATGTGATCATGAACGATCAGCACCCCCCGAGCTTGAGTGATGTGCAACGCAAAAGCCTCATGCCAGAGCAGTTGGCCAAGGCCCATGCCGGAGCGCCCTTTGATATCGGTCTTTTTTACAAAAACCGACAAGAAGCTTTGAAGCGCGATCAAGAGGCAACAACCAACCCGAGCAACTCGAATACACTCACCACCACTGGAGCCATCCACCCATGAATAAGCACACCATGAGTCTCTCCACTTTACTGACCATGATGGTGCTTTGGCCCTCTTTTCTCATGGCGGGCTTGCTGGAAATGTTCGTCTTTGGTTTGGTGGACCCCATGGAGATGAACTTTTTTGGAGCCGCTCAAGATTTTTCACGAACGGGGATTTACACCTTGGGGTTTTTTGTATTTTGGGCCATTGTGAGTTGCGCTTCGGGCCTCACCATGCTCTTGGCTTGGCCCATCCTCAAAGCCAGACTGGGTATCTCCTCCTCTAGCGATCAGCGAACAAGCCGCAGCAGCAATTGAGCAGACTCAGGCGTCAACAGACCAAAACCTAAAAGGGTTGGTAATCGAGTAAAACGCCAAGCTTGGGCCTACCGATGAAGATGGCTTCATCGTTCGAGTCGAACCCGCCCCATCGCCAATCAAGCACAGCTTTGTGAATTCACAATCAAATTGAGGGCATCGGGGTCCAATATTTGGATATTGCGCTGCTTAACCGCAATGACCCCATCATCGGCGAATTTGGAGAACGTGCGACTCACGGTCTCGAGTTTGAGTCCCAAGTAGCTACCGATTTCTTCTCTGGTCATGCGCAGCACGAGCTCAGAGCGAGAAAAGCCTCTGGCGTGCAAGCGCTTGACCAAATTAAGCAAAAACGCCGCCAATCTCTCTTCAGCACGCATGCTCCCCAAGAGGAGCATCACGCCATGCTCGCGCACGATCTCTTTGCTCATGATGCGGTGAACGTGGTGCTGCAAGGCTTTGACTTCACGCGAGAGGTATTCGATTTTGTCAAACGGCATGACGCAAATCTCTGCGTCTTC
The DNA here is from genome assembly GCA_903844385.1 of uncultured Burkholderiales bacterium. Taxonomy (GTDB): domain Bacteria; phylum Pseudomonadota; class Gammaproteobacteria; order Burkholderiales; family Burkholderiaceae_C; genus Limnohabitans. The sequence continues at coordinate 22,762 of CAIMTJ010000082.1, forward strand.
CAAGGCCACCGAGTCACAGCTGTGAAAATCACTCACAATCCCGTCAAGCCCCGTGATCTCCCCAGCCATCTGAAACCCAGTCACTTGATCGCGACCATCTTCGGTGGTGACGCAGGTTTTAAAAAATCCCGTGCGAATAGCGTACAAAGAGGAAAAGGGATCCCCATTTTGGTAAAGGAACTCACCACGCTTGATGCGACGCCGGATGGTGACCAGTTCATCGATTCGATCAAGGTCATCATTGCTGAGCCCCATGGGCATACAAAGCTCGCGAAGGTTGCAGGTGGAGCAAGCAATTTTGATGGCTTCAATATTCATAAGAATTAATATAACTTAAAAGTCGATGAATGAGGGTGTATTTTTGATCTGAAGCAAAGTTTAGAGCCGCTTCGCACACATCAATTGAGGTAGATCAATCTTTTCAAGTAAATAAACGCTCAAATGCACAAAGTGGTTGCCTTTACACGCACTCAGGAGTATTTGTCCTCATGTTGTCATTCCCGCAAGATTTGCTCGAGCGCTACGAAGCGCAAGCGCCCAACTACATCTCATACCCAAGCCTTGATCAGTTCAAAGCGGGCTTTGGCCCTCGCCACTACGCCCAAGCGCTCGAGCATCGACGCCAAAGCGTCTTGACGCGTCTCAAACCCTTGTCGGTCTATGTTCACCTGCCTTTTTGTGAAAACCTCTGCTTGTTTTGCAATAGAAACAAAATTGTAACCAAACGCTACAGCAAGAGCGTTGCTTACCTTGAACTCATTGATCAAGAGCTCAAACTACAAATCGAACACCTTGGCGTCAAGCCCAAAGTCTCGCAACTGCATTTAACAGGCGGCTCACCCACCTATTTGCACGACAGTGAGCTCGAGCGTTTGGTCACGATCTTGAAATCCCAAACGACATTCACGCCCAGTGTAGACATGTCCTTGGACATTGATCCTCGCACCATCAACTTCGAGAGCCTAGTGACTTTGCATCACCTGGGTTTTACACGTCTGAACTTTTGTGTTCAAGACTGCGACATCTCGGTGCAACGTGCTGTTCATCGGCTCCAAGACTTGGACGCCATCAAGACCCTCATCGGGCACAGTCGAGTGCTGGGGTTTAAGTGCTGCAGTTTGGAGCTTCTTTATGGTTTACCCAAGCAAACCCAGCAAAGTTTTGAGGCGACACTGGCATGTTTAATCGATATCTCTGCTGATCGAGTGACACTGTGCGCCTACCGTCACCAGCCCGAGCGCTACCCCTCTCAGCGCAAAATCAAAGAGCAAGATTTGCCTTCGAGTCACTTGGTCTTGCAGTTTTTCAACACGGCCCACACGTCCTTGATGCGTGCCGGCTACGAATACATTGGACTCGATTTGTTTTCGAAAAAGTCAGACCCGCTGTATGTGGCCAAAATGCGAGGCAGTTTGCACAGAAATTTTTTGGGCTTTAGCGCTGAACCCAACACGGACCTCATGGCGCTGGGAATGTCTGGCGTGGGCTCGATAGGGACAACCTATAGCCAAAATGCCACCACACTTGAAGAATACCGCTTGTTTTTAGAAAGAAAGCAACTCCCCGTGGTCAAGGGCTTGGCCTTGGGCCGAGACGACTTGGTGCGCAAAAGCATCATCATGGGCCTCATGTGTCAAGGACACGTGAGTTTTGATGCCATTGAAGAGGCCTATTTGATCAATTTTCAAGCGTATTTTGGACACGAGATGCAACAATTGAAGCACTTGGAGACGCAGGGCTTGGTGCAACTCACCATCAAGAGTCTGGATGTGACAGAATTGGGGCACGTCTTGGTTCGCACCATTGCATCGATATTTGATCGCTATTGGACACCAGCACAGACCCCGTCCTTTTGAAACCTCGCGAGTCCATTTCAACCCAGTCATGCGTGAATCTTTGCTGCTCACAGCGTTCTTGATGGGCTTGGCCGGTGGCCCTCACTGTCTCTTGATGTGTGGGCCGACTTGCTTGGGACTCCGTCAAATGCTCAAGCCCTCTGGCGCCCTGGCCAAAGGGACTAGCGGCCTCACGCTGTTTCACATCGGCAGAATGCTCGGTTATACAAGCCTTGGCAGCGTGATGGGCGCGAGTCTAGAAGGTCTGGGGTGGCTGGCCACTCACAGCGCCGTGTTTCAACCCGTGTGGAGTTTGCTGCACGTCGCTGCCGCCGTTTTGGGGCTGCTGCTGTTTTTCAAAGCCGAACAACCCGCATGGCTCTCCGATCAAGCGCAGGTCCTTTGGCGACGCGTGTCACGCTCCAATGGCGAGAAAGTCAGGCCTTGGGGAGCCCAAGGCTTGTTGGTTTTGGGATTGGTGTGGACTTTTCTGCCCTGTGGGCTACTGTACTCTGCGCTCAGCGTGGCAGCCCTCAGCTCAAACGCATGGGATGGTGGCTTGGTGATGCTCGCCTTTGCCGTAGGAAGCACGACGGTCCTCGTGAGTGGACCATGGGTTTGGCACCGACTCTATCCACAAGGCCAGCAAGGCACCATCGCGTTTCTCAAGCCCAAGCCCGTGCGGTCGTTTCAGATGCAAACATGGGGGATGCGAATGGCCGGCTTGTCCCTGGCGGCCCTGTCCACCTGGAGTCTTTGGCAAGCCTTGTTCAACAACCAAGCGCCCTGGTGTGTGACGCCTGTCTAGTTGGCTCGTTCAAACACCTTGAATTTGGATTACACTTTCCTTCAATCGGGGTTGCCTTTCATCCATCTGAACCCCACCTCGCTTTGATTCAATACAGGAAATCAGCATGTCCCAAGAAGACCCCACTCACACTCAACACCCCAGCGCGATCGCACCTCAAATTTATGAGCTCTATGATGAATACTGTCACAGTGGCATGCCCAGGCGTGAGTTCTTGAGTCGCTCCAGCCTCCTCGTGGCCGGCGGTTTGGCCATGGCCCAAGCCTTGTTGCCCCAATACGCCAAGGCACAAACCATCTCCTTTACCGACCCGCGTATCAAAGCCAATTACGTCAACTACCCTTCCCCCGGTGGCAACTCGGGACAAATGCGCGGCTACTTGGTGCGCCCGACTGGAGAGGGGAAATTCCCAGCGGTCTTGGTGGTTCATGAAAATCGCGGACTCAACCCCTATATTGAAGATGTGGCGCGCAGATTGGCTTATGTTGGATTTTTGGCTTTGGCGCCCGACGGACTCTCCCCTGTGGGGGGCTATCCAGGCAATGACGAGGAGGGCAAGACGATGCAAGACCAACTCGAGCCCAATCGACTGCGAACCGACATGCTCAACAGTGCGCTTTACCTCAAACACCATGCCTTGTCGAGCGGCAAACTCGGCGTCACGGGGTTTTGCTGGGGAGGCAGCACGTCAAACTTTTTAGCAGGCGAACTCGGTGACCGACTGCAAGCCGCTGCACCCTATTATGGCGAGCCTGCCAAGCCCGAGAAGATCGCGCTCATCAAATGCCCGCTCTTGCTGCATTTCGCACAAAACGACCCCAGGGTGACCTCGCAGTGGCCTGGATATGAAGCGACACTCACGGCGGCCAAGATCCCCCACCAAGGGTTTGTCTATGCCGATACCCAGCACGGGTTTCACAACAACTCGACACCTCGCTATTCCAAGGAAGCGGCCGATTTGTCTTGGAGCAGAACCCTGGAGTTCTTCAAAAAGGAATTGGCCTAAAAGAGCGTCTCTGGCGGTAAGTTTTCTGAGTGTACCGATTGGCATCGCATGCCCGGCCATCCAACGCCCCATGCAGTAAACCCTAGGCCAGCTGGACGTCAAGTTTGGGTAGCATAGACGCTTTACAACCCCCAAGGATATTTTGATGACCTCGACTTTCACCCTAAAGCTCAGGAGCCCTTTTCGAGCCATTTTTAAAGGCCTGCTGCCGTTATTTTTGGGCACTGCACTCAGCGTTTCTTGGGCCCAAAGTCCACCCACGCCCACCCCTTCGCCCGCGAGTGGGAAAACTGAGTTGTTGTGGTTGGGACAAGCCGGATTTCGAATGACCAGCCCTGGCGGTAAAAATATCATCATTGATCCATGGATCTCCACTGGCCCCAAAGCGCCCGCGATTTACAAAAAAGACCTCTCTGCACTGGGCAAGGTCGACTTCGTTTTGGTGACCCATGGACATGTGGACCATTTGGGCGACGCCCCCGAGATTGCCAAGCTCAACAACTCGGTGCTCTATGGGCCTGCCGACATGGTCACCCCGCTCATTACCCTGGGGCTCATGCCAGCCAACCTCACCCATCGCTTTAATAAATCAGGCACCATCGAGCCCTTTGCGGGTCTCAAAGTCACAGCCGTACATGCCGATCACTCCTCTTTGATCGTGTTCAACAATCCGGCCACGGGCAAAGCAGAGTCACACCCAGCGGGCGAGCCTGTCGGATACATCATTGAGATGGAAAACGGCTTTAAGATTTGGCACATGGGAGACACTGGGCTCTTTAGCGATATGAAATTCATCGCTGAGCATTACCGACCCGACATGGTCATGATCCCAATCGGTGGCAACTTCACCATGGGCCCCAAGGATGCGGCCTTTGCGCTCAATACTTGGATCCACCCCAAGATGGTGATTCCCATGCACTACAACTCCAACCCCATGACAAAGGGAACCTTGGCCGAATTTCAAGAGGCCATGAAAGGCAGCCCCATTCAGATCGTCCCCATGACCGAAGGGCAAAGCCTGAGCTTTTAAACCACCATTTTGATGGCACCCAAAACGAGCTTCAAGCGTGGTGGCTGCGAGCTCGTTTTCAGCTTGAGCGACCCAATGCTGTCTGCAAAAGAGACAACAGTTCTTCGTTGTTCCAGGGTTTGTGAACGAAACCACTCAAGTCGGCCGCCTTCAAGGCGTGGTCATCAGCACTCATGTCTAAAAAGCCTGTGAGCAAAAAACGCAAAGTCTCAGGCCAATCGCGGCTCACCACAGCGAGCAGCTCGGCGCCAGTCATGCCTGGCATGCCCATATCGCAAATCACCGCGTCAAAGCGCTGCGACCCCAACAACGACAAGGCCTCTTCGGCACCATTGGCCGTGCTCACCTCAAAACGATTCATCTTTAAAAAACGGGTCAAAGAGCGCAGTATGTTGGGCTCATCATCCACGCAAAGAATGTGAATGCAAGGGTTGGACATGTGCTCAGCTCTTCAATTGCACAGACGCTTGATCGGCTTGAATCACAGGCAAAGACACCTTGAAACAAGTCCCTTCGCCAATG
>CAIMTJ010000083.1 GCA_903844385.1 uncultured Burkholderiales bacterium
GAATGAAAGTTGGGGCTCAGCTGGGGTTGGCGTGCACTTCTTGCTCACCGTGAGCGGTGAGCATCTCCATGAGTTTGCGGCGAATCAAAAGACCGGGTTTGTCGCTGGGCATGGAGAATTCAACACCGAGTCGTCGGGTGTCAATCACGGCATCGGGGTCGGTGGCCTCCAAGATGTCTTTGTCCTCACGCGTGATCACTTCGTCAAAATCGATGAGCATGCGCTCAGGGCAATCGGCTTCGGTGTCGTTTCTAAAGAGCCACTGGCACAACTGGATATGGCCGTCATCGATGGGGGTAAAGCAGTTGTAAATGATGTGCCGAATGCCCGAGGGGTATTCGATGTCGAGTCTTCTGGAGAAGGGTAAAAAGTAAGCGTTTCGCATGTGCCGAGTGGTGATGGGGTCACTCACCCCACTGATTTTTTGAAAGGCCTCTGGGTTGGAGGCGGGCACTCGCGTTTCAGCATAAAAGCCGCTATCGGTGTCGACGAGCTCGTAGCTGCTGGGCTTGGGGTTGGCGGCCACGCCAAAGGTGGCGCGGTGCACAAAGCTAAAGTGTGCATTGTCAAATGAATTCTCAAGCGCTCGCATGGGAGACGTCGCCCAGGTTTCATAAAATTGATAGATGGTGCGGTAGCCACTGGCCCCAAACTCAGCAATGGGCGGGATGTCTGCGATCGGGTCTTCGAGGCAAACCCAGGCGTAGCCGTAGCGACTCACGCAGTGATAAGCCCTGGTTTTGTACTGCTCAGGAATGCTGCGTCCTTCTTCCCACTGCGGAATGTGCACCACCTCGCCCTTGGGGTTGTAGCACCAACCGTGGTAGGCGCATTGCAATGCGCCGTCTTTGATCCAGCCCTTGGAGAGCTTGGCCGTGCGGTGGCAGCAGCGATCGCGCAAGGCGGCTGGCTCACCAGTGGCGTCCAAAAAGACAACGATGTCTTGGCCCAACAAACGAAACGGTTGGGGGCCTTGTGCCAGTTGGGACAAGGGCATGACGGCATGCCAGAATTTTCGCAAAACAGGTTGTTGGGTGGTGAGCATGGCGGTTTCCTCTGGGTGCCTAGACCTCAATGCAAGAATCGTTCCTTCATCGAGTTGGCCCCCATCCATTATTGCACCAGCGTGTGGGGTGTTTCAGGGGAATCCAGTGCCCAGCAAAGCGCTCGGCAATGGGGTCAGGGTTCAAAGAGGGCTTCTTTCTTGTTTCATGGCGCCGCATAGGGGTGACCATTTTGGTGCAGGGTTGAGGGCGACGGCTCCAGGGGCAAGCACCCAGCACCCAGCACCCGAGATGCGGCAGGGCTGATGGACTGGGCGCCAAGGGGAGTTGCACGCACGCCTTAGGCGGGGTGTGAGGCGAGCACTGAAGAGGACGCTTTCTTGGGACAAGAGCGGGGCGTGAGCAAATGTGGTTATCATGGCGCAGTTTTTTAACAGACTGTCATGAATAAATTTTTCTTTGATCAAGGCTTCGTACAGGTGACGGACTCTCGGGTGGTTCTGGGCAGACAGGTGATTGTGCTCGAGCATGTCTGTGCCCTTCAAACGCAGGAGAAAAAAAATGTCAAACTCTTATCGTGGTCGAGCTTTTTCTTGGCCTTGGTGTGCTTTGTCTTGGGCTTGATGGTGGCATTGGGCACGGCCTTGATCGGGGACTCCTTTCTCGGCTCCTTGCCCAGCGAGGAGACCCAAGCCACGCTCTTTGTGTTGGCGGTGGTCTTGAGCTTGGTGGCCCTATTTCTGGCTTTTACCCCGGCTCAGTTCACCTTCAAGATCATCTTGCAGCTGAGCAACGGGCAACAAGCCGTTTTCACGTCTGAAGATCGGGTCTTGTTCAACAACGTTTACCGCGCGATCAACGACGCCTTGGCGTTTCGCAGCTTAAAGTCGTTTTAATGCTCCCCCCCCCTTTGAGACGCCGTCATGCATCCGAATTTTCCCATTGACATTGAGCGGTTTTTGTTGACCTTGGGCGTGCTTCCCAAGCCCCAAGGCTTGGCGGATTATTTTTCTGAACGTTTTTTGCAAAACCCCCAGGCGCTTGGCGGGGGTGGTGTTCAAGCGCAAACCTTCTCCATCGTGGAGGGCATGAAATTGAACCCGGGTTTGTTGGGTCTTTTGAGGGTCAATCAAGTGCAGAACTGGCTCAACCATGCGGCCAATGGGGAGCTTGACGTGCTGGTGGTTCGACAAAACACGCCGCCTCACTCTCAACACTGGAGTTGGTCCTTTGCCACCAATTTTCACTTGATCCAGTCCACCCCCAAGGTCTTATCCTGGAAGCTCGAGTGCGATTACCAAGCGCAATCGGCCAGCTTGGATCACTTCCAAATCAAATACGATGAGGCCGAGTTCGAGCGATTTGCGCCCACCATCACTGCTTTTTTGCGCTTTCATGCCTGTTTGTTGAAGTCCGACGCCTAAACCTGGCTGGCCTTGTCCCCTCAGTTGTTTGATGGCATGTCAATTGCTTTGAATGCACAGGCTGTTGGAAATTCGACAGCCTCCAACGTCTATTTTTTAGGACACATTCAATTGACTTCAACATTCAACAGGGGTACATCATGGCAACATCAAGAGTCAAGGGGGTTAAAAAAATAAGCCCCAGTTATTTTGAAGACACGGAAAAAGCCGAAACGTCTTTCGAATTTGATTATTCCAACTTTGAAGAGTCGACCCACGTGCTCGACGGTTTGCTGCGCCAAAGCGGATCTCGCCATCAATTCTTTGACAGTTATGCCGACTCTTGGTCGGAATGATCTCGCTATTGGGGCCAGGACCATAGCCAAAGCGCGAATAGGCACGCCAGAGCTCGGCTTGTTGAGCCAAGGCGCTTTGAGCCAAGAGTGCGAACGCGAGCAACCCAGAAGCTTGTACGGTGATCAACCGAGGAGTTGATTTCATGGGCTTATGTTTTGCGCGCGGGGGGTGTCAACTTCTTGCTGCGCTCCAAGACCGTGGGGTTGGCCACAGCACTGGGATGGCCTGCTGCAAAATTGACCACATTGTCAAATGCCGTGCCAAAATACAGCTCATAAGAGTTTTGTTCAACATAGCCCAAGTGCGGCGTGCAAATGCAGTTCTCGAGTTTGAGCAATGCGTTGCCTTGCAAGATGGGCTCGCTCTCAAACACATCCACGCCTGCCAAGCCGGGTTGTCCCCTCAACAAGGCCTTGGCCAAAGCACCTTCTTCGATCAACTCGGCACGCGAGGTGTTGACGAGCATCGCGGTGGTTTTCATGAGCGCCAAATCTTGCGCGGTGACACTGGCCTGGGTTTGGTCGTTGAGCCGCAGGTGTAGGCTCACGTAGTCGCTGTCGCTGAAAAACGCCGCTTTGCTGGCGGCAGCTTGGTGACCGTCCTGGATTGCTTTCTCGCGCGACTCGGGACTGCCCCAGACCAACACCGTCATGCCAAAAGCGCGGGCGTATTGACTCACGAGTTGTCCGATTTTGCCGTAACCCCACACCCCAAAGGTTTTGCCATGCAAGGTCGTGCCCAAGCCAAAATTGGCGGGCATGTGCGCCGCTTTGAGCCCGGACTGTTGCCACACCCCGTGTTTGAGGTTGCTGATGTACTGCGGCAGGCGTCTCGCGCCCGCCATCACCAAGGCCCAGGTCATCTCGGCTGGCGCAATGGGTGAACCAAAGCCCTCGCTCACCACAATGCCCAGATCGGTACACGCTTGCAAGTCCAGGTGTGAGCTCACCTTGCCGGTTTGGGAGATGAGTTTGAGCTTGGGTAACTTCTCGAGCAAGTTGCGCTTGATTGGGGTGCGCTCACGAATGAGGACCAATGCCTCGGCGTCCTTGAGACGCACCACCAATTGACCCATGCCCTTGACGGTGTTGTTGTAGACCTTGGTGTTGAACCCCTTGAGCTTGTTGGCACAATCGAGCTTTCTCACAACGTCTTGGTAATCATCCAGGATCACAATATTCATGTTGAGCAACAAGAAGACCTGGGCCTGAGGGCTCAGATGGGATAGCTCAACGCAGGGATGGGCGTTGCCGAGTTTCTTGGGTTCAAAGCTATCTGTGGTTGTAAAAGAGGACACAGCGTTGGCGCTGCATTCTCAGATTAAACCACAAGGCCACTCAAAACCAATGTCAGTGGCATGACGTGAGCACTAGGATAGACCCTCAAAGGGGCGACCCCAACTCAGGTCTGCAAGCCCAAGCGCACCCGGCGATCGAGCTCCGCACACACCTCGTTCATGGAGCCCGACATCACCCATCTTTCGGCAGGGTCACTCGCCGCATTCAAAGGCATCAAGCGCGAGACACGCAGTGCTTTGGGCTGCGGCTTGTTCTGGGGGGTGGGCGCCAAGACGATGGACTGGGTGGTGGTGCTGTTGCCCATCACCAAGCTGGGGAGTCGTTTGTGGGCCGGACGCACGAGTGTGCGTTGATGCATGGGCTTGCCCATGGCGCCTTCCATGGCTTGGACCTGAAATGCGGTGAGGGGTCTGGCCTTGTTCAGGCTCAAGGTGCTCGGTTCTGCGCGTTGGCGCTTGATGGGGTCCTTGGCAGGCACAGTCTTGTCCGGTGTGGCCTGCTCCTCAGGGGCCAAACGTTGGGGGGGCAACGGGGTGGTCAAGCGGTGAACAGTGTTGGATGCGCCCCATTGGAACAGCTTCAAGAGGGTGAAGAGGGTCAAGCTCATGATCGGGTCTCCTTACATTAACATGGTGTTGCGAATGAGGCCGACGGCCAAACCTTCAATTTCAAAGGCTTCACCCGGCTCGACCACGATGGTCTGGTAGTCGGGGTTTTCGGCTTGCAATTCGATGTGGTCGTGCACACGCTGAAAGCGCTTGACGGTGACTTCGTCACCAATGCGAGCAACGACGATTTGACCGTTTTTGGCGTCCTTGGTGGCTTTGACGGCCAACAAGTCCCCGTCCATGATGCCAATGTCACGCATGGACATGCCGCGCACCTTGAGTAAATAATCGGGCTTCTTGTTAAAGAGGCTTTCTTCCACGTAATAGGTCTGGTCGACATGTTCTTGCGCCAAAATGGGTGAGCCCGCTGCCACACGACCAATGAGCGGCAATGTCAACTGGGCCAGGCCTTCGAGCGGTAACATGGCTTGCTTGAAGTGGGTGGTGGCGCTGGTGAAAGCGGCGGTGTCGGTGAGGCGAATGCCTCGGGAGCGCCCGCTCACGAGCTCAATCACGCCTTTTTTGGCCAAGGCGCGCAGATGGTCTTCGGCGGCATTGGCCGACTTGAAGCCCAACAGCTCTGCAATCTCCGCGCGAGTTGGCGGTGAGCCGGTTTGAGAAATGCTGTTTTTGATCAAATCAAGGATTTCTTGTTGACGATCGGTGAGTTTGAAGGCTTTGATCATGGAGACTCCCTGGAGGTGAGTTGAATCTGTTATTGCGTACAGTATCTGTATTTTTAATCAGTTCATTTGAAAAATCAAGACATGAAAGCATCTTTTGTGCAAAAAATTGTTGTTTTAGGCACCGGTGGCACCATCGCCGGGCTCAGTGTGGGTCCCCAAGAGCGGGGTCAATACAGAGCGGGCGAGCTTGGCATCGAGCGCATCTGGGGCCAAGTCAACGGTGTGGGCCTAGAGCCACACTTTGACGTCGACGTCCATCAGGTCTGTCAAATCGACAGCAAGGACATGGCCCACGCCCACTGGAATCAGCTGTTGGCTCACCTGCAGTCGGCCTTTGCTGACCCGGCGGTGCGGGGCATTTTGATCACCCACGGCACGGACACCTTGGAGGAGACGGCTTTTTTGTTGTCTTGGCTCTTGCCCCACGACAAACCCGTGGTGCTCACGGGCGCCATGCGTGCCTGGGACGCGCCCCACAGCGATGGCCCCCAAAACCTCCAAGACGCTTGGGCGGTGTTGCAGCGCTTGATTGCACTCTCCAAGGGTGGGGTGAGGGTGGTGATGGCCGGTGAGGTTCACCCCGGTGGGAGCGTTCAAAAAATGCACGCCCAAAGTCTCCAGGCCTTTGAGTCTGTGGCGCCCTCGCCCTTGTCGCTCCTCACCCATCATGCCCCACCCAATCCCCAGTCCTTGGCGCCAGGGCAGCCCGAGGCCAATGTGAGCGTCGAAGATGTCTGGCCCTATGTCAGGCCAAGTCTCGCGCAGGTCTTGGCTCACCCCCATTGGCCCCGCGTGGAGGTGGTGATGAGTCACGCCGGTGTCGAGCCCGCTGGCGTGGTGCTGGCCTTATGCGAACAGTTGGAGCGTGAGCGAGACGCAGCGCCAGCCCCTCAGCGCCTGGCGCCTCTCAGAGGTTTGGTGGTCTCGGGCACCGGGTCTGGCACCTGGGCCGAGTCCTTGCGTGAGCCGCTGCTGGGCTTGATGAGCCTGGGAGTGACCGTGGTCTTGACCTCTCGCGTAGCTTGGGGTCACGAGGGCTTAGGTGGGCACCCATTGCACGGGCCCAAGGCCAGTGCCTTGGACCGCGCTGCCCACTCACCTTGGGTGGCAGGGTGGAGTCAACTCAGTCCAGTCAAGGCGAGGATTGCACTGGCCTTGCATTTGATGGCCAGCGAGGATGCTGGTGCCTAGCCCCATACGCCACCGACCAGGGTAGCAGAGCACTGCTTTTGCGTGACTTTAGCTGGCCAAGGCTTTGAAGGCGCGCTCTTTGATCTCTTCAACGCTGCCCACGCCACTGATGGCACGGTAGTGCGGGGCATGCGCCTCGTTGGATTGGCTCCATTGGGAGTAATAGTCGACCAAGGGGCGGGTTTGCGAGGAGTAGACATCCAAGCGTTTTTTCACCGTGTCTTCCTTGTCGTCTTCGCGTTGAATCAAGGGCTCCGCAGTGATGTCGTCCACCCCTGCCACTTTGGGGGGGTTGAATTTGAGGTGGTAGGTGCGACCGCTCGCGAGGTGCACGCGCCGCCCACTCATGCGCTCAATGATGTCGCTAAAGGGTACATCGATTTCAAGCACGTAGTCCAAATGCACACCCGCTGCTTTCATGGCATCCGCCTGGGGCAAGGTGCGGGGAAAGCCGTCGAACAAAAAACCAGCCTTGCAGTCGTCTTGCTCAATTCGTTCTTTCACCAAGCCGATGATGATCTCGTCACTCACCAAGGCACCCGAGTCCATGACTTTTTTGGCCTCCAGCCCCATCGCCGTCCCCGCTTTGACCGCTGCGCGCAGCATGTCACCGGTTGAAATCTGGGGGATACCATAGTGTTGGCAAATGAATGTGGCCTGTGTGCCTTTGCCTGCGCCAGGAGCGCCTAACAAAATCAGTCTCATGTCGGTCCTTCTTGGATGGTGTCACGGCAAGTCTTGAGTCGCGTTCAAGGTTTTTTTCACTGGAAATGCGAGCCCCTAGCCTGCGTGTGGTTTTTCTTCTCACCCAAGGATAGCACGACTTGCAAAGCCTTCGAGGCCAAGGAGAACGGTGAGTCAGTCCCAGGTGCCGCACTTGAGCGCAAGGATCAGGGCCGCTGCTGAGAGTTCACGCGAGCAAGCGGCGAACCCGCTCCAAGTCCTCGGGCGTGTCGACCCCCAAGGCGCAGGCCATGTCAGTGACGTGCACGGCAATGGGGTGTCCGTGCCAGAGCACACGCAGTTGCTCCAAGGACTCCAGTTGCTCCAAGGGGCTGGGACTCAATTGGGGGTACAAGGCCAAGAACTCGGCTCGGTAGGCGTACAGGCCCACGTGCCGCAAAGGCTTGGGAGTGGACAAGGACTTGGGGGTGGGCGAGTGGCCCTCTTGCACGCTCACAGGCGCATCTCGCCAAAACGCGATGCCAGCGCGGCTGAAGTAAAGGGCTTGCGAGTTTTTGTCCAGAACCACCTTGACCACATGGGGACTCAAAAAGTCCTCCAACGCATGGATCTCGTGGGCCACCGTTCCCATTGGGCAGCGCGGGTGTTGATCCAGGAGTTGGGCCACCGAGTTGATGAGCTCGGGCTCGATCAAGGGCTCGTCGCCTTGCACGTTCACCACGATGTCTTGGCCCCGCAGTCCGAGCAGCTCACAGGCCTGGGCCAATCGGTCTGAGCCCGAGGGGTGGTGGGGATCGGTGAGCACACACGGCACTTGGTGGTCCAGACAAGCGCGCTCAATGCGCTCATCATCGGCGGCCACCACGACGCGAAGCGCTTGCGACTTTTGCGCTTGCTTGGCCACTCGAACCACCATGGGCAGGCCGTGGATGTCGGCCAAGGGCTTCATGGGCAAACGGCTCGAGGCGAGTCGGGCCGGAATGATGACGGTGAATCCCTGCGCCAAGCTCAACGCTCGCACTCCTCATCGCTCAAGGTGCGGGCCTCCACTTCGAGCAAAATCGGAATGCCGTCACGGATGGGGTAAGCCAGCCGAGCACTTTTGGAGATCAATTCTTGGCGCTCAGCTCCGAGCGTCAAGGGCCCCTTGGTGACGGGGCAAACGAGCAATTCAATGAGTTTCGTGTCCATGGGTGGATGATAGCCTGTGGCGAAGCATCAAATCAAATTCCTCTAAAAATAAGGGCTCGAGCTTGACCCCGAGCGCCACGCTCCAAGCCTGCGGGTAAAGCGGCCACAGCTTGGCGGCATCTTTTTCAGTGCACAGCAGCGTGACACGCTCGCGGGCAAGCCCAAGTTCTGTGCTCAGCAAGCCCATCAACTCGCTGGCGCTTGCGTGGTCGCTCGCGCACAGCGTTGCTCCAAGCGTCAGGCCCAACGCGCCGAGCATCTCAAAGAACTGCGCCGGCTTGGCAATACCGGCCAGGGCCACAATGCGGTGAGCGGGGTGTTGACTTGGCGCGGATGGAGGGGTGGGTGCGCTGGGTGAGATTGGTGTGGTTTGTGCGGTATGTGCAGTATGTGCCCCCGGATGCATAGTAGGAGA
>CAIMTJ010000084.1 GCA_903844385.1 uncultured Burkholderiales bacterium
ATGTTTTGGGTAAACAACTGAATATAGTTGTTGCTTGAAAACCAGTCTTTTGATTTGAAAAGTAAGGAATCAATCTGTTTAATCAGTTCGTTGAACCATAGTTCAACAATTGATTATGCATCGGATTGCAAATCCGTGTAGGTCGGTTCGACTCCGGCCCGCGCCTCCCTTTCGTTCAGCCACTGTTTAAACACAGTAGTTTTTCTTTTGGCCTTAAATTATTGCATGCACATTATTGCGCAGGTTCTGCTGAATAAATAGGCGGCATGTAATTTCGACAGGTCTTTAGGATAGGGTTGAGTTAGAGTGCTGGGCACGCTATCGCTACCCTGCGGATGAGACGGTCACTTGACAAAACGTACGCTTTTGCGTACTATATTGAAAGGGAGTGAAATTATGACCACATTAACCGCAAGTCAAGCCCGAGCAGGTCTCTACCGTTTGATTGATCAAGCGGCAGAGTCACACAAGCCAGTACTCATTTCTGGTAAGCGAGCGAATGCTGTTTTAGTTTCTGAAGAAGATTGGAATGCTATTCAGGAGACGCTTTATCTATTGGCAATTCCGGGGATGCGTGAGTCGATTCAAGAGTCAATGGCTGAGCCTATTACTAAAAGTAAAAGGGTATTGAAGTGGTGACTTGGAATTTAGCTTATTCCAAATATGCCATTAAGGATGCTAAAAAACTATCTGCCGCAGGCCTAAAAGACAAAGCCCAGGCCTTATTGGATATTTTAGAAGTAGACCCCCTTCAAAATCCGCCGCCTTATGAAAAGTTAGTTGGAGATCTAAAAGGGGCTTACTCACGCAGAATTAATATTCAACATCGTTTAGTTTATGAAATTTTGCGCAAGGAGAAGACGGTTCGAATCTTAAGAATGTGGACCCACTACGAATAAAGTAGCCATCAGTCTAGAGCTAGAGTCAGACATCCTCGGGCCTCGTTCGATTACTCCCCGTGCTGCCAACATCATATGCATATCCGGCGTTTTTCAGGGTAGTTGTCCGTAATGATGTCCAAGTGTTGCCAGAATACGCAGTTAAAAATTTCATGGTCTTTGGGGAGCCAAAGTTGCTGTCGATCAATACAGGCAATATGTCTAATGAAAATTATAGAAGCTGTTGAGATTGAATTTGTTGGCAATTTCATACGCCTGCATTGGTCACAGATTCATTGAGCTTACCAATGAGTTACTCGTTGTCCATCAATAGATGTGCGATTTTCCCATTGAAAATCCTTGTAAGTCGGCGCGACTCCGGCACATACACTGTATATTGACATCAAGAAATGATGCATTGTGGTCGCCTTGATGCGTCAATATCGGATGCAACCACTTTCCAGTAAAATGCAATAGGTTGATTTGATATATTCAATCGCAGTGGCCCAAATGATCAGCTCTTTAGACTTTATATCCCAGTGTATGAACTGGATAACCATGGAAATTTAACCGATGAATTCAACTGACTACACGCCTCCTAAAATCTGGACTTGGGATAAGCCCAATGGTGGCAATTTCGCTGGAATTAATCGACCCACTGCAGGCTCTCGAGTCCAACAGGATATGCCTGTTGGACGACATCCACTGCAGCTTTATTCCATGGGGACTCCCAACGGCGTCAAGGTGACCATCATGCTAGAGGAGTTATTGTCCTTGGGGCATGCAGGAGCTGAATACGATGCGTGGTTGATCAAAATCAGTGATGGCGGTCAATTTGGCTCCGGATTTGTTGATCTCAACCCAAATTCAAAAATCCCAGTGTTGATGGATCGAAGTGTCTCGCATCCCATCCGAGTTTTTGAATCAGGATCGATCTTGATGTACTTGGCGGAAAAATTCAATGTTTTCTTACCCAAGGATCTTCACGCCCGAACTGAGACCCTGAATTGGTTGTTTTGGCAGATGTCGAGTGCGCCCTACTTGGGGGGAGGATTTGGACATTTTTATGCGTACGCACCGGTAAAAATTGAATATGCAATCGATCGATTTGCAATGGAAGTCAAGCGCCAACTCGATGTACTTGACCAACACTTGGCCAAGAATGAATATCTCGCTGGCAATGAATACACCATCGCTGATATGGCCGTTTTCCCATGGTACGGTGGCTTGGTCAAAGGGTGGCTTTATAGCGCTGCAGAATTTTTGAGTGTGCACGAGTATCAACATGTCAATCGCTGGGCCGATACACTCTATGCAAGACCTGCTGTCAAGCGAGGACGCATG
The DNA here is from genome assembly GCA_903844385.1 of uncultured Burkholderiales bacterium. GTDB lineage: Bacteria > Pseudomonadota > Gammaproteobacteria > Burkholderiales > Burkholderiaceae_C > Limnohabitans. The sequence continues at coordinate 2,223 of CAIMTJ010000084.1, forward strand.
GTGAATCAGTTGAGAGGTGAGCTTTCCGAGCAACTTCATGAACGCCATGAGGCCAGTGACTTTGACACCCAAACTCAGGATAAATTGGTCAAATGAAAATTGGCGTGTAAATTTTGACGCCATGGATAATGCTGATAAGGTCCTGTTCATGAGTGCTTAATTTGGGCGCCCTTGAGATTGACTTCGAGTTTCAATAGTGGTCGATTTTGGTCGAGTTGCTTGTCCCCAATGCACTTAAATTGTTTCAATTTTCTCAATTGAATGGAGTTCACTCAAATCAATGAACTGAGATTTGGATTGAACCTCATTTTTGAACAAATCTTTGAAGCGCATATTCCAATAGATGTTGCTTCTTTGGTAAGTCGTTTTGGCGTGAATCGTCTGTGAGAGCGTTTCATCAAGTCCGGTGACAGTGGCAAGAAGGATGAGCTCACCCTGTTGCAAGACATCTTCATTCAACCCATAAAGGGGACTTTCCTCATCAATTGTGTGCATGACCAACCAAGTCAGCAGCAATAGTGGAGAGGTATTCCTGACCAGTTTTAAGTCGTAAATTCTCATCATGGATGAGCCCTCGGATGTGGTTTCTTGCTTGAATAAGCTCAAAGCAATTTGCGCGTCGATGACGGAGTTGCCTCGATTGTTCGCCAGTCGAATCATCAAAGTGGGTTTGCCATTGTGATTGGTGACGACGGCCTTGTCACTGAATGCAATCAGCGATCGGGGCAGTGAGAGTCGAGAAAATGAAACGGCCGCGAAAAGTCCTAAGCTTAATAAACCGCCCATCGTTTCAAATGTCACGAGTACATTACTCAGCAATGTTTGTGGAAACATGTTTCCGTATCCGATGGTTGCCAACGTATGGACGCTGAAGAAAAAATAATTAAAGTAAGAGGGATTGCTTATCCCACCAATTGAATCAGGACTTAACCAGTAGAGAAATCCAAAGATCAAATTGATGCAAAAAAATACCAACATAAAAAGTAAATTGAACTCTAGCCATGACAACTGCAGTACCGTGTGATAAAGATCAAGTTCCTTTTTGGCGTTGACCAAAATCGTTGTATTGCGAATTGGACTTGTAATTTTTTTAATGACGAAAGGCATGATTCACTTTGATGACGTTGAGTTGGGTTTATGGGGGGAAGGATCGATCAGTAGTTGGGATATTTGTGCTCTTAAACAGGGAAGAACATCGGATTCAAACCATTCGTTTTTTTTAAGCCAAATATTATTTCTGGGACTCGGGTGTGGAAGAGCCATGATAGTTGGCCCGTATTCTCTCCAAGCTCGCACGGTTTCTGTAAGACTGATTTTTTGCAAAGCGCCAAGGTGCCATTTCTGAGCATACTGTCCAATCACCAGTGTGAGTTGAATGTTTGGCATGAAAGCTAACAGTTGTTCTCGCCAGGTGTCTGCGCATTCAGGTCTTGGTGCGAGGTCACCTGAGCGGCCTGCTCCAGGATAGCAAAATCCCATGGGGACAATCGCTATTTTTTTGGGATTATAAAAAACCGATGCATCAATTCCCATCCACTGCCTAAGTCGCTCACCACTGGGGTCGTCGAAAGGAACTCCGGTTTCATGAACTTTGGTTCCTGGGGCCTGTCCAGCGATGAGGATTTTGGCTTGGCCATTGACCTGGATCACGGGTCTGGGGCCGAGAGGGAGATGCTTTGCGCAGATGCTGCAAGACTTGATTTCTTTGGCGAGTTGATTGAGAGTCTGAGTCATGTCTTACATTACCATTTTTTTGAAAACAAGGATTTAGACGATACCTTTGGTATAACTTTAATTAAACACAGTATCAATCAATGCACAGGGTCTACGCGCATGGGTGCGATTTCGTCCATTTGGCTTTACTCTATCGTTGCCTGATCGAACCACTTTGAATACCGTCGGATTAAAATAGGCCTACGAAGCCCAGCCTTGCTTGATAAGATGCTGCAGGCTTGGATCAGTCAGACCCTCATGAATACGTTAAAGGCTACCCATGCAAGATGTCACCATTTACCATAACCCAGCATGTGGAACTTCAAGAAACACCTTGGCTCTCCTGATTCATGCAGGCTTTGAGCCAACTGTTATTGAGTATCTGAAAACACCGCCATCTAAAGAGACTCTGAGATCAATGATTGCCAAAATGAAGGTGCCCGTTCGGGAATTGCTTCGTGAGAAAGGCACACCTTACCACGAGCTTAAATTGGATTTGCTGACTTGGAGTGATGAAGAGTTGATCGATTTCATGCTGGCTTATCCGATTTTGATGAATCGCCCCATCGTGATCACTGAGCTTGGCGTTAAGTTGTGTCGCCCATCGGAGAAAGTGTTGTCCCTTTTGCCCATTGCACATATCGAGCCTTTTATGAAAGAGGACGGTGAAGTTTTGTATGACACGGGTGTGCGAGATCGTCCTTGATGTGTCAGTTGGAGCGCTGACGACACCTCTTTGAGATTTCATTGGAAGTGCAAGTATTCCTCTTGACTTGTCAACTCGCTGAGTGCTGCAGTGCGCCCACCAATTTGAGTCAAGTCACTGCGGGTTGAGTTGTTTTGCGACACAATCAGCCAGTCTTGAATTCCTCTTTTTTGAGTCGTATTCAACGTATTGCTCAGCAAGGACTGTAACTGTGAGCGAAGTTCATTTTGATTGACATGATGGAAAAGATACCCGTCATTGGACAATGAAGCTGTGCTGATCCCGAGCGATAGACAAAGAAGCTCTTTGACAGCCAGATCGGTGGTATTTTGTGTGAATAGGGTTTGTATGTGTTGATCGGTTTCTGCGTCAATGATTGAAATTTGCAATGGGACTTGGTGAATTGACCTGGTTGTCGTCTTGGGTAGGCTCCACGCTTCATCAGGACACAATTTGTTGTTGGGTTCTAGTGCAATATGAGGATTCATCTCGAAAGGGTAAATCCGACAGGTCAAGGGACGATCTTCATAAATCCTACAATTGAGTTGAGCATCCAAATTGGGGCAAGCACCCAAGAAGTAGCCTAAGAAAGTCACTTGCACCCGAATGGAGAGTGAGCCACTCAGCGAGGCGAATGTGATTTGTTTTTTTCGGTTCAAGAGCTCGTTGACTTGAAGTGTTTCTTCGCTCCACGGAATGGCTTCGACAAGTACTTTCACCTGGTTGCCGCCAGAAATCCAATCAATGGACTCTTTGGCCGTCAATGGAATATTGAGGTCATGGCAGCATTGGCCACATTGTGTGCATTGAAAAGGTTTTGTCATAAAGGCGATGGGTTCACAAGCATTGTTGTGCTATCTCGGTGGTGTTCAACGCGGCCTGAAAGACTGATTTCTTTCTTTTTAGCTCACCATTGGGCCAGGTGTTTCGGCGCTATCTTAATGGTTTTGTCGCAACTTCTCGGGCATGAACCCCCGTTGAGCCATGTCATGCGCTAAACCTGGGTGCCGTCGATGGGTTTCATGGCGTTTGGATTGTGGGATGGGCAAAATGCGAGAGGGTTCAAGCGCACTGGGTGGGCCAGCGCAGTGAAGCGGTCAAAGAGACTGCTTTCGATCAAGTGGGTCAACTTCAATGAAGTCCATAGGATAATGATCCCTATGGACAATATTCAAAAAAACGAAACTTTGGGCTTTGAGACTCTGGGTTTACCCCCTGAAGTCTTGCTCAATTTGCATCAATTGGGCTTGACCCAAATGACCCCTATCCAGGCCTTGAGCTTGCCCTTGACCTTAAAAGGCGAGGACCTCATTGCCCAAGCCAGCACCGGCAGTGGTAAAACCCTGGCCTTTGCCTTGCCTTTGGTGCAAAAACTGGAGGCGCCGCGTCTGAATGTCCAGGCTTTGGTGATGTGCCCGACTCGGGAACTGGCCGATCAGGTGACGCAGGAAATCCGTCGTTTTGCGCGGGCCGTGGAGAATATCAAAGTCATCACTTTGTGTGGCGGTGTGGCACTTCGTGCTCAAGCCAACAGTTTGATGCATGGCGCCCATGTGGTGGTGGGGACTCCGGGGCGAATCCTGGATCATATTGACAAAGGCAATTTGCATTTGGGGGCGGTGCAAACCTTGGTGTTGGACGAGGCCGACCGGATGCTGGACATGGGTTTCATGGACGATATCAAAAAGGTGGTTGGTCATTGCGGTGTGAGCCGTCAGACCTTGTTGTTTTCTGCGACCTACCCCGCAGAGATCGATCAACTTGCCGCACAATTTCTACGCGATCCCAAAAGCGTCAAAGTACAAGTTCAGCTCGACCTAGGCGTTGTGGAGCAAATTTACTTTGAAGTGACTGGGCAAGAGCGTTTTGCTGTCGTGGCCAAGTTGCTTGACCATTACTTGCCGGCCAATGCCTTGGCGTTTTGCAACACCAAGCAACAATGCCGAGAGTTGGTAATCGATTTGCAAGCAAGGGGTTTCAGTGCCATGGCTTTGTATGGTGAGTTAGAGCAGCGCGAGCGCGATCAAGTCATGGTGCAGTTTGCCAACCGCAGTTGCAACGTCTTGGTGGCGACCGATGTGGCAGCCAGGGGCTTGGATGTGGCTGAACTGGCCGCTGTGATCAACGTGGATGTGAGTCCTGATCCTGAGGTGCATGTTCACCGCATTGGAAGGACGGGTCGCGCTGGCGCCAAAGGCCTCGCGCTCTCCTTGGTTTCCATGGATGAGATGGGTTATGTGGGTCGAATTGAGCAGCTCCAAGGGCGCGAATCCAGCTGGTTTGAGGTGAGCCAACTCAAGCCAGCCTCAGGCGCCGGGCGTCCTCCTGCCGCACCCATGGCCACACTTCAAATTGTGGGTGGGAGAAAGGAAAAAATTCGAGCTGGGGATGTTTTGGGAGCCTTGACCGGTGAAGCTGGATTTCAAAAAGACCAAATCGGTAAAATCAACGTCAATGAATTCTCCACCTACGTGGCCGTCAATGCCGATATCGCCCGCGAAGCTGTCAGCCGATTGTCTGAGGGCCGGGTCAAAGGCAAAAGCGTGCGGGTGCGCTTACTCGGTTTGAGTGCCGCCCCCGACTGAAACGACTTGACTGAAGCTTGGATGTGAAGTTTGTTGTTCTCAACCCCAATAGGCTCCCAGAGCCATCAAAGCGCCTCAAAGCGCCTCAAGGCGCCGTAAAGTGCATTGTCATCTTAAAACCCCCGCATCAAGTCGCGGGCAAGGCCAATGTGATAGAGTCAATGGGTTGATAGTGCTCGTCTTTGATGCTCTTTAAAGGCAGTTCAACGGGAAATTGGCGTTTCAAGTGAGCGACCATGCTGTCCCCGCAACGGTGAATGGGTGGTTTTCTTTTCAGAAAACTAGGAATTTCAAATGCCACTGAGCCCCTAGGGCTTGGGAAGGTTAAATTCTGAGTCCATCAGTCCGGATACCGGCTTCAACGGGTGGAATTCATGACCAAGGGTTTTGAGTCGAGGATGAGACTGTGCTTTGCACCTTACCCTTGGGCTTTGCAAGAGGTCTTCGTGAATTCTTTTCAGTGATCCAACGGGGAGAGTTGGATTGAATGAATTTGTTTTGAATCGATATGCAGTTCAAGTCGCTATTTCAACGTTCAGCACTGAGTGCGCGCGTAGGCCTGTCAGCCAAACTCGTGGTCAGCAATGGCCCATTGAGAACTTGCGCATGAAGGGATTGCTCTTTTTTTGCTTGAGTTGGTTTACCTGCACCTCACTTTGGGCATATGCTGTGCACGATGACCGCAGTCATGTGCTTGAATTTCAAGCGCCGCCCCAACGCATCGTGAGCCTGTTGCCCTCCTTATCAGAGATGGTCTGTGCTCTGAAAGCTTGCGAACGCTTGGTGGGTGTGGACCGATACTCTAATTTCCCCAAGGCTTTGAAAAGCGTCAACTCCGTGGGCGGCGGTTTGGACCCCAATATTGAGGCCATCGTGGCCTTGAAGCCCGATGTCGTATTGATGTCCCAAGCGCCAAGAGCGATTGAGCGGCTGGAGTCCTTGGGGTTGAAAGTGCTGGTGCTGGAGGCTAAAACTCTGGCCGATGTCGACCGCATCATTCTCGCGCTGGGCGTTTTGTTGGGCTCTGAGGAGGCGAAACCACTGCTGAGCTCCATCCATCATGACGTCCATGCGCTTGCCGCTTCGGTGAGTCCCAAGGTGCGAGGTGTGCGGGTGTATTTTGAAGTCAATCGTGGACCTTATGCGGCGAGTGAGTCCTCGTTCGTTGGCGAGATCTTGCAAGAACTGGGCGCCAAAAATATTGTGCCTGGACACTGGGGCCCTTTCCCCTTGATCAATCCAGAGTTTGTCGTCAAAGCCAGTCCAGATTTGATCTTGATCTCTGCCAACGAGGCGAACAATCTCTCTTCTCGCCCTGGTTGGTCGACGATTGGAGCCATCAAAACGCATCATATTTGTGCCTTGTCCAAAGAACAAGACGATGTCTTGGTGAGACCTGGCCCACGCATGGCCCAAGGCGCACAAATTTTGGCCCATTGCTTGTCTTCTCTGGGTGGGCTTGAATGAGCCCACCAATTGATCAATCCAAGTCTGTTGCGCAATTGATGTGCTTCATGTGCATCTGTTGTTTATTGTTGCTTTACGGTGGGGTATCGATTGGCAGCACTGGAATTGTCAACTTGGCGGACTTGTCCAAGGACCCGGCCTTGACCTCTATCGTGTGGGAAATTCGTCTCCCAAGAACGCTGGGATCTCTCTTTTGTGGGGCTTTATTGGGCTTATCAGGCGCTTTGGCCCAAGGTTTGTTTCGAAACCCCTTGGCTGATCCTTATTTGTTGGGCAGTGCGTCGGGCGCCACGCTTGGGGTTGTCAGTGCCTTGGCGATGTGGGGTGTCTCTCAAAGTGGTGGGCATTGGCTCACCCGTTTGGGGTTGACGGGTGCTGCCTTTGTCGGTGCTGTGCTGGCCGTATGTTTAACCTTGGTGTTGGCCAAAGGTTTTCAGCACACGTTCAGACTCCTCTTGGCTGGCGTTGTTGTGGGTGTGGTGCTAGGGGCGACCAGTTCTTTTGTCATGTTGTTGGACCCAGAAGTCATGCAATCCATGCAAATTTTTATGCTCGGCAGTACGGCTTATGTGGGCTGGAATGCTGCCTTTTTGATGGGGCTTGGCTGGGTTTTTTGCATCTCGATCTCCGCCCCCTTGGGGCGATTTTTGGACGGTTTATCCCTGGGTGAGTTCACTGCCCTGAGTCTTGGTTTGAATATCACAGCCTTGCGGGCGGTATTGATCGCCATCTTGTCATTGGCTGTGGGCCTATCGGTGGCCCAAACGGGGCTCATTGCCTTTGTGGGCTTGGCCTCTCCACACCTGGTTCGATCGATGGTGAAAGTCACCCATACCCGATTATTGTTGCTCTCGAGCTTGGTCGGTGCGGTATTGATGGGGTCGGCTGACGTCTTGGCCCGCTTATTGATTGCGCCCAGAGAATTGCCGGTCGGCGTTTTGACGGCTGTTCTTGGGGGTGGTTACTTGCTGTGGTTAATGCAAACTCGGCATTTCTCCAGAAATGGAGATGGATTGTGAGCGTCATCAAGGCTCAAAATGTCAGTGTTCAGTTGAATGGACGAGAAATTCTCTCTCACATCAACATGGAGTTTAAAAAGGGGACTTGGACCAGTATTGTGGGCCCAAACGGTTCTGGGAAAACCACGCTTCTCCAAGTGCTGGCTGGTTTAATGGCGTACCAAGGTTCGGTGAGTTTGCCCGAATGGGATATGGGGCACCACAATCTTGTTAAGAAAGCTCAATATTTGGCATGGATGGGTCAACACGAGGTGGGCGCTGAAGATCTGACGGTTTACGATGTAGCGATGCTCGGGCGTTTGCCGCACCGGTCTTGGTGGGGAGATGTGACAAACGAGGATCACCAAGCCGTGAAGAGGGCGTTAGAAAAGACCCATGCTTGGGATTGGCGTGAGAGAAGCCTGGGTGAGTTGTCCGGGGGAGAGCGCCAAAGGGTGTTGCTGGCCAGAGTCTTGGCCGTGGAATCCGATATCGTGTTGATGGATGAGCCCTTGAATAATTTAGATCCACCGCTTCAAGTCGATTGGCTGATTTTGGTGAAGGCGCTCGTTGCACATAAGAAAACGGTGGTGAGTGTGCTCCACGAGGTCTCCATGGCTTTGCTGTCCGATGAGTTGGTCGTCATGGATCAAGGCAAAATTCAACACCACGGGTCGGTCAACGAGCGATTGACCCACGAGGCGGTTGAACGTGTTTTTGACAATCGAATCAAAATTCAAGCATTGGGTGGCCGTTGGGTTGCATTGCCAGTGATTTAAAAGGAGAGAAATGGACATACAAATACCCCCCACCGAAAAACCATACGAAAGTTCACCTGGCGAGAGGCGCGGACTTATCTTGGTCAACACGGGAGACGGCAAGGGCAAAAGCACAGCCGCTTTTGGCTTGGCCATGAGAGCGCATGGACGAGGTAAATCCGTTAAGATTTACCAATTCATGAAAGTGCCCTCTGCTCGTTTTGGAGAACACCGGGTCTTTGAGCAACTGGGCATTCCAATCGAAGGGTTGGGAGACGGTTTCAGTTGGAAAAGCCAAGATCTCGAGCATTCAGCGCAATTGGCCCGAGATGGTTGGGTTAGGGCCAAGGCCAGTATTTTGAGCGGTGAGTTTTTCATGGTGATCTTGGACGAGGTGACTTACCCGCTGATTTATGGATGGCAAGGACTTGAAGATGTGTTGCAGACCTTGCAAAATCGACCCAAAGATGTGCATGTCGTCATCACCGGGAGAAATTGTCCCAGTGAAATCATGGCCTTGGCCGACACCGTGACAGAGATGAAAATGATCAAGCACGCATTTGATGCTGGGGTCCCCGCCCAGCGTGGCATTGAAGACTGAAGAGAGGACTGAGATCATCGATGAACTGTCACCCAGTTCAATGACGATATCAGCAGATTCATATATCTACTTAGGCCAATTTCGATGAGAAAAATGAAAAGCGTGCTTGTCATTTTATAGAGGCGTCTGGATGAGACTCAAAAAAGCTGCATACCTATGTCTCATGACCTTCGTCTTGGCGCTGGTATCTTGTTCAGTTCAAGAGGAGGCGGTTGTGGTGGGGGGTGTCAATGTTAAAGATGAGGCACAAGTGATGCAGTTTTTACAGGGTTCGTGGTCCAGAGAATATGTTGAGGAAAACCTCTCAATCCACAAAACATTGCAACTCAAAACCAATGGCGAATTTTTAGAAAACGTCAGCATCGCCGCACCCAACGCTGAACCAGAACTTCATCAGCACTCGGGCACTTGGCTTTATGATGGAATCAATATCAAAAGGACGTATGTCTTGATGGATGGTCGAGCGCCATCCAAGCTGAACTTGCCCTATGTGACGTTTGAGGTGAAAATTGAGTCCAAAAATGAATTTCTTGGCGTGGATCACATCCACCACCATGAAGTTAGGTACGTGCGCCTGCCCAACTAGGGGTGGTCAAGCGAGGGCCGTCTGGCCTAACTCGAAGTGGACTGTCTAATCTGGAGTGAAATTACTCAATCACCATGATCCCCCATTTGATTTTATTTGCCGGACACGCAGGCGTTGGCAAGACCACCCTGGCTAAAAAAGCGATCGCCACCATCATGGCCAAAGCTCAGGGGTGTTATTGTTTTTTAGACAAAGACACGGTGTATGGTCGCTATAGCTCCAAAGTCATGGCTTTGACGACGGGGGATGGCAACGATCGGGACAGTCCTTTTTACTTGGAGCATCTTCGGGACCAAGAGTATTTGGGGCTGTTTGATATTGTTCGCGAAAACATTGAGCTCGGCGTCAATGTGATATTGGTCGGTCCCTTTAGCAAAGAGATACAGAGTGGTTTGTTTTTTGACCCAGTTCAATTGCGCTTGCCAGAGTCGACCCACATTCGAGTGGCTTGGATTGATTTGTCCCAAGAGGAGGCCAAGAGGCGAATTCAAGAAAGAAATGATTCAAGAGACCTGTGGAAACTGTCTCATTGGTCTGAGTACGCCAAGCGCCGTGTAGAGCCGCCTACCCATCCCCACCTTATCCGCTTTGACAACACGGTATTTGATGAAGAGCAATTCAATCTATTTCTAAAGCAATTGATGGGCTGAATTGAGGTTGAGCGAGGCCTCACCTGAGGGCTGTTCTACTGGCTTGCACTGGCTCAATTACAGAGAAGTGGATGCCATCTTCAGTTGCCAGGTTTTTTGGCGGCCAATTGGTAAGTGACGTGTCTTTGAGCGTCTTTGACTTGCAAAGTGCAATGTTGTCTTAGCTCATAATTTTCAATTTTGAAGCAACGATTGGCATCCATGTAATAAATGGCTTGGCAATACAGTTTCTTGGATCCAGCTTCATGGGTGTTGCATGGGTCACTGGTCGAGCCCCAGGCGTTGGCCAAAGCCATTACCAAGCCCAAGAAAACCCCGCTATGTTTGATTAGAGACAGAAATGTACTCACGTTTTTATTCTGTGAATTAATGACGACTCCGTAATTATTACATGATCGTCATTTAAGTCAATACAGAATTGTTATTGATTGCAAAGTGAATCGATGTGAACGCAAATATTAATACTTAAGTTATTATATTGTGTCGGGCAATAGGTTATATTCTATAAAAATCATCAAGGAGACCGATCTCATGAAGAACACGCAGTGGTTACTTACAAGCATGAACCGATTAACCGCTTGTCTAATGCCTGCAATTTTGTGCATGGCTTTGCCGGCCTCTTGGGCTCAGACAACGACTACGGCGCCAACTCGTTTGCGTGGTGAGATTGTGCAAGTCAATGCGCAGGAATTGATACTCAAGGATAGAAGTGGAGAAAAACTGGTGGTCTTTTTTGATGACAATGTAACCATCCAAGAAGCTTATGCAGTCAGTATTCAAAGTATTCAACCCAATTCATATATTGGAACGGCCGCACTTGCTGGTAGTGATGGTCAGCTCAAAGCTTTGGAAGTGTTGGTGTTTCCAGAAGCCGCCCGAGGGACTGGCGAGGGACATTTTCCTTGGGATTTGCAGCCTGGCAGTACCATGACCAATGCCACGGTCAGTCAAGTCGATGCCAAATCGACAAATTATGAGATGCGATTGCAGTACAAGGGCGGAGAAAAGTCGGTGGTGATTCCTCAAGGTGTCCCCATTGTGTCGATACGTCCGGGCAATCGCACACTGTTGGTTCCAGGTGCACAAGTCATGATCGTGGCCAACAAAGATGCTGATCATTGGAAAGCGTTGCGAGTCACTGCTGGGAGGGATGGTTTTAAGCCTCCCATGTGAAAGAGCCCTGAATTGGTGGAGTTGTTTTCTTGAGTGTTCATAGTGTGGCAGTTCTCACACAAAACTTTGCGAGTTTTAAATACACAAACCCAAATCAAAGTGAATACAAGTCAACACGGATCATTCGTAAATTTTTCAATATTCAAGGATGTATTTATTGAGAAAATACATTTGGAGCTGAGATCAATTTTTGACAGAAGAAGCCAGGAGTCATTTTTGCGGCATAGCATTATCAAATCGTTGATGGTTTTTTCATCGCTGATCAATGTCTCTTGGGCGGCTTCACAGTGGCCAGTGATGGCCGATCATGGCATGGTGGTCAGTGCGCATCATCTTGCCACTCAAGTGGGTGTGAATGTTTTAAAACATGGCGGCAATGCCATCGATGCATCCATCGCGACTGCCTATGCATTGGCTGTGGTTTACCCAGCAGCAGGGAATTTGGGTGGTGGGGGATTTATGACCATTCGCTTGGCAAGTGGTGAGCAATCTTTTTTGGACTTTCGCGAAAAAGCACCTCTCAAAGCAGACCCCGCGATGTATTTGGATTCCTCTGGACGAGTGATTAAAGACAGCACAAAGGGGCATCTGGCAGTCGCTGTGCCGGGAACTGTTTCTGGTTTGGAGAAGGCAAGAATTCGATTCGCGACGATGACTCGTTCTCAGCTCATCAGACCAGCCATCGATTTGGCAAAACGAGGCTTTGTATTGGCCGCTGGAGATGTCGCGATGTTGCAAATTGCAACTGAGGACTTCAAGCGAGACCAAGGTCTCAAGAAAATATTTCTCAACAACTCAAGGCCCTACAAAGAAGGAGAGCGACTGATTCAAACCGATTTGAGTCAAACGCTTGAAAGAATCGAACGATACGGTGCAGCTGGTTTTTACAAAGGTTACACCGCCAAAGAATTGGTTCGGTCAAGCCAAGAGGGTGGCGGCATCATCACATCGGTCGATTTACGCCAATATGACAGCCGAGAATTGTCGCCAATTGAATGCGATTACCGCGGCTATCACTTGATATCAGCCCCACCTCCAAGCTCGGGTGGGGTGGTCTTGTGCGAAATGCTGAAAGTGCTTGAGGCTTATCCGATTCAAAGCTACGGCTTTAACTCCGCTAAAACAGTTCACCTGATGGTGGAGGCCATGCGCAATGCCTATCAAGACAGAAATACGCTCTTGGGCGATCCTGCATTTGTGAACAATCCGATAGATCAACTCTTGAGTCAAGAGCATGCACAAGACATTAGAGAAAAAATTCAAGAATTTAATGCAACGCCTTCTGTCAATACCATATCTGCATCAAATTGGAATGAAGGGGTCAATACAACTCATTTTTCAGTGGTGGATCAATGGGGTAACGCTGTTTCAATGACCTACACACTTAATGAGTGGTTTGGTGCCCGGGTGCTTGCTGGCAAGACAGGAGTTATTCTCAATAACGAAATGGATGATTTCACTGTGAAAATCGGGGAACCCAATAAGTTCAAACTCATACAAGGCCTTGCCAATCAAATCCAACCCGAGAAAAGACCTTTATCCTCCATGTCGCCAACCATTGTGACAAAAGATGGAGAGGTGGTGATGATTTTAGGAACGCCTGGGGGCAGTCGAATCATTACAGCAGTACTTCAAACAATCATGAACGTCATCGATTTTGGGATGAATATTCAAGAAGCAGTAGATGCTCCTCGGTTCCATCACCAATGGTTTCCCGATCAAATATCTGCAGAAAAAAGATCTCTATCAGATGACACAACTAAGCTTTTAAACGAATGGGGTTATCGCGTTGTATTTACAGGCCAATCCAATCATATGGCCGCAATTTATGTCAATCTGGATAAAGATAAAAACAAAGGCTTTTTACTAAAAAAATTCAACGGCTCCAACGATTCACGCAGTCGTTCAGGTTTGGCTTTGGGTTATTGATCAAGAGGGTGGAGCGAGAATACGAGCATAAAGTTAACCTATAATAGAAGAATTATTGCCCGAGTGGTGAAATTGGTAGACACAGCGGACTTAAAATCCGCCGCTTTCGTTCATAGCGGGCGTACCGGTTCGATTCCGGTCTCGGGCACCAATTATTATAGTAGTTGTTACATTGCACAACATAATTGTGCGTAATGTAAACGCACAGATTGCATGTTGCAAACACCATTGCAACATGCACACAGTGCACACACTTTAGCTAATTGCTACATTATATTAGTAAAACACACTCGTGCATACTTTTTACGGTGTGTGCACGGCGAAAAACTTGCCCAACTGACGGCAAAATCAGTTGCCCAACGCAAAACACGATGCTAAAGTTTGCAAATGCAGACAAAAAAGATTAGCAAGTGAAAAAAACAGCTACGCTGTTTA
>CAIMTJ010000085.1 GCA_903844385.1 uncultured Burkholderiales bacterium
GCAGTTGAGATTGCCATCAAAAATCAAGCGCCGCTTTATGGTCCCGGCGACTTCAGCCAAACCCTGATGAACTTGGGCAGTTTGCCACCCAAGCAACTTCCCCGAATGAACAAAGGCGGGACAGTGAGTCCTTGGCCAGGTGTCAAAATCACCGCAGTCCATGCAGAGCATTCCTCGACCTATGTGTGGAACAATCCCGCGACGAACAAGGATGAATCGTTGCCAGGTGGCGAGCCCTTGGGTTTTGTCATTGAGCTGGAAAATGGTTTTAAGTTTTACCATGCGGGAGACACCGATGTGTTTGGTGACATGGCGCTCATTCAAAAGCGCTACCACCCCGATGTGGCGATGGTGCCCATTGGGGGGAACTTCACCATGGACCCCCAAGGTGCGGCCTATGCAATCAATGAACTCTTAAAGCCCAAGTGGGTGATCCCGATGCATTTTCAAACGAATCCTTACAACACGGGATCGCCTGAGGATTTTGCCAAGGCGCTTGGCAACAGTGCCACCGACTTGATCGTCATGAAGCCTGGTGAAGTGAGAAAATTTTGAGTCGCTGACCATTCGGTCTTTGTCGTGATTTTCTTTGAAGGCAAAACAGAAAGCCCAACTATGTTTTTAGAACTATCCACCCAAACACTTGAGATTCGTGAGCGTTTGCATCAATTTTTTGATCGATACATTTATCCCAATGAAGTGAGGTACAACGAAGAACTTGAAGCGGCCAGAAAACAAGGCAACGCTTGGCAGCCGATGCCTTTGATCGAAGATCTCAAGGCGCAAGCGCAAAAGGACCACTTGTGGAATTTGTTCTTTCCCCACGAATACCAAGGGCACCAAGGACTCTCCAATTTTGATTACGCCCCCTTGTGTGAGGTGATGGGGCGCGTCATGTGGGCTGGCGAGGTGTTCAATTGCTCCGCACCCGACACGGGCAACATGGAGACCTTGCAGCGTTATGCCACTGAGCAGCAAAAAGCCAGGTGGCTGACGCCTCTTTTGGAGGGGAAAATTCGGTCGGCTTTTTTGATGACCGAACCCGCTGTGGCCTCATCAGATGCGACCAATATTCAGTGCTCCATCGTTCGAGATGGGGATCATTACGTGATCAATGGCCACAAGTGGTACAGCTCTGGGGCTGGCAACCCCTTGTGCGAGATCTTCATCGTGATGGGTAAAACAGACCCCAACGCCCCGCGCTACACCCAACAATCCATGGTTTTGGTGCCCAGAAACACCCCAGGTGTGACGGTCGTTCGCCCCCTCACTGTGTTTGGCTACGATGACGCGCCACACGGACACATGGAAATACGATTGGACAATGTGCGCGTGCCCGTTGAGAATATTTTGGTGGGCGATGGTCGTGGTTTTGAAATTGCACAAGGCCGACTGGGGCCAGGGCGGATTCATCACTGTATGCGCTCGATTGGCGCTGCAGAGCGGGCCTTGGAGTCAATGATTGATCGCTTGCAAAGTCGTGTGGCCTTTGGTGCACCACTGTCGACCCAATCGGTGTGGCATGAACGCATTGCAGAGTCGCGTTGCATGATCGATCAAGCGCGACTACTCACTTTGCATGCAGCCCATAAAATGGATGTGGCTGGAAACAAGGCCGCACGACTTGAGATCTCGATGATCAAAGTGGTCGCGCCCAAAGTTTCTTGCCAAGTGATCGATTGGGCCATCCAAGCACACGGGGCAGGGGGTGTGAGTGCAGACTTCTGGTTGGCAGAAGCCTATGCGCGCGAGCGCACGGTGCGTTTGGTGGATGGTCCCGATGAAGTGCATCGCCACTCGATAGCCAAGCTCGAGTTGGCAGCGAGAGCGGCTCGTCATTCGGTAAGTTGAGACTCACTCATGATGACATTGCATTGGTCACCTCGCTCCCCCTTTGTTCGAAAGGTGTTGGTGTGTGCCCATGAGTTGGGCCTCAAGGATCGCTTGACCTTGGTGCGCACGCTCGCTTCGACCAAAGAGCCACCCGAGGCTTTGATGAGGGACAATCCCCTGTCCAAAATCCCGACCTTGGTGCTTGACGATGGCTCGAGTTTGATGGACTCGGTGGTCATTTGTGAGTACCTCAACGACATGGCTCATGGTGACTTGTTCCCCCAAGCGGCAGGACAAAAATGGAAGGTCTTGCGCTGGCACGCCTTGGCCAATGGGTTGATGGACGTGCTCATTTTGTGGCGCCATGAGCGCGAGCGGCCACACCCTGAGGCCCCACTCTTGGCGGCTTATGCCAAGAAGTTTCATGCCAGCATGTCTCGCTTCAATGCTGAAGTCCCGGCTTTGAGCCTGCAAGGGGTGGACATTGCCACCATCACGCTTGCGTGCATGTTGGGTTACCTCGATTACCGCTACGTTGACACCGCTTGGCGTGAAGGCTACCCAGCCTTGGCCCATTGGTTCAAGCCTTGGGAAGCGCGCGATTCGATGTTGTCCACCCGGGCGGTGGATGGCTAGGGCAATTCAATCCACGCCGTGTTTTTGAAAAAACTGGATTTTTTGCTTTGTGTCAGGAACTCTCCCGCACTGATCTGTTCAAAACTGTCCATCAGCAATGGATGGATATCGCTCATGTCTGGCGTGTATCATGAAGCCTGCACCGCTTAAAATCAAGAGTCTGTTCCTCTCGAATCGACTCTCCAAGATCCTCACGCTGAGAGCTGCCAACAAAGGAAAAAAACCGTGCTGAAAATCATCAGTCTCATCCTCTGGATGTCGGTGCTGACACCGTCTTGGTCGCAAGGCCCAGCCTCGCTTGGCGCTGTCACCATGCCTGAGTCGTCCAAAAAGCCGCCAGCACCAACAGCACCCATCGTGTCGATCTTGCCCTATGCCACCGGTCAGTGGAAGGGGCTTCTTCAAGCGCAGGCCAGAGACCTTGTGACCACCGAGACGAGTTTGACGCCCAGCAAACACACCAACAAGCCCATGGTGGTTCACTTTTGGGGGGTGACTTGTGGTCCGTGCCTGACGGAAATGCCGCAGTGGGGACGTTTTGTCACGGACAACCGGGACTACAAAGTGGTGTTTGTTCAAGTCGATGATGTATCGACTGGCATCATGACCCAATTGTTGTCCAAAGCCCATTTGGCGCAAGCAGTGAACTACAAACTGGTAACGCCGTTTGATGAGTTGATGCGCTACGAAGTTGATGCCAAATGGGTGGGCGAGACGCCTTTCACGATTTTGGTGAAAGCTTCAGGCCAAACCACCCAGATGAATGGGTTGGTGAATTTTTCTCAGCTCAAAAAATGGTTTCAACAAAACAGTTGAATCGTGCGGGTGTGTTTGGGGATGGAAGGATCGAGGGACCCTGATGAAACACGATGGAGTTCAATCCCCCCATCCTTCCCTTTTCAGCGGTCTGTCAAGCGCTCACTTCGCTGCTCGAAAAAAGAGGCATGACTTCGTGTGCGAAACTCTCGAGTGAGTATTTCGATTCATCAAAGCTCAAGTCTCCGAAAGCAAATCGAGTGAGGATGTAGTTCACCCCCGACTTATCAATTTCACCTGAGAGTTGCTCGGCCACGTCTTGGGCTGTGCCCAGTAGCACCATGCCACCTCGGTAAGCCGCGTCAAAGTCTTCAGGAATGGAATACTTGGTCATGGGGTTGCCGTTGGCTCTCCACAAATGCTGCAAGCTCTTGTACCAAGCATCAAACCCTTTTTTGGCCAATTGGTAAGCCTGAGTGTGGGTGGGAGCGATCACAATGTGACGGCCCAAACCCATCAAAGGCTCGCTGTGACCACAGTCTTGCGAAAAGGTGTCGCTCCAAACCTCGCGGTAACGATCGGTGATGGCTTTCACCGGTGCGCCAGGGCCATTGCACACGATGTTGACTTGGTTTTGTGCCGCCCAAGGCACGGCCTGGGGGTGGGACATGCCGTACCAAATGGGTGGCGTTGGTTTTTGAATGCATTCGAGTTCAATGGGTACATTCTTGAAGTGAAAATGCTCACCTTCAAAGTTGATCATTTTGTTTTTTAGACCCATCATCACGACGTCAAAAGACTCGATGTAGAGTTTGCCTGAGTTCTCTGCGTTCACCCCAAAGTAGCCCATTTCATAAGGTGAGCTTCCGCGGCCAATACCGAGCTCCAAGCGGCCCCCACTCATTTGATCGAGCATGCAGACCTCTTCAATGATTCGAATAGGGTGGGTGAGGCTCAAGGTGTAGACCAGCGGGCCAAAACGCAGTTTCTTGGTTCGTTGTGCCACGGCGGCCAAGAATACACTGGGCGAGCATGCCATCCCCAGGGGAGTGCCATGGTGCTCAGCGATGTGATACGCATGAAAGTCGTGAACATCATAAATTTCTGCCAGCTTCAATCGATTTTCAAAATGATCGGTCAAATTGACTTGGCCTCGGTCCAAGTGGTCAAACACGCCAAATTTCATCTCATGCTCCTTTATTTTTCAAGGGGTCGATGCCGTCAATGAGCACAAAGGCGATGCGACACATGGCCTGAGAGTTGTTGACCCAAGCATGGTTGGTGCCTTGTTGAACGACAATGTCCCCGGTTTTAAGGTGGACTTCACCCTCGTCCATGAGCATGTCGATCTCCCCAGACATCACGATCGCGTAGTCTACGCTGGCTGTGCGGTGCATGTAAGCGTGCCTGGCCGGTTGGCCTGAGCTGTCGCTCACGCCCATCTCTTTCAAAACATCGGCCTGTGAGACTGCCGTGTTCTCAGCGACCACGGGCGGAAAATCAACCACCCGAAGCACGGAGCCATTGGCAGGTGGGGGCACACCCATCGTGCGATCAGCCCGGTCAATTTTCAAGTCCATTTTGGCAGGGGTTTCGTCGGTCACCCAAACCAAGGTGCTCACCAAACCGGTGGCGCTTCTCACTTGTCGGTTGGGCGCGGGGGAGTCCATTTCCACGACAGCCATGCCTTGGGCATTGTGGCCAGTGACGATTCTTCTGATGGGTGTGTCCATACTGGGGTCTAGTGTGTTGAAAAGCAAGGGATGATGGGCGTCTCTCGTGGCTCAAATGCACCATCTTGAAGGACCCCATTAATTATAGGGAAAAAGGCGAAGCGTCTATGGATCCAATCGAGATTGAACTCGCTCCCATTGGGCTTTAATCCACAGTGGCTCCAGAGGCTTTGATGGCGGGTGCCCAACGCTTATTTTCGTTTTTCACAAACTCTGCCATATCGGTGGGTTTGATGTATTCGGCGGGTTCTATGCCCCCTTTTTCTAAAAGGGCTGCATAAGCCGGTGTGGCTTGGTAATGTTTGAGGAAATCGGACAAGGTCTCCACCACTTGTGGGGGCATATTGGCCGGTCCCGCAAAGCCAAGCCACCCAGACCAATCGTAGCCAGGGACCGATTCGGCAATCGAGGGCACTGTGGGCAGCAACAATGATCTTTTTGTCATGGACGAGCCCAGTGCAATCAAGGCGCCAGATTTGGTGTTGGGTCCAATCAAGCTGCCATCCACGAATGCCATCTCCACCTTGCCCGATAAGAAGTCGAGCATTCCGCTGTTGCTCCCCTTGTAGGGGACATGGACGATATCCAAATTCAACTGGTGTTTGAGAATTTCCATGAAAATATGTTGAGGCGATCCATTGCCAGATGAGCCGTAGCTGTACTTGCCAGGATTTTTCTTCACCACGTCAATCCATTCCTTCACGCTTCGAGCCGGGAACGACGGATGCACAGTCAGGTACAAATTCGTCACCGCCAGTTTGGCAATCAACGTGAGCTCTTTGGAGGGGTCAATGCCGGGCTTGGAGATCAGTTGGGGTGCCATGCTGAAGGTGGTGACCGTGGGCATGAACAGCGTGTAGCCATCTGGGGCAGCGCTCGCCACCACACGAGCACCCAGCAAAGTGCTGGCGCCAGCTTTGTTGTCAATGATCACCGACTGCTTCCAGGTGTTTTGCATCTCCTCGGCAATGGCGCGACCAAACACATCCACCAAGGAGCCAGGGATGAAGGGCACCACGAGCCGGATGGGTTTATTGGGATAGGTGTTGACTGCGGCATTGCCACTTAAGTTGTTGCTGGCTTTGTCTTGGGCGTGAGTGCCCCCGGCTGCGGTCAATATGACAGCACAAAGTGTCAAGGCTCGGGTCAAGGTGAGGCTTATCAAGGCGGAGGATGGGAGGTGTAAGGTTTTCATACGAGGGGGGGCAAAGTCAGGCTGAAATCAATTGAATGGGCGTCCCCCAAAGGGTGCGACGCAGCTCTTGGGTGTGGTAAGCCCTGTTGTCAAGGTCTCGAGCGCCATCAAGAGCTTGGCAACGGCTGCCTAAGGCCCATGATCGATGGCATCATCGTTTTCTGACTGACTATTATGAATTGGGCACCTCTTGTGTCAAGAGGAAAAACCCAAGGACGGGTGCTCCATTAGAATTGTGTTTTTGATGTTAGGGTGCGCGATGTTGGCCTACGGATCACAAGGCTTGTTGGGGGTATTGACACCCCAAGCCAATACCACGGTGGAGCCTGAGTTTTGGGCCATGTTGCCCCCCGGTTATGCGGCTTTGAATGCTCGCATGACCAGCGCCAAGCCCAGCATTGAAGAGCGGCTGGTGGATTACTTCACACATTTGGAGCAGCACGCTGCTCAATTTGGCAATGCGCCCATACAAGCGCTGAGCATTGCTTGTACGGGCAGTTCCTACCTGGCGGGTCGTGAATCTGAGCAAGGCATCATTGAGCAGTTGAGTGATCGACTCAAGCTGCCCGTCACCACCTCTGGTTTGGCCATGGTGGAAGCATTCAAGAATTTGGGGGCTCATCGTATTGCGCTCATCTCGCCTTACCCCACCGCATTGACCGCGCAAAGCGTGCAGTATTGGTGCGATCACGCTCTCAAAGTTGTTGAGGTACAAAGTGTTTTTGATGACGCCCAGCCTCAGGCGTTTCACCCGATTTATAGCCTCGCTCATGATCGAGCCAGCAGGCCACTTGAACAGCTGTACCAGTCCGACGTGCAAGTCATTGCCATGCTCGGTACAGGCATGCCCAGCTTGGCCGCCTTAACGCAGGCCAATCAATTGCAAAACCGCATTCCCGTCATCTCTTGTATGCTCGCCACGGTGTGGTGGAGTTGTCGGCTCGTCGATCCGGCTTGTCAGGATTTGCTCACTTGGGTGAGGTCCCCCCATTGGCTTGAAAGACTGGCAAGCCTGTGATGAATTCATTTTTTTGGAGATGTGTGTGAATCTAACCGAAGTGGTGGTGGTGGGTGCGGGGCCTGTAGGCTTGACGCTGGCGATGCGTTTGGGACTCAAGGGGGTGAGAGTGCTTGTGCTTGAAGCGCAAGACCATATTGAAAAAGATCTGCGCGCGTCTACGTTTCACCCACCCACCCTGGAGCTCTTTGATGAGCAAGGCATCACGCCGCGCTTGATTGAGGCCGGACTCATCGCACCAACGTGGCAAGTGCGCAATCACCCCGCCCATGAGTTTGCTGAGTTTGATCTCTCCGTGTTGAAGCCCCACACGGCCCATCCCTATCGATTGCAGTGCGAGCAGTGGCGATTGAGTGAATTTTTAAAGGCCTACATCGAAGAGCACTTGCCGAGCGTGACGATTTGCATGGGTGTCAGGGTCGAGGGGTTTGTACAAACACCTGAGCGGGTTGATGTGCAAACTCAAGACCGAGTTGGCTCAAAAGAGACCTGGTCTTGTGACTACTTGGTGGGCTGTGATGGCGCCAAAAGTGTCGTGAGAAAAGGCATGGATTTGGACTTCGAGGGCCAGACTTTTCCAGAGACCACGATCTTGGTGGCCACAGACTTTCAGTTTCAAGATCACTTACCCAATTTGTCCTTTATCAATTATTGTTGGAGCCCACAAGGAACCTTCAGCCTCTTGCGTCTTCAACATTTGTGGCGAGTGAGCTTGTATCCCGGTGTCGATGAGTCCATTGATGAGGCCATCCAAGAGGCTTCTATTCGGGCCAAGCTCCAGTTGATAGCACCACAATGTGAAGCAGCCCATATCTTGCAAGTTCGGCCCTACCGCATCCATCAACGGGTGGTTCGGCATTATGTGCGCGATCGTCTGATCTTGGCCGGTGACTCGGCCCACATCAACTCGCCAAGTGGAGGGATGGGAATGAATGGTGGTGTTCACGATGCATTCAACTTGGCCGACAAACTCTCGCGTGTGATTCAAGGCGAAAGCGCCGAGCTGCTGGCTTTGTACGAACGGCAGCGTCGCCCCATTGCCATCAAACATGTCATCGAGCAGTCTGCCAAGAACCGTGCGCGCATGCAAGAAAAGGATGCCGACAAACGCCAACAAACTTTAAAAAACCTGCAAGCTGTGAGCCAAGACCCTGTCAGGGCCTTGGCGTATTTGTTGGAGACGTCAATGATCTCTGGTCTTCGAGAGTCGATGGCCTTGACGTGAATGGGGCCTTGGCGGGCTTGGTATGCTCAAGAACGCTCCACCCTGAGCGGGGCTTGGACATCCAAGGCTGTTCAAACGGTTCTCCCCCTCGCTTGAACTGCCATTCAAGCGCTCTTCATCCGTTATTGATCCGCTTTTTCAAGTCAATACGACTTGCGGATCAATTCGCACTCAAATTGTCCGCTTTGATGACGCCAGACCATTTTTTATTTTCATTGACAATAAATTGATAGAAGTCTTTGGGGCCCAAGAACTTGGGGGTGAGCCCCATCTCCATGAGTTTGTTTTTTAAATCGCTTTGCTCGAGCGTTTTACCAATCTCTTGGCGAAGTCGCTCCACGACCGCAGTGGGGGTCTTCGCGGGTGCAGAGATGCCAAACCAGGCGTCACCGACAGCACCGGGCACACTTTCATTGAGGGTCGGGATCTCCGGGTGGTCAGACAAACGCTCGGATGCGGTGACAGCCAAGGTCCTGACTTTACCCGCTTTGATGTAAGGTGTCGCCGCAATCAAGGCATTGAACATGGCATCGATTTGGCCACCCAAGAGGTCCGTCATCGCTGGGCCTGTGCCTTTGTAGGGGATGTGCACCATATCAATTTTAAGCAAGTGTTTGAGCAGCTCTCCGGTCAGAAAGCCAGCGGAACCGACGCCTGCAGATGAGTAGCTCAGCCTTCCTGGGTGCTCGCGCGCCATGCCAATGAAATCAGCCAAGTTTTTGGCAGGGTGATCCTGGCGCACAATCAGGGCGTTGGTGAAGGTGCCCAACAAAGCAATGTGGACCAAATCTTCCAGGGGTTTGTAGCCCATGGTTTGACCCATCAATGGCCCCACGGTGATGGCCGCTCCATTGGAGAGCACCCAGGTGTAGCCGTCAGCTGCGGCTTTGGAGGCGACGTCGGTGCCCAAAATGGAGCCATTGCCGCCCTTGTTGTCAATGACAACGGCTTGGTTCAGGCGGGCTGACAATTTATCGGACACCACCCGAGCGATCAAATCTCCAGAGCCACCCACCGCAAAGGGGACAATGAATCGAATCGGTTTGCTGGGATAGGCGTTGTCTTGCGTTTGCGCCATCGTATCGGTGCTCGTGCTCACGAATCCAGTCAAACTGCAAAAACCCGCACCCACCCAAGACTGGAGAAGTTGTCGTTTGCTCACGGACAGCTGGGTTTGAGGTTTGCGCTCAAATGCTGGAACGGGGGGATGGGTCAGGATGTTGCGCTCAGTCATGGGGTTCTCAAGTTGATCTGTGGGGGGGGTGGTGATGTTCATCACATGGACGACCCACTTCAGGGGCAGTTCAGGCCCATGACGATGGTGGATCATCGACCAAGCTGGGTGCGCCAAGGGGTGAACAATTCCATGCGTGAGCTTACACCAGTCCTGCCCATCTCGATCTTTTAGCGTCTTTGGTCACTCGCTCGCCCATGACTCTTCTTGCTGCCAATGCAGCGCAGTCGCCTGTGTTCGTGGTCTACATGCTCTTGATCAGAATGGGGTGGCCGTGAGATCAACCTACTCATGGTCTGCACGCTGGGTGGGTGCTCGGGTGTCTGCGCGTGAAAGCCCCATCAAGTCCGAGGAGTTCAATGCAGTATGCTGTTGGCGTGGGGCCATTTCAGACAGGCTTTTGTCAGACAAAACCCGCCCAAACTCAGGGTAAACGATGACTTCAGACTCAAGCGAGTTCAGTGCGTTGTAAAGTGGCATCAGTTGGGGAGTCTTTGTCGCTTGAAAAAAGTATTTTCTCCAACACCAGTCCCACGCTTTTGGC
This sequence comes from uncultured Burkholderiales bacterium, assembly GCA_903844385.1. GTDB lineage: Bacteria > Pseudomonadota > Gammaproteobacteria > Burkholderiales > Burkholderiaceae_C > Limnohabitans. Next base: position 10,175 of record CAIMTJ010000085.1, read on the forward strand.
TGTGATCAAGGCGTAGTTTTTATCCGAGGCTTGGACCAAAAAAGCCGACTCACTCAAGTTCAAGTAAATGCTGATGTCGTGATGTCGATGCTCGCGTTGAGCCAAGACTTGAAGGATAAATTTCGAGCCTTGTTTGAAGAGGTGGTGCTGCATGGAAGGCGATTCATGGCTGTATTCGTGGCAGAACTTTTCTGCCAAGTGCGGCAACTCGTCTCCCATGAGTTGTAACAATTCCAAGTCCCGGCCCATGGGTTGCAGCGCATAGCGAGCCTCAATCTGACTCACCGCCACCAAAGGCTTGTCTAAATCACGCATGACTAGTCTCCACTTATATCTATTTTTATGATCACTGTAAGCAATAATTGCGTCAAGTTCAACCTATAACCTTACTTAAAAATGCTTATTCATCGCGCGGACCCACTTTAGAGCGAAATCGCACCGAGAGAAGGCGCAAAAAAACACCTCTCAGGCACCTTTTTGATCAACGGCTGGCGTGTTGTCGCAGCTGCGCCATGAGTCGATCCCCTGACGCTTTGAGTGAGTGCATGCCTTCCAGGAGCTTGGGGTGGCGCAATTGCCCGCCTTGTTTTTTGATCTCTCCAGCGATCATGACGGTGTCAATGTTGGCCAAACTGGTTTGCATGATCACTGTGCTCACCGGGTCATGGACGGGGTGCATGTTCAAGGCTCGGGCATCAATCATCACCAGATCGGCTTGTTTGCCAACGCTCAAAGAGCCCACTCGATCGTGCAGTTTTAAAGCCTGCGCACCTCGAATGGTGATCCACTCCAGGGCTTGGCGGCAAGTGATGGTCGAGGTGTCGGGGAGTTTTTGGTGTTGTGCCTTGGATTGGGCATTGTCCAGCGCCCGTTGTGCAGCAAGAGCGAGTCTCGCTACGGTGAACATCTCACCCGAATATCCTGACTCCAGGTCCACACCCAATGAAGGGGCACTGTTGAGCGCCAACAGTCTTCCTGTGATGGGCATGCCGTGACCCTGTGTCATTTCACTCTCAGGGGTGAGCGAAAAACTCACGCCCAACTCGACCATCATGCGCAGTTCTTCGTCACTCAAATTGTTGCCGTGCACGATGTTGTTGTTGTTGCCCAAGAGGCCGTCTTGGGCCAGGCGGATCCAGCCGTCTGGCGTCTTGGCCGCCGCGCCCGCGCAGTGCATGCTGGCAATTAAAGAGAACTCACGGGCCAATTCAAAGTCTTGCACGGCCACCTCATAGGTCGAGTAGTGTGGGCCCAAGATGGCCAGGCCCAAAGTCACCAGGGCCTGTGGATTGGCAAAACGAGTCTTGATGAGTCGCTCCACTTCAGATCTGGGGTGGGGTATTTCGCTAAAGTGCTTTTGACCCGGTTTGGGGTCGGGTTTGGGAGAGCCGTGGAAAAACACGCCGCGAATGCCTGAGTCCAAAAGGCCTTCAATGGCTTGATCGGTGTGCTCGGGCGTCGGGTTGTTGTGACACCAGTCACCCAAGGTGGTCGTGCCGCAATTGATTTGGTTCAATGCCCCCATCAAGGTGGCGATGTAGAGGTCTTGAGGCTTGTAGTTGGTGGCCAATCCAGCGTGCACATTGGCAAAGTATTCAAGGATGGTCCAGTTGCTTGACACGCCCCGAAGTGCTGTTTGCCAGGTGTGCATGTGCGCATTGACAAATCCAGGCGTCACAATCATGCCACTGGCATCGATCGTTTGTGCCCCGGGTGCTGAGAGCTTGGGACCCATGGCCTTGATGACGCTGCCCTCAATCAAGAGGTCGGCGTGTGTCAAGTCGCCCATCACGGGGTCCATGGTGATCACAGTGGCGTTTTGAATGAGGGTTGAAGTCATGGTGTTCAGTTTTTTTAGGGTTGTCAACATTGGCAAGCACCTCGCCACCCCATCGTGATGGGGTGGCGTGCAGTGTCAATCAAAAATCAGTTATAACGCCAGAGATTTTAGAGTGGATTGTTCTCCCAAACCATTGGCGTTATCATCCATAGAGGTCTCCTTTTGATCATCAAGGAGATGACAAAAAATCACGACCTCGAGCAACATCGTTGGGTGCGTTTGGGACTGAAAAAATGAGGCTCAGGGCACATCATCAGGGCTTGCAAAACCTGGTAGAAACTGACAGGCACTGACCGAGGTTCGTGGTGTTTTGTCTGCTGGCTTTCATCTTTCTTTACCTGCACTTCACGCTTGTGCACTATGCTTGTCACCAACCCGTTATAAAGTCAATGGCATATTCAAATTACAAAGGACTCGTCATGAACAATGCTTTATTTTTTAAACCCACTCACTCGGTAGGCTCGCGGCTCCATTGGGTCGTGTCTGCTTTCGTGCTGGTCTTTGGGGTATTTCAAGCCATCGTGGGCCATGCACAACCTGCCCCCAATATGGGGGGCGCGGGTGAGCCAGGCATGGGTATGCACGAGATGCGAGACATGCATGGCATGCATCCTGGCCCCATGAATCCTGCCCGATTGGAGCACATGTGGCAGCAACACGTGGAGCGTTTTGAGGCCCACATGGCGCAGATGAAAAAACGCCTTGAGATCACGCCGGCTCAAGAGGGCGCATGGAGTCAATTTGTCGCGGCCACTCGTCCTGCTGGCAAGCCCGAGCACACGCCCATGACCCCAGAGCAGTGGCAAGAGATGAGGCAACTCAAAGCCCCTGAGCGCTTGGAGAAAATGCTCGCTCAGCACGAAGCCCATCATGCCTTGATGACTGCCAAAATGCACCAGCACTTGGATGCAGTGAAAGCCTTGTATGCGCAGTTGAGTGAGGAGCAACAAAAGATATTTGACAAAATCAGCATGCGCCCCATGGGTAAGCGCGGTGGTTGGCACCATCGTTGAGAGCTCGGCTGGCCTCCAGCGTCAATGGCGCTGGCTAGCCTGAGCATGGCGCTCGTTCAGATCGCGTCTTCGCTCTTAGCAGCAGCTTTGCTTTTGGGCAAGGCCCCCATGGACTTGTTGTTGATGCGATCGAGTTGCCTGAGCAAGGCCGTTTTTTGTCGCTCACTCAAACCTTTGAGCCCTATTTTTTCCAGCTGACTCAAGTGCTCTAGCGCCTGAGCGGTGAGTTGATGACCTTTGCTCGTGAGCTCAATGCCAAAGGCACGTCGGTCGTAGGGATGGGGTCGGCGCTTGATCAGGTCTTGCTGGTTCAAGGCTTGGATGAGCTTGACCGCATTGGGTGCGCGTAGGTGAAGCTCGTTGCAAATTTGCTGGGCCGTCACCCCTGTATTCATTTGCACCACCTCCAAAATCGAGAATTCCAAAGGGCTCAGCCCCAGACTGTTCAAATGCTCTTGGTAGAGATGTGAAAAAAGAAACGAGGCTTGCCGCAATTGAAATCCGAGCAAGCCCTTGAGCGATCCCATCTCCAAGCGCACGTCTTCGGGCGTTGGTGCATGGGCTCCTTGTTGACTGGTGGTCGAATGCGTTGACGCCATGGCGCGGCTCATGGGTGGCACCACGCGCAGAGGCGGCCAATCTGGCGCTTGCTGCGACGCTTTCATGAGGTCTTGCTCGTCCATCGGGCGCATCGTATTTATCGACACATGGCCAAAATATCCTCGGGAACTTCTATGGATTTGATGCGATCGGGGTTTTGGGGATCTTTGATGCAAAAAATCCGCGTCTCCGTGCCCTCACACAACAAGTCCTCGCCTCGCATGACACGGTGGTTTTGGATAAATACCCGACGACGCCACTCCTGCACATGGGTGTGAATTTGAAGTGTCTGTCCATAGGTCGCACTCTGGTGGAACTTGGTGTGAATCTCAAGCAATGGCGTGCCCACCAATCCGCGGGTTTTGGCCATTTCACGCCAAGGCGGTAAGCCACAGGTGCGAAAAAAATTCTCAGACGACGCATCCATCCAGCGTGAAAAATTGGGATAAAACACAATGCCAGCGGGGTCGCAGTCGCCAAAGGAGACCGTGAACTGGAAAATGGTGGTTTTGGCGGCGTGGGTGGGGTGTGTGGAGGTCTCGGACATGGGCTTTAAGTACTTATCACATATAACTGTAAAGCCCGACTTTAGCGCCTGATGCGGCTTCCTTTTAGCCGTGATTACCCTAGTCAAACTTATTTTTTTTAAGGCGTGTCAGGTCCATGGGGGTTGCCAAAATACGCGCTCGAGCGCTGTTTTTGCCAGCATCGTCTCGTCTCAATTTTGCGTAGCATTGCCTCTCACAGGGCATTCAACGGCAAATTCCATGGAAAAAGGCGAGCGATGGTCTATAAGGCGAGTGATTTGACCAAGCGATGGAGCGCGTTGGCGCAGAATGGCTGGTTGAACGGGCCCAAAGGGTGGGGGCATCACGCGCTCAGGCCTGAAGATGAGAAAGCCAGCGCTCAGCACCGCGCACGCCTATGGTCTTGGCTCGTGCAAGAGGGGATTGAGCGAGCCCTGGGGCTCGCACCAATGCAAGCGGGCAACACCTGGGACTCAGCCCATCCCCAACAGGCATGGGCGGCATTGCTGGGGAGTGCGGCTGTGGTGTCGAGCGCGCCAACCTGGGGTGCGCTCGGGTGTGGAGAGCCCGCCCACTGGGCTGGGGCGATGTGTGCACTTTGGGGGGGTGCTTTGAGCGCTCGCGCTGGTCTCAAGCGATTGTGCTGGCCCTCGGTGCTCAACACCACACTGGGCATCGTGAGCGCCAAGCCCGCTTGGCGCGAGTCCTTGGCCGAGGGGTATTTGATGGGGTACTGCGCTGATTCTGGAGTGCCAGTCAGGATTTCGAGCCAAAGCATGATGAGACACTTCTTAGCCGCTGGCATGACTGGGGTGGGCAAGACCGTGAGCGCCATCGCCTTGATGATGCAACAAATGTCCAAAGGCGGCGGGGTGCTGTGGGTGGATGGCAAACTCGATCCCCTGAACATGGAGGTGTTTTTTCACATGGCCAAGTGGCTGGGTCGCGAGAGTGATGTGAGAATCATCAACCCAGCCAATCCGAAGCTGTCCAATACCTACAATTTTGTCTTGCAGGGTGAGCCCGAGGAAGTGGCCTCTCGAATTTTGTCCACCTTGCCCGCTGCGGGCTTGAGCGCAGGGGCTGACTTTTACAAGCAAGCCGCCAACCAAGGTCTCATTTGCATCTTGGGTGCGTTGAAAGCTTTGGGGCTGGCCTATAACTGCATGGACTTGGCCATCTTGCTCACCCACCCCAGGGCATTGCGCGAACTCGATCACCGGGTCAACGCCCATCTCAACACCCAGTCGCACGACGCTGCCCAGTTGGACGACCCGCGACTGGCGTCTTTCAAGCTCTTCATTGAGAGTTGTAAGAGTGCCGGCGCCCAGGGTTCGGCCAGCAACTTGGACTCCAAAAAAATGAGAGAGCTTTTTGGGGGGGTGGCTGGCCGACTCTTTGTTTTCGGTTCCTCCCAATGCGGTGAGGTCACGCAGTCTTATGTCCCCGATGTGCAGCTCTTTGAAGACCTCCAGGAGGGCAAACTCATCTACTGCGCCTTGCCCACCATGGGGCGACAAGTGTCTGCGCAAAATTTCGGCAAAATGGTCATGGGGGACTTGCGCACGGCGATTGCCCGCTTGCAAGCTTTGCCACTTGACCAACGCGCTGAGGTGCCATGCTTGGTCTGGCTCGATGAGGTGGCCAGTTATGCCAATGCCTCCATCCTGAGTACGCCATTTCAACAGTCCCGCAGTGCCCATATGAGTCTGGGGGTGGGCTTTCAAGAGCAGTCGAGTATGGAGGAGTTGGGGCCCTCATTTTTGGGCACATTGATGGGCAACACCTACAACAAACTGTTTTTTAAACCCGCCGATCGTGCCTCGGCCGAGGCCTGGAGTCGCACCTTGGGACAGCGTCAAGCGTGGCAGCGCACCCACCAAGCGGGAGTGAGCGAGGCGTTCAAGTTTTCATTCCTGGGTTTGCGTGGGACTTCGCGAGCGCTGCAAACCCGTGCTGATCAAGAAAGCATCAAGGAGGTGTTGGAGTACCGCGTGAGCGCGGAGCGCTTGGTCCAGTTGGGTCTGGGTCAGGCGGTGTTTTTGCACGCGTCTAGCGAGATTTATGATTTGCACATCCCCAAGATCGAGTTCACCCAGGACGTGAGAGCTGCGCTGGGGGGTGTTTGTATCCAACGCCCGGCCCAGCGAGCACGCGAGTCTCTGGGGCTCGAAAAAGAGGCGTTTGCAACTTGGGGAGGGCACTCAAGCTTGATTCCCGCAGGTCTTCATTTGGGGCAACGCTACCGAGAGTTTGTGAGCGAATTGTCCACGCGCTCAGAAACCCAACGACAAGTCAGCCATGAAGCGAGTTTGCAGTCCAAAGCGAAGTTTCAAAACCTGGGCGCTTTGAGGTCTGGGGTGGAGGCAGACCCGCTCGTCAATGTCGCCTCGCCATGATCGAGGTCTTGACATGGGGGCTTGCGCGCTTACTGCAGTGGGTCTGGCGTGGGGTCTGGTGCGTGATCGCTAGCCACGGGGTCATTTTGCGGGCCTTGTTGGGCCTGGCGGGCAGCGCCTTGGCGCGTCAAGAAAAAGCGCGCAAGCAAGAGCAAGACCGAATGGGCGGGTGAGCGCAGACCCTTTTGCCAAAAGAGCGCATTCACGATTAAACTCTCCAGTGAGGAGCGAGGAGAATTTTTCCTAAAACCCCATGACCCACGATTCAATTTATTTGCCCACCTTCTTTGAAGGCCATGACCCGGCGTTGGGTCGTGCCTTGATGGCCGAGCACCCTTTGGGCACTTTGGTCAGTGTAGATGAGACTGGGGCGCCTCAGGTCTCGCATTTGCCTTTGAAGTGCGAGGCTCGCGGCCTTGGGGGTAGCCACGAAAGCGGCGAGCTGTCTGAGTTCCAAGAGGAGTGGGTGCTTTGGGGGCACTTTGCGCGCATCAACCCCCAAGTGCAAGCCTTGCAAGTCAACCCCAAGGCATTGGCAATTTTCATGGGGCCCCAGGCCTACATGTCCCCCAGTGTCTATCCCGATGTGGTTCGGGTACCCACCTGGAACTATGTGACCTTGCATGCCCAAGGCGAGGTGGAGTTTTTGGATGAACCTCAGACCAAGGACCAACTCTTAAAGCAGCTCATTGCCGACCATGAGTTGTCCTATGTGGCGCAGTGGAAGGGTCTGAGTGAGGCGTATCAATCCAAAATGCTCGCCGCCATCATTGGCTTTAGGATGAAGGTGACGCACTGTCAGTTCAAGATCAAACTCAATCAGCACCGGCCCGAGGCCCACGACAAGATGCTCAGTCAGTACTCTCAAGGCAATGAGTCCATGCAAGGCTTGGCCCAATGGATGAAACGCCTGGGTCTACCCAGGGTGAAACCCATCGCATGAACTATTCTCAGTCAGAGCCCCTGGAAGCCGAGGGGCTGCATTTTGAACGCATGGGGCAGGCGCTCTTGTCAGCCCAGGCCGCTGCGCGCGCGGGCGAGGTGCCTGTGGGGGCCGTGATTTATCACCAAGGTGAGTTGATCGCCCGCTCGCACAATACCCCCCTGGGCTCGAATGACCCGTGTGCCCATGCCGAGATTTTGGCGCTTCGACAAGCGGGTCAACATTTGGGCAATTATCGCTTGGAGGGTTGCAGTATTTATGTCACGCTCGAGCCCTGTGTGATGTGCGCTGGCGCCATACTCAATGCCAGACTCTCAGAGCTGGTGTTTGCTGCGTCAGACCCCAAAAGCGGTGCAGCCGGTTCTGTGATGGATGTCTTCATGGAACCCAGACTCAACCACCACGCCCAGGTCGTCAAAGGGGTGCGCGCGCCTGAGAGTGTCGCTTTGCTGCAAGAATTTTTTAAACAGCGCCGCGCCGCTCAAAAAGCCACCAAGCTACTTTCAGAATGATCAAAACGATCAAGCCCCGGCCTGATCACCACGTTCACTCCCAGCACCTTGATCGATGGCTCGGGTTTGAGCCCCAGTCCTTACCCCCAAGCGGGAGCGGGTAGAAGTTGTTCTTTGTCCACGGGGATCAAGTGAGGCTGGGAGATGAGTTCAATGAGCACATGGGCACGCTTGTCGCCATTGGGCTCTTGGTAGATGCCCCTGAGCCCTTTGAGTGGCCCTGTTGCCAACACCACCTCATCGCCTTGCTTGAACAACGGGGTGAGCTCGGGCAGTTCAAGTTGCTTGAGGGTGTCGACCAGCGAGTCAGACACTTGAGCGGGAATGGGGCCAAAGGCCACCATGCGGTGCACCCCTTGGGTGGAGCGAATGACTGAGAAGTTTTGATTGCCACTGCTGGTTTGAACAAAGAGGTAGCGGCTAAAGAGCGGTTCAGTCACGACTTTGAGGCGGCCGCGCTGGACTTTCTCGAGCGAGATCATGGGCAAAAAGGTATCAAACCCTTGTCTATCCAAGTGCTCTTTGGCCTTGAGCTCTTCTCGGGGTTTGCTGTGAATGACGAACCACATGAAATGTTGACCTGTTGACTTGCTAACGTGTTGATGCTGACGGTCTGAGCCATTGTGAAATGATTCAAAAAAAAGCGCAATGCAGTCTCATGGGGAACTCAACCTCACGGACAGCCTCTCCTAGACCTTCGCGTATTTTAGTGCTGAAATGCCCGCGGTCATGCCCCATGCCCCAAGCTAAAGCCCACGCCCCTGTGTTTCACCTTTGACCATGGCGTGCCCCGGGCTGACTCAGTCTGCCGCTTTGAAGACAAAGCTCTCGGCATTGGAGGGTGTGCGCTCACCACGCTTGACGTGTCCACCCAGGCAGCTGGGGAAGTGCCCTGCAAACAGCAACGTATTGGTGTCGCAAATGGCGTGCGTCACGGCTTGTCTCACCTGGGCTGCGGCAACGGGGTCGCTACAAAATCGCGATGACCATCCCAAATCCACGAGTTGAACCGGGGAGTGAAAAATATCGCCAGAAAACAATGCGCTTTGGTCTTTGCTCTTGGCGTGCAGCACGCAAGTGCCCGGTGTGTGGCCAAATGCGGCACCCAAATAAAGTCCCGCCTCAATTTCAAAGTCCGACTCCACCATTTGGGCTTGTCCTGACTCCACCACGGGCAAGACCGAATCTTCAAAGGAGCCGTGGTTGGGGGAGGGTGTTGGCGTGCTCAAGCTCAGTTGGTAGGCCGCATGCCAATGCGCGTACTCTTCTTTGCCAAAGAGGTATTTGGCGTTCTTGAAGGTGGGCACCCAACGACCGTTGTTGAGCACCGTATTCCAGCCCACGTGGTCGGCATGCATGTGGGTGCAAAACACATAGTCAATATCCTCCATTCCCAGCCCCAGGCTTTGGAGCTGCGCCAAGTAACGGGGCTGCTGCTGCAGATGCCAGCTCGGTCGTGAAGGCCTGGGCTTGTCTTGGCCCACGCAAGCGTCAATCAAAATATTGGCCTTGGGCGTTTGGATGACATAGCTTTGAAAGGCCATGATCAATTCATTGTCTGGCGTCAAGTAGTGGGGACGAACCCAGTCTTCATGCTCTTTGATCCGATGCTCATCAAAGCCGGCAATGACCACCGAGGCGCTCGCAAATGGCCCCTCTTGCTCGACCACACGGCTGATTAAAAAATCCCCCAATAAACGCTGTTGGGCCATCGAATTTATCCTCCAACTGTCAAAGTCGTGCTATCTTATGGTTATTTAATCCTTTTGGGGAGAATATTTTGAATTACGCTTGGTCACCCATCGTCAACCGAAAACCATTGGCACTTCCCGATGGTAAAAAGCTCGCCCTCATCATCACGATGAATTGCGAATATTGGGATCTCACCAAGGACACCACACAAAACTATTACGCAGGCGGCCCGCCCATGCTCCCCGATCCTTTGCCAGGCAATGTGGCTGATTTTCCCAATTTCACCTGGCGTGAATACGGTCAACGGGTGGGCGTTTGGCGGCTGTTCGATGTGTTTGAGTCCTTCAAGATGCCGTTTTCCATCACCATGAATGCCAAAACGGGCTTGGAGAGACCCGAAATTATTCAATACGCCAAGGATCGCCACTGGGAAGTGGTGGCGCACAATTATGAGCAAGGTGAGTTGCTCACCAATTACACGTTTGATATTGAGCGCGAGCGTGAACTCATTCGCAACACCTTGGCTGTGTATGAAAAAGTCATGGGGAAAAAAGCCAAAGGCTGGCTTTCTTCATCCCTGCGCAGCACACCCAACACCCCCACCATCTTGGCCGAGGAGGGGTTGCTGTTTTTTTGTGACTACATGAACGACGATCAGCCCTACATGATCAATACGCCGGCTGGCCCCTTGGTCAATGTCCCCTACTCCATTGAGATCAATGACTTTACCTTCTTTCACCGCCGTGCCATGAGCACCTGGGATGCGGCCAGAATGCTCAAAGATCAGTTTGATCAGTTGTACCTCGAAGGCGCTCAGAGTGCTCGTTTGATGAACATTGGACTGCACCCCCATATCTCCGGCCACCCACACCGCATGCCTTGCTTTCGCGAATTCCTCACCCACGTGGGGCAGCACCCCGATGTTTGGATCACCACGCGCGAGGAAGTGGCTCACTGGTACCTCCAGCAAATCTAAAGCCAGGCCGCAAAAAATAAGCCCCAAGTCCCATGATGACCTCGATCGGGCATGGGGCTGTTGGGGCTTGAATGCGAATGAATGGGCATGAAAAGGCCCAGACAACGGGTGAGAGCAGTCGACGCCCAGGCGTCAGCACTGCTTTATTTACACTTGTCGGGCTCGTGGCTGTCCATGAGTGTTCTTTGCTCGTTCTTGATTTTGATGATGTAAGCGGGTAGCTCTGAGTCATGGTCGCTGCTGAAGCAGATTTTGCCAATGACGCCTTGAAAATTGGTGCTCATCAAGGTTTCTCGAATGGCATTGCGCTCTGCGTTCAATTTGGCTGGGTCTCCCGTGACACCGGCGCGCTTCATGGCATCGGCAAAGGTGTACACGATGTCATAGGCCGAGGCGTCCACGTGGTGAGCGCCAGACTTGCCCACCCCACGTTTACGGGCTTCTTCAATGAACTTTTTCTCAAAAGCACGCGTGCGCTCGTTGGTGTCCCACCAGTACCAGGCCACATAAATAGCCCCTTCGCCATCGGCACCGAGTGTTTTGCCAATATCGGGATCGGCAAAGATCTGTGAGCCAATCAAGGTGCTGGCGTTGCCTTGGCGGCGCAGCTCTTTCATCACTTTGATGGCCCCTTCGGGCAGTCCTGCAAACGCCAATACGCTGGGCGAGTTGCCCTTGAGCTTGGTGATTTGGGGGGACAAGTCGGTGGCATTGGTGGGGAAGCCTTCAGGAGGGATCACCATCTTCCAGCCTTCTTTTTCCAATAAATTGGGCATCCAAGCGGCCAAGGACTTGCCCACAAACTCATCGCTGGGGTACATCACCGCAGCCGTCTTGGTGGTGAAGCCACCTTTGACCGCCAAGGTTTTAAGTAAGCGTCCAAACTGCTTGCCTTCGTCTTCGGTGATGCGAAAGGCCCATTTCTTGCCTTGAGTGAGTCCGGGCGCCGAGGCGGCATTGGGGATTTGCACGATCTCCAAGCGTTCCCCGGCTGCAAATGCGACTTGTGCTTCTTGGCTCGAGAAGGGGCCAATGGCGCCGAGAGCTTTGGCGTCCTCGGCAAATTTTTGAGTGGCCACCTGGGCGTTTTTGGCTTCACTGCCAGTGTCGAATTTCTCAATCCGAATTTTTTTGCCATTCACGCCACCCGCGGCGTTGATTTCGGCCACGGCAATGTCAACGGCGATTTCGGTGCCGACCCCCACACCCGCATAGCGGCCCGTTTTGGCATGAGACAAACCCAAGACCAAGTCGTCTGCGCGGGCCAAGGGCGAAAGTGCCAGGCCCAAGGCCAGCATCCAACAGATTTTTTTCATCGAAATTTTCCTTCTTGGTTAAGACCCCAAATAGGCTGCCACCATTCGAGGGTCGGAGATTAAATCGTGAGCAGCGCCTTCAAGCGCCACGCGCCCGAGTTCCAACACATAAGCACGGTGGGCATGGTTCAAGGCCAAGTGGGTGTTTTGTTCCACCAATAATATACCAAGTCCATCGCGATTCATCTCTTGGATCAATTCAAAAATGCGGATCACCAGCAAGGGGCTCAACCCAAGCGAGGGCTCATCGAGCATCATCACTGTTGGCTTAGAGAGCAAGGCTCGGCTGATGGCCAGCATCTGTTGCTCGCCACCAGAGAGTACCGAGGCGAGCATGTCTCGTCGCTTGGCCAAATTGGGGAAGCGGTCATAGATGTCGTTGATCTCGCGCTGGGGAGTGGCCCCTTGGGTGTAGCAGCCCATGAGCAAGTTGTCGTGAACGGTCATGCTGACAAAGATTTGTCGCCCTTCGGGCACGAGCACCAGCCCAGACTTGACCCGTTGTGCTGCACTCAACCCGGCGAGGGCTTGGCCCTTCCACTGCACTCGCCCCGTTTGGGCAGGCACCAGCCCTTGGATGCATTTGAGCAGTGAGCTCTTGCCCGCACCGTTGGCGCCCAAAACCGCCACGATTTCACCCGGCCTTAAGCTCAGGCTCACGTCTTGGAGCGCTTGCGTGCTCTGGTACGCGAGTGAGAGATGTTCTACTTCTAAGAGCATCAGTGTTCTCCCTCGCTCAGCGTACTGTCTTGCCCCAAATAGGCGTCTTTGACCAGTTGGTGTCCCAGAGCCACATGGGTATCGCCTTCAAAAATTTTCTTGCCAAAATTGAGCACCACCACCTCGTCGCACAAGTTGCGGATAAAGGGCATGTCGTGCTCGACCACCATCAGGGTGATGCCTTTTTTTGCAATGGAATCCAAAAATCGATTGAGCTCGAGGGACTCGGCGCTGTTGAGCCCCGCGGCCGGTTCGTCAAGGAGCAGCACCGTTGGGCGCGCCATGAGGGCGCGCACAATTTCGATTTTCTTTTGGGTGCCGTAGGGCAAGTCAGACACCACTTGTCCCTCAAAACTGCCCAGCCCGGCCTCATTCAAGGCCAACAAGGCGCGCTCTTTGGAGGCTTTGCTTTTGACGCGTTGCCACAGGGGTCGCCAATGAAATTCCCCCAGCAAGGTGTTTTCTAGAACCGATAAATGGGGCATCAAGCGAATATTTTGAAACGATCTCGACAGCCCCAGCTCAATGCGTTGGCGCGAGGGCAAACGCGCGATGTCTTGTCCATTCAGGCGCATCTCGCCAGCATCAATGGGGTAGACGCCACTCAATAAATTAAAGAGTGTGGATTTGCCCGCTCCATTGGGGCCAATGAGGGCGGTTTTACTGCCCATCTTGACCTTGAAGCTCACATCATCGATCACAACCAGGCCACCGAATGCTTTTTGAAGATGATGGATCTCAATGGCCCATGTGCCCGCTGCGCCAGGGGTGGCACCGGTGCTCGCCGTCATGGCGTTTGGCAAAGCGCTCGGGCTGAGGCTCTGAGCGGCAGTGGCCAGTGGCGTATGGGGCCAGAACCTTCGCACGAGTCTGCCCAGAGCGTGGGTGGTGTGTTGGGTCATGAGCCCTTGAGGCCTGAGCGCCATCACGGCCACGACCAAGACGCCAAAAATCATGTAGCGTGCCGATTCAAGAAATTTCAAAGCTGGATTCAAGTCTGCAGCACTGCGCAGCACTTCTGGGATGAGGGTGAAGAAAATCGCCCCCACAATAGGTCCCCAAACTGTTTGAGTGCCCCCAAGCAGCACGTAGAGCAAGACGTAAATGCTAAAAAGTACGCCCGTGGACTGCACATCAATGAAATTGAAGTGGTGCACCAGCAAGCCCCCACCCAAACCACCAATGGCGCCGCCAATGGTGAAGGCGATGACCTTGCTTTTCCTCAAATTAACACCAAAGAGATCGGCCACATTGGGGTCGTCGTGCACGGCTCGCAAGGATAAGCCCAGATAAGTACTCATGAGCCAAGCACAAAACGCAATGACCAACAACGCCGCACCCCATACCCAGTCCATACCGGCGTAAGTCATGACCGACAAACCCGCTGCCCCACCCAGCGCGGGAATGTTCAAGATCACCCCGGAGACCACTTCCGCGAAGGCAAAAGTGGCAAGCACCATGTAGATACCTTGGGTTCGCAAGATGGGAAAGGCGATGACAAAGGCGATCAGGCCAGCGCTGAGCGCGCCCACCAAGAGTCCCAACCAAAGTGGCCCCATCGTTAGTGAGGTGACGGCACCCGCACTGTAGGCGCCAATCAAGACAAAGCCCGCGGAGCCCAGGTTCAGTAGTCCCGCAGAGGCAGGCAAGTACACCGAGTAGGCGATCACCGTCTGGATGGCCAGCAGTGAGAGTAAGCCTGAGACGTAACCGGACATTAAAACTTCCCTTTGCCGATTTGAGTGTGACCGAATAGCCCTGAAGGTTTAAGAATCAAAATGCACAGCAAGAGCCCCCAAACGGGAATTTTTTCGATTTCAGCGCCAAAGGTGCTGATGGCTAGAATTTTCACCATACCCACAATCAGACCGCCAAAAACTGCACCCCAAATGCTGCCCAGGCCACCGAGCACCATGCCCGCGATCGCGTCCGTGGCCACGGTGTCGCCCATGAAAGGGGAGACGGTGCCATAGCTGATCGCGTAAAAGATTCCTGCAGTGCCAGCGAGCAAACCCGTCACGACAAACACAATGGGCACGACGGTTTGAATCTCTATGCCCATCAAGGTGGCGGCCAGTGGGTTTTCGGCAATACCTCGCAAGGCCCGGCCGGTTTTGGTGTTGTTCAAGACCGCTTGCAACAGCGCCGCCAAGGCAACGGCCAACACCAAGCTCAAGAGTTGGGGTTCCCCCACGATGAGGCCTGCAAAGCGCAAATTGGCATCTCCCAAGCCCAGCTCAAAACGCTGCGGGTCTCCGCCCCACAGAGTGACACACAGGTGTTCAAAAATAATCAAAAATCCAAGCGAACTCACCAGCGGTAGTGCATGTTCGGTCGCGTCTCCATGTTTGGAGCGTAAATACCGGTAGGTCAATCGTTCAATGAGCAAGGACACGAGCACGCTGGCCATGAGGGCGAAAAAGATCGCTACACTCCAATGCAGTTGCAGGCCCAGGATGTGGTCAGGCGTTGAACTCAAGGCCCAGGCCACCATGGCAGCAATCATGAAGAGTGCTGGAATGGTGAAGTTTAAAAAGTTCAGCATTCCAATGGTCAAGGTGAATGCGACAGCGACAAAGGCGAGGATGCCGCCGAGCATGAGTCCGTTGATGAGTTGTTGTAAGAATTGCATGGGAAGAGGGGCAGTGGCTTTAGAGCGATGGTAACGTGCCTTGAGCCTGGGTCAAGATCAATTTTTGAAGTCGGGGTTTTTTTGGGGTTTTCTTTTTTCTTTGAAAGCATTGTTCTCATTGTGAACTTTTGTCATTCTAAGCAATGGACCTGGCTGATCGCGACCTTGGTTTGGGGTTTCTCTCTAGAGGTGCACTCGCAAGACGCTCGTGTCCGGCTGCCGTCCATCACCGTGCAAGAGGAGCAGCACATTGATGCCATGCGTGTCCATAAAGCGCACCATTTTGAAGCCAAGCCCCAAGCTGTGGCTCCAAGCTCTCTGCCCACGGTCACCCCCTCATCGGCTTCATTGACTGCCCATCCTTGCGCATATGAATCGGAAATCGCTAAAAAGCCACCCTTTAAAACAGTGAGTTTGACCTTTGATGATGGCCCAAGTCCCGAGCGAACCGAGTTCATTTTGTCGATTCTTGAGAAATACAATATTCCAGCAACCTTTTTTTTGATTGGTGAGAAGGTTAAAAAACATCCCGACTTGGTGGAAAGAATTGCCAAGAGCGGGCACCACCTGATGGGTAACCACTCTTGGCAGCATCCCAATTTCCATGAGATCGATGTGGACCAACAAGAGCGTGAAATTGCCCAAACTCAACAAGCGGTGCAGCTGTATACGGCTGAAAAATACTTTCGCTATCCATATGGGAACTCCACGTGTGAAAGCCGTGAGCAGTTGCACCAGTTGGGCTACAAAATCGTGGGCTGGCACATCGATTCTTGTGACTGGGCCTTTGACAAAACGGGGTCGGTGAGCGAGCACGATGCACAAATCTGCGAGGTCAAAGCGCACAACACCAGCAGT
This sequence comes from uncultured Burkholderiales bacterium, assembly GCA_903844385.1. GTDB lineage: Bacteria > Pseudomonadota > Gammaproteobacteria > Burkholderiales > Burkholderiaceae_C > Limnohabitans. The sequence continues at coordinate 26,203 of CAIMTJ010000085.1, forward strand.
TTTATTGACCACACCCTGGCGGCCATTCGTGAAAGAGGCGGGGGGATTGTTTTACTCCACGACATCCACCCCAACACACTCAAACAGCTCGAGGCGTTGATCGTGCGGCTGCAGCGTGAAGAGTTTCATTTCGAGAGATTGGATGGCGCTGCGTTTGAAGCCTTTTTGAATTGATCAGGCGGCCAGACTCTCTTTGGGGATGTTGACGATGAAGTTGGTGAGGCCACTCGCATCGGTGGCGGGTCGCATGTGCTGGCTCATGGCCTTGGCGGCGAGTTCGGGGTCTTGGGCCTTCAAGGCGTTCACAACGGCCTCGTGTTGTTCAAAGGAGGCTTGCAAGTGACCCAATGCGCCAAAGGCGTGCATGCGGTAGTAGCCGGTGCGGGTGCGAATTCTGAGCACTTCTTGGCGCAAATACGGGTTGCGGGTGGCTTGGTAAATGGCTTCATGAAACTGCAAATTGCTCGCTTGCCAGCCCGTGGCATCTTGGCCTTGCACGAGTGCCTCAGACGTTTGGTGGATGGTGCTCAAGGTGCGCAACTCCTGGGCCGTGATGCGCTGGCAGCACAGCTTGGCGGCGGCACCCTCGAGCTCTGCCAATAACTCCCACAGGGAGAGGAGTTGCTGCAAGCTCATTTTGGCCACAATCATCCCGCCCCTGGGTAAGCTGTTGATCAAGCCCTCGCTTTGGAGTTGGATCAAGGCCTCGCGAATCGGGGTCTTAGAGACTTGGTGCTGGCTCTCAAGCTGAGCCTCATCAATCGAGTCACCGGGCAACAGCACCCCGCTTTTGATGTCATGCTCAATCAAGCGTCGAATTTTTTCACTGGCTTTGATGAAGACGGTTTTCATAGGATGTGGGCGGTGTTGGGGCGGGGCTAGGGCAGTGGGCGCAAATTGTCATGCACAATGTGGTGCATGCATTGGGATCGATTCTTGCTTGTATAAATATATCTTAAATTTCGATTTTTATATATATGGGGTTTATATATATACTTTTTTGAAATTGTTCCTGTAAAGTGTTTGTCTAAATGCCTTGCAGATGATTGTTGACTGGGTCAGAAAGAATGCGACTTTGAAGCAGAATTTGTGCTCACCACCCATGGAAGATTTGGCCTATTGGCTCAAAGCGGTGCACGCCATGTGCCCAAGCAATCCCCAAGCCAAGGCTGATTCCTCGGAGCTTGGCGGCGAGGGCGCCGCGCGGGAGGAGCTTGGGCGCGCGCAGCCGATGGATGTGGTGGAGTTCGCTCATGGGCAGCATCTGGAGCTTGGCGAGGCCAGGCTTCTTCGCTTGGCCAAAACGCTGTACCGCTTGAGTGGGAGCTCCTTGACCGTGCGCGAGTCCACTTTGAGCTCGGCCTTGCCAACGGCGCCAACACCCAACTCTTCGCTTTCTAGTATTCCATCGGTGTCATCTGTCCCTTCAGCAAGATGCTTTGAAGACTTTTTCTTGAAAGATCCCTGTGCTTGAGTCTTTGCCCAACACCATCGAGCAACTTCATGCCCGCTTATCGGCGGGTGAGTTGACGGTGGATGAAGCCTTGACTTGGCAGCACAAACGCCTTCTAGACCAATCCCAAGGCAATCGCGCTGTGGTGGAATACCTCAACTTGAATTTGGCGCCAAGTCCCGTGGCCAGCACGTCTGAACTCCAACCCTTGTCCGGCGTGGGTTTGGCTCACAAAGACATTTTTAATTTGTCTGAGCGTGCACCAGGTTTGGGTCTGGGGCTTTCAAAGCCTGCCCCAGCGCTTCAAATGGCGCCGGCGCTGGCATGTTTGCACCAAAATGGAGCGTATCAATTGGCCAGCCTTCACATGGCGGCTTTGGCGTTTGGCGCAACTTCGAGCAATGCCGACTTGGGCCCTTGCACCAATCCGTTGAATGCTCAGGCCATTGTGGGGGGCTCTTCCAGTGGCAGTGCCGTGGCGGTGGCCCAGGGTTGGGTGTATGGCTCCTTGGGCACCGATACCGCTGGTTCAGTGCGCATTCCCGCAGCGAGTTGTGGGTTGGTGGGTTTGAAAACCAGTCATGCGCTGGTGTCAACCCAAGGCTGTGCCCCGTTGGCGCCAGCACTCGATACGGTGGGTGTGTTGGCGCGCTCTTTTGGCGATGCACGCTCGGTGTTGTTGGGCGCCTTGCCCCAAGCGCGGACCCGTCAGTTATTGGCGCAGACGCAGCGCGTGAGTCTCAAGTCTGCTCGAATTCGCGCTTACTTGCCACGAGAGTTGGATGCCGAAGTGTCGTCTTGCCTCTTGGCTTTCACTCAGACTTTGAATGCACCCGAGGTGTTGGAGGTTGTGGATGCATTCCAAGGGCTCAGTCAACGCGCAGAGATTTTGATGCTCAGCCAAATCGCTCAAACCCATGCTCCATTGCTCGAACTCAAGCCCGAGCCCTTCAATGTGCCCCATCGCTACCCCACGGGCTTACCCAAAGCCCTGGCCGAAAGTGTGCTCGCGGGTCTGGCCATGCCACCATTTTGGGCGGAGCAAGTCAAGCGCGCGCGCGCTGACTCGCTAGAAGACTTCTTAAAACAATCTTTTGAGGCGGCTGATTTTGTGATCTTGCCAGCCTTGGCCACGCCTTTGCCCTTGCTCGAAGAGGTCGATCCTGGTTCGCTCGGCTTTGATGTCAAAAAATTGCTGGGACTGCATCGCTACATGGGTTTTGTGAATTACTTGGGTCTGCCCGCAGTGGTGGCGCCGGTGGGCATTGATCATCGTGGCCTGCCCATTTGCGCCCAAGTCTTGGCGCGTCCCGATCAAGATGTGGCGCTGCTCGATTGGGCGCAGCAGCATTGGTCTCAGGCGCTGGGCTGGTCGTCTCATGAGGTGGGTGCTGCACCCTGTTCTCGTCTCTCTCGCCCACTGGGTGAGCCTTTGGTCAACTCTACTTATCCTGTGTCAATGCGCGCTTGAGTGCGTGCTCGAAAGTCTTACATCCTCATGCCAAAAATTCAAGCCTCCAGTGCCCTGTCTCGTTTTCGAGTGTTGGACCTCTCGCGCGTGCGTGCCGGCCCCAACTGTGTTCGCATCTTGACTGACTTTGGAGCGGACGTCATCCGCATTGAGCCCCCGCCCGGAGTGGACCCCAACGAGGTGCTCTTTCAAGGCAAGCGCCAAGGTGGCGACTTTCAAAACTTGAACCGCAACAAGCGATCGATGACCTTGAATTTGAAAAAACCAGGCGCCTTGGCCATCTTGATGAAGCTCGTTGAAACGGCCGATGTGATCGTGGAGAACTGGCGCCCAGAGGTCAAGGCCAAACTCGGGCTCGATTATGAGTCCTTGGCACGCGTGAACCCAAGGATCATCTTGGCCAGTATCTCCGGCTTTGGCCAAGATGGCCCCTATGCCTTGCGCGCGGGCTTTGATCAAATTCTTCAAGGCATGGGCGGCCTGATGTCGGTGACCGGTCACACCGAATCGGGGCCTGTGCGCTCAGGTATCGCGGTGGCTGATTTGAGCGCCGGGCTTTACTGTGCCATCGGTATCTTGACGGCACTCCTTGAGCGGGAGGTCTCGGGCAAAGGGCAGTGGGTGCATTCTTCCCTCTTGCATTCGCAAATTGCCATGATGGACTTTCAAATGGCGCGCTACCTCAATGATGGTGAAGTCCCTGTTCAAATTGGCAATAACCACCCGTCTTCATGTCCCATGGGGCTTTTCAGTGGCAGCGATGGTGTCTTCAATTTGGGTGCTTCCGGAGAAGGCAACTGGGTCAAAATGTGCGAGGTCATGGGGCACCCAGAGTGGCTTGACGACCCGGAGTTCAAATCAGAGTCTTCCCGCGTGGCGCACCGCGAGCGCTTGAACGCTCTCTTGCAAGACGTCTTCAAAGACAAAACTGTGCACCAGTGGGTGACGCTCCTCAATCAAGTGGGCGTGCCTGCAGGCCCCGTCTACAGTGTGCCCGAGGTCTTTGAAGATGCGCAAGTCAAGCACCTTCATGTGACCGCCACTTTGCACACCCCTGAGCACGGTGACAAGCACTACATCACCCAACCCGTGACCCTCGAGCGCACGCCAGCCATGGTCGTGGCCCCTGCCCCAGAGTGGGGCGAGCACACCGACGAGGTGCTGCTTGAAGCCGGCTACAGTCAAGATGAAATCCAAGCCTTTCACCAACAACAATGCGTCTAGATCATGAATACACCCACAACAGCCTCCAACCATCCATCCGCTGCACCTGAGCGAGACGTGCTCATGGCCATTGATGGCCATGTGGCCACCATCACTTTTTGTAACGAAGCGCGCTTTAATGCCATGGCCTATTCGATGTGGCTCAAACTGGGCGACTATTTGGAGGACCTCCATCACCGAGCTGAAGTGCGTGTTGTGATCCTCAGAGGTTCTGGAGAAAAGGCCTTTGTCTCTGGTGCCGATATTTCTGAGTTTGGTGAAAAAAGGAATGATCCCGAACAAGTGGCCCTTTATGACCGCGCTGTCTCGCGCGCCCAAGGCGCATTGAGTGATTTCCCAAGACCCGTGATCGCAGCCATCAGTGGGATTTGTTATGGTGGGGGTCTGGGGTTGATCTTGGCTTGTGATTTGCGCTTTGCTGCACCCAACGCCAAATTTCGCATGCCTGCAGCTCGCCTAGGGCTGGGATACGCCTACACGGGACTCAAGCGCATGGTCAATATCTTGGGCGTGGCCAAGGCGAGTGAGGTCTTCTTCACCGCCAATGTCTACCCCGCTACCCAGGCCCATGGCTTGGGCTTATTGAACTCGTTGCATGACAATGTGTTCGAGCACGCCCAGACCGTGGCCCATCAAATTGCACAAAATGCACCCTTGACCATTGCCGCGGCCAAGCTCGCTATGAACACCGTGATGGCGGGCTCTGATGCTGATTTGGTGAGCCGGGTCGACCAAGCGGTGAAGGCCTGTTTTGCGTCGAAAGATTATGCCGAAGGCCGTGCCGCGTTTGCAGCAAAACGCGATCCAGTTTTTAAAGGCGAGTGAGTCGTTTGCAGGGCTCCTTGAGCCCTTTGGGTGACGCGCTCTGGGTGGTGGAGTTGAAGAGTAAAAAGTCAGTTGGAGTGTGTGAAGTTGTCAATTTTCAATGGTTTAAAAGGAGTTGGATTATGAAATACAAAATGAACGTGAAGTCCGGTGGCCTAGGTTTTCAATGGGTTTCAGCCATGGCCTTGACCAGTGCATTGGCGCTGACTTGGCAAAGCGCATTCGCCATTGGGCCGGCTCCCGCGCCTTTGGCGCAGCGCGAGACATTGAGCATTGGTTTTGTCAAAGTGGGGCATTTGTCGCCCATGCTCAATGTGGAAGAGGAGCTCAAGAAATTCAACATCGAGGTCAAACGCTCTGAGTTTGTCCGTTACGCGGACGCCAGAACCGCCTTGCTCTCGAACTCGGTGGACGTCTCGGCAGTCGGCCCAGGGGACTTGGCTATTGCTGCGTCACAGGGCAGTAAAAACCTCATTGGCC
>CAIMTJ010000086.1 GCA_903844385.1 uncultured Burkholderiales bacterium
CTTTACTTCATTGCAATCGATGAGAGTAATATTTCGAGAGCAACGATGATTGGTTCGGTTGATATTTTTATAACTCTATTATTGTCTCACTTGTATTTTAAACAACAAGAGAGAATTACCTACCATACAGTTGGTGCTGCCTTATTAGGCTTTATTGGAACTGCAATCATCATTTTGGGAAATCAAATTTAAATTAGAGTTCTAGTGTTTGTTGTGCAAAAAGATCCACCAAAGCGAGGGGTTGACTGATTAACCCTTGCTCATGGATATATTTGATGAGCAGTTCAATAATATGTCGATTTGCTAGTATGCCGTAAGATTTTGGATCGTTAGTGACCAATGCTGATTCATTGAACAGACCGCTCAGACCTGTTTCAAAGTAAGCTTTTAGATTCTCTTTGGTAAGGTCGTGCATCATATTTTTAGCTTCCATAAAAGCGTGATAAATATTAATTGCTAGCCAAGGGTGTGCCTCATAGAGCTCTCTTTTAATGACTACCGTATGATTGATGGGATAAATACCAGTTTTTTGAAAGTAGCGCTGACTTTCTTTTTGTTTATTACGAAAAAGAGATATGACCTTGTTATTTTCATTCAATTGGAGCTGACTCCTATCGACTAAATTGGCATTGTTGAGGTAAAGCAATGTGCCATCAATTTCTCCTGAACTGAGCATTTCTCCAATGTTGGTTGTAGTTGGAATTGTATTGATGCGAACTCTCGCCGGAGGGTTAAAACCAGTAGCTCCCCCATGGCTTTTGCCGGAGTTGCGTTCCATGAACCACTCAATATCAGTAGGTGAAACTCCAAATTCATGCTCCAGCGCTGCTCGGGCCCAAATGGCGGCTGTTTGTTGATATTCAGGGACACCTATTTTTTTTCCTTTTAAGTCGCCAGGAGAATGGATACCCTTATCACTACGTATCAAAATATTGGTGTGGAAAAATTTTCTAGATGTAAATATCGGTAGAGCAACCCATTCTCTATTGCCTTTAGACGTTGCAATAATCAATGACGATAGTGACATTTCAGAAACGTCAAAATCTTTAAACTTGAGTTGACGCCAAAACATTTCTGAGGGGTGAACTCCTGTCGTGAAGAAGTCGATTCCCTTTGCCTTGACCTCACCATTTAGGATTGGCTTGGTTCTCTCGTTTTCAGATAATGCAATACTGAGTTTGAGTGTATTTTGATTCATTTTTTTGGAGAGTACGACCATATTGATGGTCAGGGTTCCCAGATCGCAAATGCTGTTCCTACACCAGTTCCGGCCGGTGTTCGATAAATTGGGTAGTATCGATGCCAGCTTAAAGAAAACTGATTCACGCTTGCCGCCGTCACAATCCAGTTTAATATTTCAGACGATCCCGAATTTAAGGCGCCCCTTGGAATATTCTTCAACCATTCATGGTTTTTTTCTTTGAAAGCTTGGAAAATATTTTGATCCAATACCTCGTCCACAATGAAATGTGATAAACCTCCAGAAGCAATAATCGCTATTTTTGCATTACTTTTCGATTTGTTAATAACTCTTTGAAGAGCCTCCCCCAATTGATAGCACCTATTTGCGCTTGGAACATTTGGAGAATAGTAAGTGTTGAGTAGAATTGGAATAATGGGAATGTCTTTGTTTTTTATCAAATGCTTCACGATGAAGCCGTAAGCGTGTCCAATTCCAAGATGATTCGAAAGATGACCTTCGGAGCATGAGCTTATATCAAAATTTTCATCCACCAAGCCGTGAATGAGTTCCAAGGCAAATTCTGGATTTGATTTGATCTTGTATTGATCATCCATCATATAGCCTTGCCCCATCTGCTTTGCCCATAATGGTCGTGAAGGGCCAGCGTATTTTGTGCTTGTCGTTAAATACTCTGAATGATAAATGGCAATGGCAGGCTGATTTGATGCCGTAAATAGCTCTCTTTGATCGTCACCAATGATGATAACAAGATCAGGTTTTGCACTTGCAAGTTGATGAGACATGTACTCTAATGAATCATCACAAGCTTGTGCGGCAATTTTGTAATTTTCAATCGTGGCAATATTGGCAAACTTAGGCCCGACTTCTTCTAACAATTCCCCATAACTTACCAGTCTTCCATCAGAATGGTTAAGTTGAGTATTTGCATAGTCAACCTCAGATCGTCTTTCCCATTGATCTGTGGTGAGTGTTAGTAATGGAGTATGTGAAGCCCCTAAGCCTATAATAATTTCAGCCATTTTTTAAGATATGAATGACAACCAATAGCGTCAATTGATCATATGTTTTCCTTAACCCAATAGTATGAGTAATAACCCCTAAGGTGTGGGTAATCTAATTCTTTAGATACAAAAAAATACTTATTGCGCGATCTGTGTTTTGTATTTTGCTGTCACTTTTTAAAGTTGACCATTCGCAACATGAAGCACAGAGAACTCACTCTCATTTTCATTGGCTGAGGCACTCGAATACAAGCTTTGATTTAAAAATACGTTGGGCTCGAGAACTATTCGGCTTCAAGCCCAGCGTGTTTGGCCAGCGTTATGGTTTTTTGAATCTCTTGACGGATGTGCCGATCGAAATCTTCTGGACTACCCATCCACGGCTCCACCGCTAAAAATTTGAGTCTTTTGATGGACTCGGGTTTTTCCATGCTCTGCCTAATTTGTCGATTGAGTTCACTCACAAGTGTTTTGCTCATATTGGGTGGCGCCAAGATGCCCCACCAACCCGTGGCCTCTTGGTCTGGAAACCCCATATCTGCCAGACTTGGCACGTCGGGCAACAAGTTGCTGCGCTCATTGGCCATGAGGGCCAAGTAATTGAGCCTCCCGGCATTCTTTTGCGCGAGTGTGGAGGCGATCGTGGTGATGGTGTAGTTCACGTGCCCCGCTGCAACATCCATGACGGCAGGCCCCGTCCCCTTATAAGAGGCCACGGTGACGGGCATCTTAATTGAGGTACTGATCATTTGAATGGCGAGCCTGGCGGAGGCTTCAGATGAGGCAAAATTGAGTGACAAGGGATCTTTTTTACCCAATTCAATCAAATCCCTGATGCCTTTGACATCAAGGGAGCTGCTGGCCACCAAGACCAGTGGCGCTTTGGCCAAGGTGATGATGGGGGTGAAGTCTTTTAAGGTGTCGAAGGGCAGTTTTTTGTAAACAGCCACATTCATGGCGTGGCTGTTTTGGATGATCATTAAAACACTGCCATCGGCGGGGGCTCGCACCAGCATTTCAGAGGCGATGATGCCGCTGGCTCCTGCCCGGTTTTCAGGGACTACTTGTTGCCCACTCACCAGGGACAGGGAGTCTGCCAGGACACGACCAATCGAATCCGTACCACCACCGGGTGCGGACGAAATGATGAGGCGTGTGGTTTTGTTGGGCCCCATTTGGGCATTGACCACCGACGCGATGGTCAGCGCAATCCCCATCAAGAGGGTGTTGATCAAATTCAAGGGGGCACAAGTGCTCTTGTACTTCATGTGTTCAGATCTGTCGGTCATCACGTCAGTATGGGATGTATGAAAATGAACCACTCCGACGCTTTTAAAGCCATGCAGGCAACAGTCTCTCCTTTTTTGAGGTTGAAGGTATCGTATTGTTCAAGTTGGCTGTGTTTGAGGAGTGAACATTGTCCCGATGCTAGAAAGCCCGTGATGGGGCCGCTAAAGAGGATGGAGCTCTCCTCTTGCATACGTACCTTTCGCAGTCCTACCGTTTGTGGCCCAAAGTCCCAGGCCGTTTGGTGCTCGATGCCCGGTCGGTCTGAGTCCTGAGTCCATGCCGTACCGGCCAGGTCCATCAATACAGGTTTAGAAAACCGCTCAGGAGGGTAGACCATTTTACGTTTGTAAAAATGCTCCCATAATGCTTGAAAGGCATCCATGTGATCGTCTGGATTGGCGCCGTTGGGGCAATAGCGTCCCTTGCTGAAGTGTCCAGTTTTGTTGAGCTCCTCAACGGCCTGGATGCGGTTGGCTTCACTCAAATAGCCGTTTTTGGAGGCGCCGCCTATTTGCATGACCAATTGAATGGTTTCTGCTTGAGACGTTTGAGGTCCGTAAAAAGTGCCTTCTGGAAAGAAACCCACAGAACCCAATGGCATCTCGCCGTCGTTATCAAATGAAAAGGCACCTTTGATTTGAATTCGGACTTGGTCAAAGTTGTGGTGATGACGGGGCGAGAAAAAATCTGGTTCTGAGAGTACCCATCGCAAATAGAAATTTTCCGCACTCGAGGGGTCGCCTTCACCGAGTTCAATGTATTTGAACGACCCTTCTCGGTGGTTGATGGTGCGAGTTTTAAGGGGTTGCTGTTGAAAGTGGACTATTCTCATGGCTTGTCTCCAAGATAGATACACATTGTTTTTTTAAGCAATTATCACCTTATTTGCTTCAAATCATGGCTGAAGTGCCAAAATCTTCGCAATGATTGCGTCGTCTGGAATGGCGGGATGATGATTGATGGGGAGTTCAAGCTCGAAGTAAGGATGAATTCCCGCATGGGCTATGACTGCAGACTGGCGATGTGTTGGTGTGCAGCATCTTGAATGCTGATGACCTTGTCTTCACTCAAACGGGCAAGATTTTTGAGTTGCATGGCCATTCTTGGGTTCTTACTCAGCACTGTTTGATGTCGGATTAAAAAATTCCAGTAAAGAGTGGTCATGGGGCAAGCTGTTGGGCCTGTGGCCAATGCGGGGTCATAGGGGCATGAATTGCAATAGTTGCTCATGCGCTGAATATATTTACCGCTGGCAATGTAGGGCTTGCTGGCCATCGAGCCGCCGTCCCCGTATTGTGACATTCCGAGGGTGTTGGGGAGTTCGACCCATTCGACGGCATCGACAAAGACGCTTAAAAACCATTCATGTACAAATCTGGGATCAACCCCAAGCATGAGCGAGTAAAGCCCCAAGACCATCAATCGTTGAATGTGATGTGCGTAGCCAAGCTTGAGCGTTTGGGCAATGACATTTTGTAAACATACCATGTCGGTTTGAGCGTCCCAGTAAAAAGAGGGAAGGGGCATCTTTGCATCCATTGCATTCAGAGACAGGTACTGCGGCATTTTTAACCAATACATCCCCCTGACATATTCGCGCCAACCGAGGATTTGTCGAATAAACCCTTCAACACTGGCAATGGGCGCATGGCCTGCGTTGTAAGCAGATTGTGCCGCCGCGACGACTTCGCGCGGATTGAGCAGTTTGAGATTGAGTGCTGCGGAGATATGCGCATGGAAGAGCCAGGGCTCATTCGTCCACATGGCATCTTCAAAGTCTCCAAATCGGGGTAATCGTTGTTCAATAAAAATCTGAAGTGATTTAAGAGCCTCACAGCGAGTCACTGGCCAAGAGAAGTTCGACGCTTCGCCAACATGGCTGCCAAAAGTCACCTCAATGAGATCGATAACCTCTTGTGTGATGGCGTCTGGGGCGACCCAGTAAGGTTCAGGCACACCGGTGGGACCACCCTTGCCAAATGATTTTCGGTTCTCGGCGTCAAAATTCCACTCCCCACCAACAGGTTGGCCGTCTTGCATGAGAATGTCAAATCTTTTCCTGAGCTCTCGATACCAAAATTCCATTCTCAACTGCTTGCGATGGGTGGCAAACTTTTCAAAATCCTGGGGTTGCGTGAAGAAATGTGAATCTGGCTTGACGATCAGGGGCACGTTTAAATTGGCCGATAGATTTCTGAGACCTTCTAGGGTTCTGTAGTCCCCAGGTTGCGTCACGATCAATTGTTGGGGCGAGTAGTGATGAACAGCCTTTTCGAGCTCGCCCATCAGGCTTGCTGAATGCCCGAGGCTGTTGAGCAGCGTGTAGTCCAACGGCCAAGCTTTCGAGCGCAACTCTTGGGCGAAGTGACGCATGGCACTCAGAAAAAAGACAATTCTAAGTTTGGAACTGGGCACATGGGTTGATTCTTGGGCAGCCTCAGCCATCCAAATACAATCCTGCGTTGGATCGAAATCAATGAGTGCGTTAGAGTCCAGTGTGAGTTGGTCACCCAAAATGATGACCAAATGTCGAATAGGTTTTGAAGGCATGCAGTGCTGCTTAATGGGGTTTCTTTTGAGCTGATTTCAGACTGGATGTTGGTTGTTGTCGGCATGCTTGCGAACAGTACTTGACCTCGGACCAATTGTTACGCCACGATTTACGCCACGTCATGGTCAGTCCACAGCCAACACAAGTTTTGCTGGGCAGCATCTTTTTATTGCCTTTGAAGTTGTTTTCCAAGCGATGGCCCTGGTTTTGCGGGTATTTGAATGACGACATCATGCACGGGGCATTTTGAAGATTTTAACGCTTGCTAAAAAATAAATCCCGGCTGACCTCTCCAGCCTTCGATTGACTTCCCTGGGGGGGGCGTCAAGCGTTTTGGTGTCTCTAAGCTTTCGAGCAATGAGCAGATCACATGAGCCGCGCTCACGAAGTCTTCAATGTTTGGCCCCTTATTTCACGCAATAAAAAGTCACCTCTTCATAATTCACGTCGGCGTGTTTCCTCACGGGTGACGGGTTGCGGGTGTCAGGTGACAATACCAAGTTGTCGGATAAGGCCCAAAAGTTGTGCCCCAAGGAAACACCCCCGCTCCAGTTGCCCAAAATGGACAAGAAGTCGTATTCATCGAGTCTGGGTAAACGCGCCTTGATCATGGAGCACGCGTTTTGAGCGATCTTCGGGTTGGGGGCCTTGTTGACTGAGGTGCCCGGTGCGCCGACCAGCACGAGTGTTGTGTCTCCCATTTGAATGACCGTTGGAAACCTTGTGCGCTGAAAGTGAGTCACCATCTGGTTGGCAATCAATTGCATCACCATTTCTGGCTTACCCTGGGCTTGAAAACTCACCGACTCATCCTTGGGCAGTTGGATGTGGATGGTGACCCACAGATCGCCTTTGCAATTGGGTGCATAACTGTAGGTGCCCCAAATAAACCCTCGCACCTTGAGCAGATCCAATGAATTGAAATGCTCTAGGCGTTTGTTTTCGCCAAGCGCGATTAAAAATTGGTCAATTGCGCCTTGATTGGCAAAAGTGATGCGCGTGTTTTCTGGATTGATGCCAATGGTGTCGGCATCAATGTAAGCCTTCAATGATGACTCCAGCAAGACATCCATGCCCTTACCTGCAGTTGCCATGGCCCGATTTTTATCGACCAAATCGTCCAATGTGATCAATATGGAGGCCGCCGCTTGTGTATCCATGCCGCTAGAGATCAAGCCCGCAATTTGCTGTGAGGCCTTTTGCATGGACTCACTCCTACTTTGACCGTAAGCATCTTGGTATTGGCACAAGTCCTGCGCTTTGATAAAGAGTATGGTTGGCCAAAAACTGATCTTATCAACACCCCAGCACGACTGGGATGAGACAAGTGCAAGAAAAATGAAGGGGATGATTTTTTGAACAGACATGGACAGAAGGTTGAATGGCATCATCTGATGCAGGAGGGTGAATTTTGAGATGAACACAAGAAAATCCGTCTGTGTCATGTCTAACAAAACCTCAATTCATTGTTCAATGCCTGTTTTCATGATTCAAAACAATGTTTCTAATTTTTGGGTGGTATTTTCAAGACATTGCTCCTCGAGCTCGACGATCTGCTGGGGCCTTCGTGAAAAATTCAATTGTTGCCACTTTTTGATCTATCGCTAAAGATGGCCAAGCAAGGGTTCCTGTGTCCCTGAGTATTCTTCATCCATTGATATTGATCATGCCCAACTTGCCTGATGGATTAAAAATACATTCATGGATTTTTTTAGGAGAATCACAAATGATCAAGATCTCAAGAACTTCAACCATCGGCCCATTGGGCAGCGATCAATCCCTCATCGTGAACCCAATCCAGCACGTCTCGCGTCATGCATTGAGTGAAGTGCAAAAAAAGAAAAAGATAATTCGCCAGCCAGTGGCGAAGACTTCAACACCCTTTGAGGAAAAATTATTCCCCATTGAAATCAGCTACTTGGAGTTGTTGGATTTCAACAAAAAACACAAAAAGCATTGAGGGCGACCCACGGCACTCACGGCCCTCACGGTGGAGGGACATGATGCAGCTTCATGGTTGGGGGATGCTACGAGCAAAGTCTCCTTCGAGCCCTTCGTGGCGTTTGGCAAGCCCTGCAGGTGGGTGTCTGGAACGCAGTTGGTGCCTGGTTGGCCTTACAAGGCTTTGAGCCGATTGCTTTTTCGGGTGCTTTGCTTGAAATCGATGGGTTTACTCTTGATCCACGCGATGAATTTGGCAAATCTTGCGTCGGCGAGAAGGCGCTCAGCGGTGTCAAAGTCTTTGGCCAATTCACTCTCTGTAAAGAGAGCGTGAACTTGTCGGTGGCAAATGGCATGCAAATAAGCTGTTTCGCTGCCCCCCTTGGATTTGGGGACCCAGTGGTGGGCTTGGGCGAGAGCGTTGGGGATCACCCGCTCGCACAAAGGACACACCAAGGTGATTTTTTCGACGGGGAGAGGTTGATTGAGCCGTTTTTGGCGCCTGATCTTGCCCAACATGGTTGACTTCAGGTGCTCGTGTTTACTTTTTCAGGCGATAGCCCGTTTGAAAGATTCGCATCACCACCGCAATCGAAATGGCCAAAAAGGCCAAAGTCATCCCCAGGCTTACCTCGAGGTTCACATCCTGGATGCTGTAAAAACTCCAACGAAAGCCGCTGATGAGGTAGACCACCGGGTTCAATAAAGCCACTTGCTGCCAAATGCCTGGCAAGACCGAGATGGAATAAAAGCTCCCTCCCAAAAAGGTGAGGGGTGTGATGATGAGCAAGGGCACAACTTGAAGTTTCTCAAATCCATCGGCCCAAATCCCAATGATAAAACCAATCAAACTGAAGGTGATGGAGGTGAGAACGAGATAAGTCATCATCCACCAAGGGTGATCAATTCTGAGGGGCACAAAAAACGCGGCGGTGAGCAAAATGATGAGACCGAGCACGATCGATTTCGTCGCTGCCGCTCCCACATAGCTCACCACGATCTCCAAGGGCGAGAGCGGGGCCGACAAGAGCTCATAAATGGTGCCACTGAATTTTGGGAAATAAATACCAAAGGACGCATTGGAGATGCTTTGCGTCAAGAGTGA
>CAIMTJ010000087.1 GCA_903844385.1 uncultured Burkholderiales bacterium
ATCTACTGCCCAAGCCAAACTGAAATTGTAAAAAAATATAAAAATCAATATTTTTTTCATATTGTCTCCAAAATATTTTCAAATTTCTCACTTTTATGTGAAGATTCTGTTCTTGTTTTTAGTGCTTTATTGTATTGTTCACAATCAATTTTCCTGCAATCTCATTTGTCTTTCGGTTAAGTCAATATGTCAGTATTGTGAATCTATCATTTGCGCTCTTGTACTCAAGTGCTGCGCCAACTTCAACGCGCAGCCAGTAAATAAGTTTATGCCAGTGTCGCTTGAGTGTACTTTAAGCTTTACAAAGAGTTGATTTTTTGACTAAACTCAATCAATTTTTTAAAGAGAATAATGTGAAAATTTTGAAAAAATTTAAAATGCTGTGCCTGGGCTTGGTTTTTATCACTGGTTCTTACGGTGCCGAATTACCCTACCTGACCACCCAGCAGCTTGACATTATTCCATTCATGCCTGCACCTGTGGTCAACGGTAGCGAACAAGACAAAGAGCAACAAGCGCAGGTTCTTGCTGTGCAACGTGCTGCAAGCGTGCAAAGGATTGCACTGGCCAACAAAGATGCTGAAGAAACTGTTTTCGCAATGTTCTCTAGCGTGATGGGATCCAATTTCACAGCTGCCAACCTACCGCAGAGCACCAAGATTTTTGATCGCATTGGGGAGACTGAAGACGCAGTGGTGGATCCAGTGAAGAAATACTTTGGTCGTATTCGCCCCTTTGTGAATAACCCTGAAATCAAGCCCTTGGTCAAGCCGTCGACTAGCGGCTCTTACCCTTCGGGTCACACATCAAGATCAACCATGATGGCGATCATTTTGAGTAAAATGGTACCTGAAAAGCGTGAAGCAATATTTATACGCGCTCATGACTACGCTCAAAGCCGCATCATCGGTGGCATGCATTATCCCCAAGACCTAGAAGCTGGATTCCGCGCCGGAAGTGCGATGGCTGCAACGTTGCTCGCGAGCCCCACTTTTATGGCCGATTTTGAAGTGTCGCGCGCAGAGATCCGCAAACAACTGGGCTTGTAAAACCAACGGATCCAGTGACTGCGAATACGTTGTTGATTGCAAGCTTAGGCTCAATTCAAGCATCGTCGATTTGGGCGCTTGACATAGCCCACTGGGTATGCAGGTAATTCTGTAAAGGCTCGGATTCTGGACCTTGAGATGACTCACGCCAAAGGCATTGTGGCCGTGGAGTTATTTCGTTGGCAAAGGCATGAGTTCGGACCATTTAAAAACTGCCACTCATCAAATGTAAAAGTCTCCCTTTATCGCTTGCGATCCCTGCGATAGCCCACCTTTGAAATCAATGACTGAGGCATCTTTGGATGTTTTTTTGTGGGTCGCTGCCCCTCAAAAAATTTGACCCATGTTGACAGTGAGTACAAAGCCAACGTGTTCAAAGAAGACCACGCTCACGGTGTCCGAAGATTGGTGGCTGGTATGAATTTGTTGCCCAAGACCAAATCAGTGTTGGGTCTATACGAGCCCTGCCATCCGTGTAAGCCGCACTTCACGATGGCCGGGTTATCAACACATGATTCCCTTGGGGTGACCCAGCGCCTGGATTAGACTATGCAGCACGCCCCCATTTCTTGATCAAGCATAGGGCGTGGGTCATGTTGATTCAGGCGCCAGACTTCTTTCGCAGTCGAATATTGAGCATTTCAACGCCAAATGAAAATGCCATTGCGAAATAAATGTAGCCTTTGGGGATGTGGTGCTCGAAACCCTCAGCAATGAGAACAACGCCAACCACGACCAAAAAGCTCAGAGCGAGCATTTTGATGGTGGGGTGGGCAGATACAAATTCGCCAATGGCACGCGCAAACAGCATCATGAGTCCCACAGAACTCACAACAGCGGCGATCATGATCTCCAAGTGCTCCACCATACCAACTGCAGTAATGATGGAGTCCAGCGAAAAAACGATGTCGATCACCATGATTTGAAAAATGACAGACAAAAGCGTCTGATTGGACTGGGTCGAATGGCTGTCTTCTCCTGGCTCAAGCGTTTGATGAATCTCGGTTGTACTTTTCCAAATTAAAAATAAGCCACCCAAAAGCAAAACCGCATCTCTGCCAGATACTTCATGCCCCATTAGGGTGAGCATAGGTTTCACAAGACCAACGATCCAAGATAAAGCCAACAACAATCCGATGCGCATGAACATCGCCATGTATAAGCCAATACGCCTGGCCAACTCACGCTTGTCTGCTGGGAGTTTGTCAACCAAAATTGAGATGAAGATGATGTTGTCGATGCCCAGCACCAACTCCAGCGCCGTGAGGGTGGCAAAGGCGATCCATGCTTGTGGGGAGGTGAGTAGTTCCATGGATTGTTCAATTCATCAGGGTGATTGGGTAGCTAGCGATTGTGCCAAGTTTGAGTTTCGCACACGAAGCCCTCAAGAGTTCGATGAGGTTTTAACTGCTTGACTTGGCGCCTCCAACCCCAGTCTCTTTCGGGTTGGGTATTTGCACGGGTAGGCCGGGTGTGCGAGACCACTCACTCCAACTCCCCGCATAAAGGGCGGTGCGCCCAAGACCGGCGAGCTCCATGGCCAATATGTTGGGCACAGCGCTCACGCCCGAGCCACAATGGTGAACCACCGTTTGAGGGCCTTGGCCTGCGAGCAAGGCCTCAAACTCGGCCTTGAGTTGGGCCTTGGGTTTGAAAAACCCCAGGTCATCAAAGTTCTCGGTAAAGGGCCGGTTCAAGGCCCCAGGTATGTGACCAGCGATCGGGTCCAAGGGTTCTTGCAGTCCCAAGTAGCGGGGTTTGCCTCGCGCGTCCATGAGCGTTTGGTCGCCTTGGCCCAAATGATCCAGCACATAGCGCTGATCGCGCAGTGTGACCAAAGGAGCGCCTAGCGCATAGGGCTCTAGGGGAAAAGTGCCTCGGTCTGAGGGCAAGTCTCGGAGTCGATTGTCGCTAGAGATGGAGGTGGTTTGTCCCCCAGCGTCTTGCCACGCCTTCAATCCCCCGTCGAGCACAGCCACCTTGTGGTGTCCGCACCACTGCAGCATCCACCAAAGGCGCGCACAAAAATTCATGCCATTTCGGTCATAGACCACGACTTGGGTGTCTGGGGTGATACCTTGCGCGGCCATCCAGCGAGCGAAATGGTCTCGGGTGGGCAAGGGGTGGCGACCGCCATTGATGGCCATCACGTCGCCCACAGCACTCAAATCGGCGTGCAAATCCACGTAGCGCGCGCCCACCACGTGAAGTCGTTCAAACTGCGCGCGACCCCAAGCAGCATCACTCAAATCGTAACTCACATCAAAGATGAGCCATGGGGTGGCCCTGCTCTGGTGTGACAGCACTTGGAGTGCCTGGGCCAGCTCACTGGCTTGGAGCGTGAGTGTAAACGTGTTGGGGTGTGTCAAAGCTTGGGACTCCTTGGGGCTCTAGAAAAGACAGGGGGCCGGGTGTTGAAAAAATGCCGGACTTGGGGCTCACACCAGTCCCTCGTCTTGGAACGCTCAGCGAGGGAGTTGCATTTTTTTGCGGTACCACTCATGAAAGTGCTGCATGCCGTCTTCCATGGGGCTTTGATAGGGGCCGGTCTCGTTTTGACCACGCTCGAGCAGCGCTTGGCGACCCGCATCCATGCGCTCGGCAATTTCATCGTCTTCGATGCAAGTCTCCATGTAGGCGGCTTGTTGGGCTTGCACGAACTCGGGTTCAAAGGCGACGATCTCTTCGGGGTAGAAGAATTCAATTTTGTTGAGGGTTTTTCTCGGCCCCATGGGCCACAAGGTCGAGACCGTGAGCACGTGCGGGTACCACTCCACCATGATGTGGGGGTAGTAAGTGAGCCAAATGGCCCCTTGGTTGGGGGTACGACCTTGGGTGTAATTCAATAGGGCCTTTTGCCAACGCTCATAAACCGGTGAGCCCGAGCGAGCCAAACGGTTGGCAATGCCCACCGTTTGAACGGAAAACTCGGGCCTGAACTCCCAAGCGAGATCGTCGCATTCCACGAATTGACCCAGCCCCGGGTGAAATGGTCCCACGTGATAGTCTTCCAAATACACTTCAACAAAGGTTTTCCAGTTGTAGTTGCACTCGTGGAGCTGAACCTTGGCCAATTGGTAGCCAGTGAAATCGAGTTGCCCTTTGGGGCCCATGTTGCTCAGATCCAGATCGATGTCTCGGCCATTGTTTTCAAACAACAATCCGTTCCAGTTGTGCAATCCATACTGTTGTAAATTCAAGCACGGGTCGCGCTCGAAATGGGGTGCGCCGAGCAAATGGCCGCTGGGCGAATAGGTCCAGCGGTGCAGTGGGCACACGATATTGCCCCCATTGGACGCTTGTGGGTCGTTCAAATTGCCCTGACCTTGAAGGATCACGGCTTGGCGGTGACGGCACACGTTGGAGAGCAATTCAATGCCCTGTGCGGTGTGAACCAACACCCGGCCATGGCCCTCGTGCGACAAGGTGGCGTAGTCACCCAGTTGGGGAACACTCAGCTCGTGGCCCACATAACGTGGCCCCGAGGCGAACAGCAAAGCCATCTCTCGCTCGTAGAGGGCGGGATCAAAATAGGTATCGACTGAAAGAGGGCTTGTCGCCGGCTGCAGTTGAAGACTTAAATCAGACATTGGGACCTGACCTAAAGACTCCCCACAGGGAGAAGAGAAAAAATCCGGTATTTTCCGGGGGAACCTTGAATTATATATTTTTTAGGAGCGGGCTGAACAATAAAGCTCCAAAGAGGGCATAAAAACACGGATTTTTGACCCAGATCAGGCAGGCAGTCGAAGGCTGAGGCTTGGTGAATGTCCCTGTGGTTTTTTTGCAAGAAGGGGTCTTTTTTCATGGTTTCTCGCCATTGCAAGTCCGGTCATCAAGAGCGAGCATCGCAAGCAAATGGGTGCACAACGGCAGCGGGGACATCATTTTGTTGTCCACAGAAGGAGGCCTTTTGACAAAATTGAAGGAATTCGCGTTGGCAAACCTGTATTATTCCTTCCTTGACTGCCACAGCGCCTGATATGACCAAATCCAAAACTACTGCCTCTTCGAGTGACCCCCAGCAGGCTGTCGTACAAGAAAGCCCGCCGAGCTACGAGATTGCCGTGCAAGAACTTGACGCGTTGGTGCAACGCATGGAGTCTTCTCAGTTGCCGCTTGACCAGTTGCTGCAAGCTTACCAGCGGGGAGCCTATTTGCTGGGTTTTTGCCGCGACAAGCTCCAAAACATCGAAGACCAAATCAAAGTCTTGGACGAGGGGCAGCTCAAGCCCTGGCAAGGTGCGCTTTGATGTCCATG
>CAIMTJ010000088.1 GCA_903844385.1 uncultured Burkholderiales bacterium
CGCCCCGCTCTGAATAGAAACCATGGGGTGCCAAGTAAGCCCTTGAGCGGGATTTCTTGACTCTTGACTCTTGACTCTTGTCTTTGGGTTCTTCCCAGGTCAGCGTCAAAGTGCGTTCTAGGCGTGCGCCTGAGCCAACTACAACGCAGTCCCATCACCCACTTCAAGCGCTCAGTAGGGGATGTTGAGCTTGAGCTTGGCCCATTCGTAATGGGGGTCTTGGGTGTCGAGCCGCCAGCCGCTCAGCAGTAAGCGGGTCATGTATTGACGGTTGTAGATGAAGGGGAAAATCAGCTGCGAGAGTCCGGCCGAAAACACCGTGATCACCAAGTGCAGCAACCCCACGCCCAACTCCCCCCGAATGATGGGCACAAACCAGCCAAAGCACAGATAGCTCCAGCTGTAGCCGAGGTAGCCTTTTTTCACCAATCCCGATTCTTGGTGGATCAAGTACACCGGTTTTTGTGCACCAATGATCAGGAGCCCCACGATCAAAGGCATCAGCACAATGAGGCAAGCAATCCAAAAAAGAGCGGAGAAGACTTCCATGTTCAATCGTTCCCAAAGTGAAGGTGTTGGAGCAAACCTTGTCCCATCATTCGACCATCGATGGACAATCACATGATCCTAACCCACGATTGATCAAAAGACGGTTTTCATCATGAATTGAGACCAGATTGCGGTAAAAGTGCAGATCTGGACCGTCAGTGCGCTTGAGCGACCCTGGCCGACTCGGCATGAGCCCCACCGACCCGCGCGCGTCATGGCCGAGCGTAGGTGGCGTGAGATGCAAGCCGCAAGTGATTCGTCTGTCCATCAATCAATTGCTTCATCTTCTGATGGGGGATGGGCCAGCGTGTTTGGGGTGGATGGAGGAGGGCTTTGACTCAGAAAGGCTGAAGCCATGCCACACAGGGCAATGAGCGCAATGCCGGCACTGGCCCAAGCATCAGGGACGTGGTCAAAGACAAACCAGCCCAGCAACGTGGCAAAGGCAATGGAGCTGTAGAGATAAGGTGTGATGGTTGAAACGGGCGCTCGGGCATAGGCCAAGATCAGCAAATAGTGACCGAGTGTGCCTGACAGACCGACCAACAACAATTTGGCCCAGTCCCCTGCGGCCAAGTCTGTGCTCCACCAACCCACCACCATGAAACTTGCCATCGTGGTGCCCACCCAGCCTGTGTACAAATGCATGGTCAAGGGGTCTTCGGTTTTGGCCATGTGGCTCGTGAGGATTTGAAAGCTCGCGTAAGTGAGCACCATCGACAAGGGGTAAATGGTCGCGTGGGCCGGAATGCCGCCGCCTGGGCGCACAATGACCATGGCCCCTAAAAGTCCGCCCACAATCAATAACCAGCGCAGTGAGCTCACCGACTCCTTCATCAAAAACCGTGCTAACACCGTCACTAGCAATGGGGTGAGCATGGCAATGGCCGTGAACTCGGCCACCGCAATGTGCTCCAAACTTTTAAAGCCCAAAAAACTGCAAGCAAAAAGCAGCAAGCCTCTGAGGAGCTGCAAAAGGGGTTGTCGGGTGTGTAAAAGAGTGCTGCCTTGACTTGACAAGACAAAGCCAGTCGTGGCCACGGCTTGAAAAATGTAGCGAAACCACAAAACCATCAAGAGGGGAACGCTGGCAAAGGTGACCTTGTTGGTGGTGTCCAAGACGGCGATACAGCCCATGGCCATGACACCGAAGAAGATGCTTTGACTGCGACGACTGATCATGGCGTTGGTGGCAACTCGTGGCCAGCACGCACTGCGCTCATCTCACCAACGTGTGTGAGCCAGGGTGTCATGACTCGCGTGCTTGAGGGCGGTTTTGATTGCGCTTTGAATGGACTCACAAGATGCGGTCTTCCAACAACTCCCACACGGGGGTTAAGGTGCCCGGTAGCCAAGGCAATGTGCCCAAATCTATGCGACTCTCGCTTGGCGAATGGAAGTCACTGCCGCGAGATGCAGCCAGGTCAAACTCTTGAGCCATGCCCGCATATTCGACATACTCTTGTGGGGTGTGGGAGCCTGTCACCACTTCCACCGCTTGTCCGCCATGGGACTTGAACTCGGTAAAGAGCGCAAACTCCTCATTGGGGGTGAAATCGTAGCGCCCGGGGTGCGCAATCACGGCCACCCCATGGGCTTGCGTGATCCAGGTGACGGCATCGGCCAAACTCGCCCACCGGTGTTCCACAAATCCGGGGTTGCCGGGTGTCAAAAAGCGGCGAAAAACTTCGTTGGTGTCTTTGCACACCTTAGATTGAACCAAATAGCGGGCAAAGTGGGTGCGCGATATGAGGTCAGGGTTGCCAGCGTATTGCAAGGCGCCTTCAAAGGCTTGGGCGATACCCACCCGCTCCAATTGACGTGACATCTCGCGCGCACGCTCTTCCCGCCCGCCACGGGTGGCTTTGAGGCCAGCTTGAATCTCAACATTCTCAGCCTCAAAGCCCAGGCCCACAATGTGCACGGTTTTTCCTGCAAAGCTCACTGAAATTTCTACCCCCGTGAGGTAGGGCAGCAAGGCGGATTGAGCCGCTAAGCGAGCCGCTTGTTGGCCCCCAAGTTCATCATGGTCGGTCAAGGACCACAAATCCACACCGTTGAGTTTGGCTCTTTGGGCCAAGGCTTCGGGTGTGAGCGTGCCGTCCGACACCACGGAGTGGCAGTGCAAATCAGCGTTGAGGTATGAGGACTTCACCCCACAATTCTAATCGGCTTTCAAAAAAAAGGCCTGTTTTTGAATCCACCCTCGCGCGGCGCCCACTTTAAGCCTCACCTTGGACCATCAGTTGGAGTTTTTTTTGTCCTCTCCACTCATCGCACTCCAGGCGATAAGCCAGCCGGGCGCGGGTCCCGAGGGGTTCGGTGCGGCCAAACCAAATGCCAGATATTTCCACTGCTGCGAGTTGGAGTTTCAAGGACAAGTGCTTTTGCCCCACAATTTTTTGCGACAAGACCCCAAAGTCGTCGACAAAGACAGGCGTTAGAAAGCCTTGTCCCCAAACGCTGGATTTGATGAGCTCGGCGACTGGCCAGTTGCAGTGCTCTGCGCCCAAGCTGCCATCGCTCAAGAGCACCATTTGTAGCGCTTGTTCGTCGAGTTGTGCGTGAGCGACGTTTTGAAAGGCGGCTTCAAACAAAGCCAACTGATCTTCTTCAATGGTGCAGCCCGCAGCCATGGCATGACCGCCAAATTGAAGGATGAGCTCGGGATGCTTCTTGCTCATTAAATCCAAGGCGTCTCTCAAATGAAAACCAGGGATCGAGCGGCCTGAGCCTTTGAGCAAGTGCTCTTTGCCGGGGCTTTGGCTTTGCGCAAAAACAAAGGTGGGGCGGTGGTAGAGCTCCTTCATGCGAGAGGCCACCAGTCCGACCACGCCTTCGTGGAAATCGGGATCAAACAAACACAGGGCATGGGGCGGGGTGTCGGTGTCGTCGAATATGGAGCTCGCCAACTCCAGGGCTTGCTCCTTCATCTCCACTTCAATGCCTTTGCGGCTTTGATTGATGTCTTGCAGTGTTTGTGCCAAGGCCTGGGCTTTGAGGGGGTCGTCTGTGATCAAGCACTCGATACCTTGGCTCATGTCGCTCAGGCGGCCTGCGGCGTTGATGCGTGGGCCCAGCACAAAGCCCAAGTCTTGAGCGCTGAGGGTGGCGGCTTGTTTGCCCGACACGTCCAAGAGGGCCTTGATCCCAGGCGGCATGTGACCGAGTCGCATGCGCTGTAAACCTTGCTCCACCAGTCTTCTGTTGTTGGAGTCCAAGATGACCACGTCGGCCACCGTGCCCAAAGCTACCAAGGGCAACAAGGCGTCCAATTTGGGTTGTCGAGTGGGCGGCTCGCCAAAGTGACCGAGTTCGCGCAAATGGGTCCTGAGTGCCACCAAGACGTAGAACACCACCCCCACGCCAGCCAAATTTTTGCTCGCGAAGTTGCAGCCCCGTTGGTTGGGATTGACGATGACATCGGCGCTCGGGGTCGTGCTCGCCGGCAGGTGGTGGTCGGTGATGATGACATCCAGGCCCAGCTCCTTGGCGACTTGTACACCAGTGAAGCTGGCCATGCCGTTGTCCACAGTCATCAGCACTTGCGCGCCCAGGGCATGGACTCGCTGGGCAATCAAGGGGGTCAAGCCATAGCCATCGTTCACCCGGTCAGGCACGATGTAAGAGACGTGCTCTGCACCCATCGACTTCAGCCCCAAATAGGCAACAGCACATGCGGTCGCACCATCGCAGTCGTAGTCGGCCACGATACACACGTGTTCTTGAGACGCGATGCATTGGGCCAGGCGAGCTGCAGCAGCGCGCGCGCCGCTCAGGCTCTCGGGGTCGAGCAAGTGCTTCAAGGAGGTGTCAAGTTCTGAGGCCTGCACCACACCTCGGGCGGCATACAGTTTGGCCATGAGGGGGTGGGTGCCAGCAGCTTGCAAGCTCTTGACAATCTCGACGGGTGCGACGCGCTCAATGATGTTCATGGTGTCTTAAATCAAAATGTCTTCAAGAGTGACTGGGGTGCTAGTCGTCCCATTCGTCCCATTCGTCCCACCAGCGCCTTGGTTCCTTTGAGTCCCCTTGGTAGCAGTGGATATCTTCAGTTGGGAGGAACGAGACCCCAGTGCGGACCCCAGTGATGAGCCGATTTGCGCCAAGAGCCCAGACCGCGGGCTCGCAAAGCCAGACCACCAAGGCTTGGGCAAGGAAGCGGAGTTGATCGCTTGGTGTGATGGGTTGGACAGGCTATCGACCACGGTCCATTGTTTGGTGTAATTGAGCCCGCAAAAAATGACGCTTTGTCCTGGGCAATGGGTGAGATGCGAGAAGATGTCGCGATCGAGTTGCTCAAAGGCTTGGCACCACGCTGCTAGGTCTCGGGCCCAGTGAGGTTTATTCAAATCCTCCAGCTTGAGCACCTGGTGTTCACCGGCTGCAAGCCATTGTCTGGCGGGGGGGGTGTCGATGTCGACAGCACCGACTTGAGCGCTTTCACGCCAAGGGCTAGCGATGGGGTGAGGACAGCCTTTCAAGCCTTGGCCAGTACCACTGAACCAAATGGAATTCAAGGGCGTGTGACCGTGGTCGTTGATGGGGTGGTGGTAGAGCAGCATTTGAACTTCACTTTGCAGTCTCCTGAGGGTGCGAACGCTCGCTTGCTGGGCTGGTGTTGCCACACGACCGATCAGCCAAGGGGTGACGTCTTGTCCCATCACACGCTCCACGCTGGCGCTGGGTAAATTTTTAAAAAGGCGCGAGCGTGCTATCCAGGTGCCAGGACGGTGGTCAAAGAGTTCGATGCCGTCCTCTAAGAAATAAGGCACCAAGGTGTTCTTGAGCTCGACAGACTCGGCCTGGGTGATGGTGCGCGCGGGCTGCATGACCACCTGCCCAGAGGCCACATGCCAATTGGACAAGGACACCAAGGCGTAGCCGTTGTCGTCCTCAGGCACTGCCCTCGGTGTCCCTGAGTCGAGGCGCCTAGCGGGTAGGCCTCCCCCGGACTCGAGTGAGGTGGTGTGACTTTGAAAGTGATGCCAGGCCCAAGGCATCAAACCATCTTCGAGCTCCAAATCCAGGCACTGAGCCAAGGCCCGATCGGCGCTCGTGGACAAGGACGTGTGCGATTGCGTTTGGATGGACGATTCAATGCTCATCCCACCCATGGGGTGCTGCTCCAAGTCCAACCAGCGGCGCAGGTGCCGCAGGGTCAGTTCGCCTTGGCTTTGATGCAAGGCTTTGAGCAACGACTCGATGTGTTCGGGCTCAGCGGGGTCACTGAGCAATGCGCACGGCACAACCACACTCAATGTGGCCTTGGCAGGGGGTGAAGGCTGGGTGGGCATGCAAAAGGATCATGGATTGGGAATATTTGGCGCAGAAAGAAAAGACTTGCCAAGAGAATGCCACAATATAGCGCAAGTCCTATGTTTAAAAACACCTCCCCTCCGTTTGAATTGGTTTTGGGTTGGCGCTACACCCGCGCCAGACGTGACTCACGCCAAAACAATTTCATCTCCTTTATCTCCGCTGTGTCCATGCTGGGTATTGCGCTTGGCGTGGCGGCCTTGATCATTGTGCTGTCGGTGATGAATGGCTTTCAAAAGGAGGTGAGAGACCGCATGCTCGCGGTGGTCTCTCACGTGGAGATTGCTTCGAGCCAGGCGGGGGTTTTGGAGGACTGGCAAGACCTACAAGCGCGCATGAACACCTTTCCCCAGGTGGTGGCGAGTGCACCCTATGTGAGCGAGCAAGCTCTCTTGGTGAAGTCCGAGGACATGCGCGGAGCCATGGTGCGGGGGATCGATCCTGAGATGGAGGCCGATGTGGCGCAATTTGCCACCCAACTGCCCAAGGCCATGCGGCACAGTTTAATGCCGGGTCGCTTTGGCGTGATTTTGGGTGATGAATTGGCCGCCGCCATGGGCGTGAGCGAAGGCGACGCTGTGGTGCTGGTCTCGCCTGGCGGGCAGGTCACGCCCGCGGGGATGCTCCCGCGCATGAAGCAGTTGCGTGTAGTGGGCTTGTTTCACTCGGGTCATTATGAGTTTGATGCCACTTTGGTACTGATCCATATCGAGGACGCCAAGACCTTGTTTCGACTCACGGCGCCCACGGGTTTGCGCTTGAGAGTCGATGACCCTCAAGCATCGTGGCGCATCGCCCAAGATGTGCAAAAGGCATTGGGCAACGCGTATTTGGTGAGCGACTGGACGCGCCAAAACAAATCGTGGTTTGCCGCGGTGCAAGTGGAAAAACGCATGATGTTCATCATCCTCACCTTGATTGTGGCCGTGGCTGCATTCAACCTGGTGAGCACCCTCGTGATGACCGTGACCGACAAAATGGCCGACATTGCCATCTTGCGCACACTTGGGGCCTCTCCCATGTCAATCATGATGATTTTTGTGGTCCAAGGCTCCTTGGTCGGGGTGGTTGGCACGCTGCTGGGCTTTGGCTTGGGCTTGGGCGTGGCCGTGAATATCGATGTGATCGTGCCCTTCATTGAGCATTTGCTGGGGGCTCACTTCTTGCCCAGAGACATTTACTTCATCTCCAGCATGCCCAGCGACCCCAAAGCCGCCGACATTGCACCGATTGTGATCATCTCCTTGGTCTTGTCATTGTTGGCCACGATTTACCCGAGCTGGCGTGCCTCTAGGGTCAACCCCGCACAGGCGCTTCGTTATGAGTGAATTGAACGCCATGGGTGAGCAGTCCCAGCCAGAGGGGCCCCAAGGCCTTGTCGATGCGCGTGAGTCTTGGGTGTTGCAGGGCAGAAATTTGAAGCGTCGCTTTACCCAAGGTGCACTGGACGTGGCGGTCCTCAATGGGGTGGACATCGATTTGGCCCAAGCTCAAAGCATTGCGGTGGTGGGTGCTTCTGGTTCAGGCAAGAGCACGCTCTTACACTTGCTCGGAGGTCTTGACGCTTTGGATGAGGGGGAGGTGCATTTGATGGGGCAATCGTTGAGTGGCTTGGATGCACGCGCTTTGGGTGATATGCGCAACCGCTATGTGGGTTTTGTCTACCAATTTCACCACTTACTGCCTGAGTTCACGGCTTGGGAGAATGTGGCAATGCCGCTTTGGATTCGACGCGAGAGTTCTTCGCGTGCCAAGGCGCTCGCTTGTGAGCTGCTTGACCATTTGGGCTTGTCGGCCAGGGTTCTCCACAAGCCCTCCGAGCTCTCGGGCGGGGAGCGCCAACGCGTGGCCATTGCCCGAGCCTTGGTGACCCGTCCAGCTTGCGTGCTGGCCGATGAGCCCACGGGGAACTTGGATCGACAAACAGCGCGCGAGGTGTTTGAGCTGATGCTGCAATGCACGCAAAGTCTGGGGACTTCGTTTGTGGTGGTGACGCATGACCAAGAACTGGCCCAAGCATGTGACCAGACCTTGTTTTTGAAGTCGGGCGTGTTGCACAAGCTCCTCTGAGCTGGGGGCTTGGCTTTGACACTTGTGAACTCAGTGACCACACCGTGACCCAAGCCAGTGACCTCAAGTTGGCGTGGATTGATTCACACGCTCACCTCGATGCTTTGGAATTCGATGACGATCGCGATGCCGTTCGCGAGCAAGCCCGGCGTCTGGGCGTGCGTCATTGCATTTTGCCGGCGGTGGAGCGGGCCAATTTTTTGTGCGTGCAGTCCTTGGCTCGGCAATGGGGAGACTCGTATGCTTTGGGAATACATCCTTTGTACACGTTGGGGGCCCAAGAGTCAGATCTGCAGGTGTTGGACCAAAGCTTGACGCAAAACGCGCGGGACCCGTGTTTGGTGGCACTGGGTGAAGTGGGCTTGGATGGCTTTGTGGCGGGAATGGATTGGTCTCGGCAGCTTTTTTTTTATGAGCAACAATTGTTGTTGGCCAAAAAGCATGCTTTGCCATTGATTTTGCATGTGCGTCGTTCCAGTGATGCTCTCTTAAAGGGGCTCAAGAGCACGGGCAGTCATGGCGGCATTGCCCATGCGTTCAATGGCAGCTTGGTGCAGGCGCATCATTTTATGGACATGGGATTTTGTTTGGGGTTTGGAGGAGCGGTGACCTATGAGCGAGCCCTGCACTTGAGGCGCCTCCTCGTGGAGCTTCCTCTCGCCCATATCGTGCTCGAGACCGATTCGCCTGACATCCCGCCCCAATGGTTGTATGTGAAGGCCAGTGAGCGCGCTTTGGGCTCCAAGCCTGCGCGCAACTCACCTGTTGAGTTGCCGCGCATTGCGCAGCTCATTTGCGAGATCAAGGGCGTGAGTCTTGAGGAGTTGAGCTGTCAGAGTTGTCTAAACGTGGCTCGCGTTCTCCCTCGCTTGGTGCTGGCACCCATTTGAAGCCAGAGTGTGGCGGTTTTTTTGTTTTTTTAAGGATGAGTCGTTTTGAGTCTTTCCAAGTCCAATCCTGCTGCATTGAGCGCTTTGCGCTCGATGCGCAAAGCGCCCGCAGCGCGCTCAACCCCTGCTTCTAAAAGTGTCATCGCCTTGCCCGATGTGAACACCTCCGAGTTTCAAGGGGTAAGGTATTTGCATTTGGGCAGCGAATGGGTTCAAGGCTCCATGATCATCAAAGAGCCTTACCAAATTCATCTGGAGTATGTGCAGCGCATGATGGGGTGGTTGTTGTTTTTCTCCAGCGACTCCTTGCCTGAGAGATCGACCATGCAGCTCGGTTTGGGCTCGGGTGCGATCACCAAGTTTTGCGCCAAAGTGCTTCAGCTCAAAACCACCGCCATTGAATTGAACCCCCAGGTGGTGGCCGCTTGCCGTTTGTGGTTCAAGCTGCCTGACGACAGCGATCAACTTCAGGTGGTTTTGGCTGACGCCCAGGACGTGGTGGCGCACGCGTATTGGCGAGGACAGATCGATGCGCTGCAAGTCGATTTGTATGATGCCGAGGCAGCCGCTCCCGTGCTCGACAGTGCCGAGTTTTATCAAGGTTGCAAGAGCTTGCTCACGCAAGACGGCGTGATGAGCGTCAATTTGTTTGGTAAAAACAGTCAATTTGACCAAAGTGTTGCGGCCATTCGCAGCGGCTTTGGTGAGGGACAGTTTTGGGCTTTTCGACCCACCAAAGAGGGCAATACCGTGGTGATTGCGCAGCGCGGCGGTGTGGCTTTGAGCCGCGAGGTGCTCGCTGAACGTGCCCAGTTCATCCAGGAGAAATACGACTTGCCAGCTGACAAATGGCTCAAGGTCTTGAAGCCTCTCAACTAAGGGTAAACACTAGGTTTCTGATTATGTAACATAATTAGTCTGTTTCTCATTCCCAAACACGGGAAATCCATTAGGCCAATTTTTGAACCTTGGTTCACAATTCGCCCTTTCATTGCTTTCTTAGGAGTAAAAGACGTGAATATCAAGAGTCAGAAAGACTTTTTCTCAGGACTGATGTTCCTGATCATTGGTGGGGCATTTGCATTTGGTGCAACTTCCTACACGATTGGAACCAGCGCGCGCATGGGGCCTGGGTATTTTCCCATGTTGTTGGGTGTGATCATGGCCATCTTGGGCGGGATCGTGCTCTTTTACTCATTGATTGTGGAGACACCTGACGGTGACCCCGTGACTAAATTTGCGTGGCAACCAATTCTCTACATCTTGGGCGCCAATGTCGCTTTTGGTATTTTGCTCGTTGGACTGCCAGCCATTGGCCTGCGTTCTTCAGGAATGTTTGCTGCCATCTACGTGTTGACCATTTTGGCCAGCAAAGCCGGCAATGAATTCAAAATCAAAGAAGTGTTGATTTTGGGAACGATTTTGTCGTTCATCAGCTATTTGGCGTTCATCGTCTTGCTCAAATTGCAAATGCCAATTTGGCCAGAATACTTCACAGGTTAAGGAGCCCAACACATGGATTTATTTTCTAACCTTGCACTGGGTTTTGGTGCGGCGGTCACCCCCTGGAACTTGATCTACGCCTTCATTGGTTGTTTGCTCGGGACCTTGATTGGCGTTTTGCCGGGCATTGGACCTGTGGCAACCATTGCGATGCTGCTGCCAGCCACCTATGCTTTACCTCCACTTTCTGCGCTGATCATGTTGGCGGGAATTTATTACGGCGCTCAATATGGCGGCTCAACCACTGCTATTTTGGTGAACTTGCCAGGTGAGGCCTCCTCGGTGGTGACCACCATTGACGGCTATCAAATGGCGCGTAAAGGGCGTGCCGGTCCTGCCCTGGCAGCCGCTGGTTTGGGCTCCTTCTTTGCGGGCTGTGTGGGTACCTTGATTTTGGCCGCCTTTGCGCCTCCCTTGACCGAACTTGCATTTAAATTCGGTCCTGCGGAATATTTCTCGCTCATGATTTTGGGCTTGATTGGTGCTGTGGTGTTGGCTTCTGGCTCCTTGATCAAGGCCATTGCCATGATCATCTTGGGCTTGCTCATGGGCTTGATTGGCACGGACGTGAACTCCGGTGTTGCACGGTTTAGTTTTGATGTCCCTGAACTCACTGACGGCGTGGGCTTTGTGGTGATTGCCATGGGTATTTTTGGCTATGGCGAGATCATCAGCAATTTATCCTTGCCCGATGAAGATCGTGAAGTGTTCACTTCGGGTGTGACCGGTCTCTTTCCGACCAAAGAAGACTTCAGGAACATGATTCCCGCTGTGCTTCGCGGTACAGCTTTGGGCTCCATCTTGGGTGTGCTTCCAGGCGGCGGTGCATTGCTTGCGGCCTTTGCTGCGTACACGGTTGAGAAAAAGACCAAGTTGCGTCCTGGTGAAGTGCCCTTTGGACAGGGCAACATCCGTGGTGTGGCCGCTCCCGAATCCGCCAATAACGCGGGTGCACAAACTTCCTTCATTCCCTTGCTCACCTTGGGTATTCCACCCAACGCTGTGATGGCCTTGATGGTGGGTGCGATGACGATTCACAACATCCAGCCTGGTCCCCAAGTGATGACCAGCAACCCCGAACTCTTTTGGGGATTGATTGCATCCATGTGGATTGGTAACTTGATGTTGATCATCTTGAATTTGCCCTTGATTGGGATGTGGATCAAGTTGCTCACCGTGCCTTACCGCTTTTTATTCCCCGCGATTGTGCTGTTTTGTGCCATCGGGGTTTATTCCACCAATAACAATTCGTTTGATATTTGGATGGTGGCAGCGTTTGGTTTCATTGGCTACTTGTTCATCAAGCTCGGCTGCGAACCCCAACCCTTGCTCTTGGGCTTTATCTTGGGGCCAATGATGGAGGAGAACTTGCGCCGTGCTTTGCTGCTCTCGCGTGGCGACTGGACTGTTTTTGTGACACGTCCTTTGTCGGGCAGCTTGCTCTTTGTGGCGCTCATCTTGCTGGGTATTGTGCTCTTGCCAAGCATCAAGGCCAAACGAGAAGAAGCATTCGTCGAAGAGTAACAACCAGCGTTTGATTCTCCAATTTCGGAGTTATCTCAATCGACCCACTCTGACAACCCAGGGTGGGTTTTTTTTTGAAAGGACTGATGATGAAATCTTCACACTGGTATGGCGCTTTGCTTTGCGCTGTCTTGGGTTTGAGTGGTTCAGCAGCATTCGCCCAAGCCGCCTATCCGAGCAAAGTCATCTCCTTTATCGTGCCCTATGGCGCAGGCGGTGGTGCCGACTCGCGAAGTCGACAAATGGCCCAAGGCATGAGTGCGATCTTGAAGCAGCCCATCATTGTCGACAACAAAGCCGGGGCGGGTGGCAATATTGGGACGGATTTCATTGCCAAAGCGACCCCGGATGGCTACACCATCGGCATGGGTAACTTTGCACCCTTGTCGGTCAACAAGACGCTCTTTGGAAATTTGAAATACGATCCTGAGTCCGACCTCACCCCCATCATGCTCATTGAAAAAGGGCCGCTGATTTTGGTGGTCAACCCAGTATCGAGTTTTAAAAGTGTGAACGACATTGTGGCCGCTGCCAAAGCCAAGCCTGGTGTCCTCACCTTCTCGTCTGGCGGAATCGGTGGCTCACACCAATTGTCGGCCGAGCTTTTCAAGCAAAGTGCTGACATCGACATGATTCACGTGCCCTATAAAAGCGGTTCAGCAGGCCTCATGGACTTGATGTCCAACAATGTGAACATGATGTTTGATCAAATGTACTCGGCCATGCCCAGCGTCAAGGCCGGCAAGCTGCGCCCCATTGCGATCACAAGTGATAAGCGCTCGCCTTTGTTGCCAGATTTGCCCACCTTTGGTGAAGTGGGTTACCCCAAAGTCAGAGTGCAAAACTGGCAAGGTTTGGTGGCCCCCAAAGGCACGCCCAAGGCCATCATCGACAAGCTCAATGCCGCAGCCAATGAGGTGCTCAAAGATCCACAATTGCGCGGTCTCATGCTCGAGCAAGGCAATGAAATTGGGGGTGGTACGCCTGAAGAGTTTGCCGCACTCATCAAAGCCGAATCGGCCAAATGGAGTGTTGTGGTCAAAACCGCCAACATCAAGCCTGAGTGAGTTGAGCGCTGTGCAGGACTTGGCACCGCTTGGGTGCGAGTTTGGCACCTTCAGCCTTGAGGTCGGGGTCTGTTTTGTTATGCTTGGGGGTCCAAACTTCAACTGCAAGCCATGAACTTCAATTACCAAAATCCCTACACCAGCACCCGTTTGCCCATTTTTGCGAGAAACGTGGTGAGCACCTCTCACCCTTTGGCGGCTCAGGCGGGGCTCAGAATGTTGTGGCAAGGCGGCAATGCGGTTGATGCGGCCATTGCGGCAGCGGCCACCATGACCATTGTCGAGCCGGTGAGCAATGGACTGGGCTCAGACGCCTTTTGTCTGCTGTGGGACGGTCAAGCCTTGCATGGCTTGAACGCGTCGGGCACCGCACCGCAAGCGTGGACGCCTGAGTATTTTCATCAAAAATACGGTGCTGGTGAGAAAAATCCACCCAAACGAGGCATGGATGCCGTCACGGTGCCAGGCGCGGTGGCATCGTGGGTGGAGATGAGTCGGCGCTTTGGCCGGCTCGACTTTGAAGCCTTGCTCCAGCCCGCCATTGAAGTGGCCGAGCGTGGGTATTTACTGCCTGTTGTCGTGCAACAAAAGTGGGCGGCAGCCACACCAGAGCTTCACGCCATGCCGGGCTTTGCAGACAACTTTATGCCCTGGGGCCGGGCACCTGAGGTTGGCGAGTTGTTTAAATTTCCCGCCGCCGCCAAAGGCTTGAGGGCCATCGCCAAGAGCCACGGTGAGGCTTTCTATGGTGGTGAGATCGCCCAAGCCTTGGAGGCGTTCTCCAGGAACCATGGTGGCGCTTTGAAGGCCAGTGATTTCGCGGCTTACCGAGCCGAGTGGGTCAAGCCCATTTCGAAAAATTACCGCGGTTACACCTTGCATGAAATTCCCCCCAACGGTCAAGGGGTGGCGGCGTTGATGGCCTTGGGGATTTTGAGCCATTTCGATATGGCGAGCTTTCCCGTCGATGGGGTGGCCTCACAACACTTGCAAATCGAAGCCATGAAACTGGCCTTTGCCGATGTCTATCGCTATGTGGCCCAACCCGACGCCATGCAAATCACAGTCGAGGACATGCTCGATGATGCTTATTTGGCCCAACGGGCGAATTTGATCCAACTGGATCGGGCGCAGAATTTCCAAGCTGGCAATCCAGTCAAAGGGGGCACGATTTACCTCACCACGGCTGATGAAGACGGCATGATGGTGAGCTTTATCCAAAGCAATTACCTCGGATTTGGCTCGGGTTGTGTTGAACCCCAATTTGGTATCAGCCTACAAAACAGAGGCCACGCTTTTGATTTGCAAACCAATGCCCATAACCGAGCCAACTTGGTGGCGCCTGGCAAGCGCCCCTTTCACACCATCATTCCTGCTTTCTTGAGCAAAGACGGCCAGCCCGTGATGAGCTATGGCGTGATGGGGGCCAATATGCAGCCCCAAGGCCACATGCAGACTTTGGTTCGAATGCTTGACTACGGTCAAAGCCCACAAGCCGCCTGTGATGCGCCGCGA
The DNA here is from genome assembly GCA_903844385.1 of uncultured Burkholderiales bacterium. GTDB lineage: Bacteria > Pseudomonadota > Gammaproteobacteria > Burkholderiales > Burkholderiaceae_C > Limnohabitans. Next base: position 14,438 of record CAIMTJ010000088.1, read on the forward strand.
TGGCGCTACAACGAAGGCATGGAGATCAATGTGGAGAGTCAAATCAATGCCCAAACATTGTCGCAACTGCGCGAATTGGGCCATCAAGTGGGCGTGATCAACGACAACTACCAAGACTTTGGGGCCGGTCAATTCATTTGGCGACTGGGTGACCCCAAGGTCGAGGGCTATGTGGCAGCAAGCGACGCGCGCAGAGACGGATTGGCAGCAGGGTTTTGAGTGGCCTTTCAACGCCCGTTCCAGGCCTGAGCCTGGGTGCCCAAAGGCAGCGCTTGCCATTGGCCGGCTTGGTTTTTGCCTTGATGGGGGCCGTGGCCTTCAGTGGTAAAGCCATCGTGATCAAACTGACCTATCGCTATGGGGTGGATGCGATGACCCTCATCATGCTGAGGATGCTCTTTGCATTGCCTTTTTTCCTGATCATGGCCGCATGGGCAGAGTTTCAGGCTCGCCGGATTCCCTCGACAGGAGTAGGCGCTTTGGTGTCACCTCAGACCTCACAGTCCCTGACTTTTGAAGATCGTCCCAAGCGACAATTTCGTGTGACCTTGAGCGCCAAGGATATGCGCGAGATTGCCTTTTTGGGCTTCATGGGGTACTACTTTTCGAGTTTTTTGGATATCATTGGCCTTCAATACGTGAGCGCGAGTTTGGAGCGTTTGATTTTGTACCTGAACCCGACCTTGGTGCTGATCTTGGGTTGGGTGTTTTTAAAGCGTCGCGTCAGTCTCAAGCGTGGTGTGGCCATGGGGGTGAGCTACTTGGGCTTGCTGGTGGCTTTTGGCGCTGAGCTTGCCGTTTCTTCGAGCCACGTTTGGCTCGGTTCGGGTTTGGTGTTCATGAGTGCTCTCACCTATGCGGGCTACATGATGCTCAGCGAGCGACTGCTCGAGCGCATTCAGTCATTGAGGTTGGTGGCTTGGGCTAGCTCCATGGCGTGCGCGTGCTGCATCCTTCAATTCACGCTCTTTCGCTCTTGGCAAGCGTTGTCCTTGCCCGTTGAAGTCTTGCAGTTGGCTTTGATCAACGCCATTGTTTGCACCGTTTTGCCCATCTTTTTTGTCATGAAAGGCATTGAGCTCATGGGGGGTGCGATCACGGCACAAGTCGGTATGATTGGTCCCGTGTCCACCTTGCTCATGAGCTTTTGGATTTTGGGGGAGCCCTTGAATGCATGGATTGGTTTGGGAACGCTGCTGGTGTTGGTTGGCGTATTTTTAGTGTCTCGCTTAGGAGTTGAACAATGAATTTTGGATTAACGAACAAATGGGCCTTGGTGTGCGGTGCATCCAGAGGCTTGGGCCTGGGGTGCGCCAAGGCCTTGGTGCAAGAGGGGGTGCATGTGGTGATTGTCGCCAGACGCGCTGAGCCACTGGCCCAGGCTGTGGTCGAGCTCAAAGCCTTGAACCCCAATGTCACGGTCTTGAGTGTGGCGGCTGACATCACCAGCGTGGAGGGCCGTGAGCAAGTCTGGTCTGTGCCAGGTGGACCGCATCAAGCCTTTGATATCGTCGTGACCAATGCAGGTGGGCCACCTCCTGGAGACTTCAGGCAATGGGGTCGAGACGAATGGATCAAGGCCGTTGACGCCAATATGCTCACACCCATTGAGCTCATCAAGGCGACGGTGGATGCCATGGCCGAGCGCGGGTTTGGACGCATTGTCAACATCACCTCTGGCGCTGTGAAAGCGCCCATCGACAATTTGGGACTCTCCAACGGCGCGCGCAGTGGCTTGACAGGTTTTGTGGCGGGTTTGGCGCGTTCGGGTCAATTGGCGGCCAAGAACGTCACCATCAATAACTTACTGCCCGGCGCATTTGACACCGATCGCATCCGCGAAACCCTCAAGGGTGCTGTGCAAAAAACGGGTCTGTCGATGCAAGAAGTGATGGACCAGCGCATCAAAACCATTCCCGCCAACCGTTTTGGCAACAGCGATGAGTTTGGTGCCACGTGCGCTTTTTTGTGCAGCACTCAAGCCAGTTACATCACCGGTCAAAATATTTTGATTGATGGGGGCGCCTACAAAGGTACGTATTGAGTTTTGTTGTCTGGGCCTTGTGCAGCACGCTGTTGCCCAGCTAGTGAGTTGGAGTGCCATCATGAACTTTAAGAGGAGTATTTCACATGTCTAAATCGGTCAAAACTGTCATCATTGAGCGTCACGGTGGTCCAGAAGAATTGAAATTGGTCGATTTGCCAGTCGCAGAACCTGGTCCTGGTGAGATCTTGATTGAGCACAAGGCGATTGGTCTCAATTACATCGATGTCTATCAGAGGATGGGCCTGTACCCGATGGCCATGCCCCTCAAAATGGGCATGGAAGCGTCTGGGGTTGTGATGGCCGTGGGGGAAGGGGTGACCCATTTGAAGGTGGGTGACCGTGCGGCCTATGCCAGTCAACCGCCTGGGAGCTACTGCGAAGCGCGGGTGATGCCCGCCAAAACAGTCTGCAAATTGCCCGACGCCATTGATTTTGAGACGGGTGCGGCCATGATGCTCAAGGGATTGACGGCCCAATATTTGCTCAACCGCACCCTGCCTCAAGGCGGGCTGCATCCGGGCGACTTTATTTTGTTCCATGCCGCAGCAGGTGGCGTGGGTTTGATTGCTTGTCAGTGGGCCAAGGCGTTGGGCTTGCGCCTCATCGGCACAGCGGGCTCCGACGCCAAATGTGAATTGGCCGCATCCCATGGGGCAAGCCATGTGATCAATTACAGCAAAGAAGATTTTGTTGCCCGTGTAAAAGACATCACCGCTGGGGTGGGTGTGAAGGCGGTTTATGACTCGGTGGGCAAGGACACTTGGTCGAAGTCACTCGACTGTTTGGCGCCCTTTGGTTTGATGGCCAGCTTTGGCAATGCATCCGGCCCCGTGCCCGATATGTCACCCGGGATTTTGGCGGGCAAAGGGTCCTTGTATGTGACGCGCCAAACCTTGTTCACGCACATTGCCACCCGGGAGACCACACAACTCATGGCCGATGATTTGTTTGACAAAGTCACCCAAGGTTTGGTCCACATCCCCATTGAGCAACGCTATCCTTTGGCCCAAATCCAGCAAGCCCACCGTGACTTGGAGGCCAGAAAGACCACGGGCTGCACCATCTTGACCTTGACTTGATTCAAGCCCAAGTTCTTGATTTCAAGCGCCAGGCCCCAGCAGGGCCTGGCCTTTTCGTTGGTAGGCTTTCCTGAGCTCATCCAAGATCAAGCAGATGGCGCCAAGGGTGATGGCGCTGTCGGCCGCGTTGAAGGCTGGGAAGTGCCACATCTCCCAGTGGAAATCTAAAAAATCAACCACATAGCCCAAGCGCAAGCGGTCCACCACATTGCCAATGGCGCCGCCCATGATCATCCCCAAAGCGAAAGAGAAGAGTTTTTCGCGTGCGTTTGATTTGAGCAGCCACACCATGACGCTACACGCCAATACACCCAGTGCCGAGAAGAACCAGCGCTGCCAGCCTTCATTGGAGGCCAAAAAGGAGAAAGCCACGCCGGTGTTGTGCACGCGAATGAGGTTGAAAAACGACGTGACGTCAAGACCACCGCCCCAGACGAAGGCATTCAAGATCAACCACTTGGTCCACTGATCGATGCCCACAACTGCTGCGGACAGCGCCACCCAGGCCCACCAAGGTGGGTGAGGCGCCAAGTGCTCGGCGTCAAAGCCAGGTGGGGTTGAGCTCATGCAAAGAGTCTCTTCTCGCCAGCCCCAAACAGGTTGTGTGAGCAGCGCAGGCAAAGCGTGGGGTGAGCCGTGTCCGCGCCGACATCAGCCTGGTAGTGCCAGCAGCGCTCGCATTTGACGTCTGGGCTTGGACTCACCGTGATCTCAGGTTCGGCCTCGGGGGAGTCGTGCGTCAAGAGTTCGACTTTGGAGGTGATGAAGACGAATTTCACATCGTCTTCAAGGGAAGACAAGAGTGCCCAGTCGTGCTGGCCCAATCGCAGCTGCACTTGGGCTTGCAAAGACGCGCCCACGAGCGAGGCGCTTCTGAGGGTTTCGATCTCCTTGTTGACCAAATCGCGAATCACCCGAATTCGACTCCATTTGGCCAAGAGCTTCGTCTCTTGGGGGAGGGAGAGGTAAGTTTCTTGAAAAATCGAGGTCTTGTGCCCCATCAGGTGCCACGCTTCTTCGGCCGTGAAACTCAAAAAGGGTGCCATCAAGCGCAGCAACGCTTGGGTGATGGACCAAAGCGCTGTTTGTGCGCTCTTTCTGGCGTGCGAGTTGTGGGCGGTGGTGTACAGACGATCTTTCAAGATGTCGAGATAAAAGGCGCCGAGTTCTTCAGAGCAATAGATTTGCAATTTACCCACCACCGGATGGAACTCGTATTGGCCAAAGAGGCCGCCTTCATAGACACGGGTCTTGGGGTTCCACTGTCCAGCAATTTCGCTTTGCAGCTGCGACAAGCGCTCCAAGGCATAGCGGTCAATTTCAAGCAAGTCGGTCAGGGCAATGGCCTCGTTGACAGGGTCAAAGTCACTCACATTGGCCAGCAAAAAACGCAGTGTATTTCTAATGCGGCGATAGGCGTCGACCACTCGGGCCAAGATTTTGTCATCAATGTTGAGGTCGCCTGAATAGTCGGTGGAGGCGACCCAAAGCCGCACGATTTCGGCGCCAAGTTTGTCACTCACCTCTTGAGGGGCCACCACATTGCCCAAGGATTTGCTCATTTTGCGGCCTTGCCCATCGGTGGCAAAGCCGTGAGTGAGCAAGCCCCGGTAGGGTGCTCGACCGTAGAGTGCACAGCCCAGCAGCAGTGAGCTGTGAAACCAACCCCGGTGTTGATCATGGCCTTCGAGGTAGAGATCGGCCTCGGGCCCACTCTCGTGAAAAGGCGGCACGCCATAGGCCTTCAAATGCGAGCCTCGCAAGACGTGCTCAAAAGTGGAGCCCGAATCAAACCAGACTTCCAAAATATCGGTGCTCTTGGTGTACAAGCTGGCTTGAGCCTTGCCAAGAACGTCCTCAGCCGTCAGTCGAGACCACGCCTCAATGCCGCCGATTTCGATCACGTCAGCGGCTTGGTCAAGAATCTCCAATGTACGGGGATGCAACTCTGCGCTGGTGTTGTGGATGAAAAATGGCAAGGGAACACCCCAACTGCGTTGTCGCGAGATGCACCAGTCGGGCCGAGAGGCAATCATGTCTCTGAGGCGTGCTTTGCCGTTCGATGGGTAAAACGACGTTTGCTCGATGGCTTGAAGTGCCAACTCGCGCAGGCTCTCTTGTGGCTTGTCGCTGGTAAAAATACCCTCACCGTGGTCCATGCGTATGAACCACTGGGCAGCAGCGCGGTAGATCACCGGCGTTTTATGGCGCCAGCAATGCGGGTAGCTGTGGGTGATGGGGTGGGTGGACAAAAGCCGCTGGGCATCTTTTAAGCGCTCGAGAATGTGGGGAATTGCTTTCCAAATGTGCTCACCGCCAAAAAGTGGAAAGTCACTGGCATACACCCCATTGGGTTGAACCGGGTTCAAGATCTCTTCAACCGTCATGCCGTGAGCCACACAGCTGTTGAAGTCATCGACCCCGTAGGCCGGTGCCGAGTGAACGATGCCCGTGCCCTCGGTGGCGGTGGCATAGTCGGCCAAATAAATGGGCGACAGGCGCTTAAAGCCAGCATCCACCTCGGACAGCGGGTGGAAGAACTCGATGTTTTCGAGGGCCTGGCCAAGGGTGGTGGCCACGACTTTACCCGTCAAGTTCCAGCGCTGCAGGGCCTCATCCACCAAATCTTTGGCCACCAGCATGAGGCCTTTGGCGGTCTCGACCAAAGCGAATTCAATGGCTGGGTTCAAGTTGAGGGCTTGATTGGCTGGGATGGTCCAAGCGGTGGTGGTCCAGATGACGGCAAAGGCCTCTTGCGAGAGCTCACCCAAGCCAAATGCTTGGGCCAACAAAGCCGGCTGTGCACACAAAAATGCCACATCCAAGGTGTCACTTTTTTTCTCAGCGTACTCAATTTCAAACTCAGCCAAAGAGGAGCCACAGTCAAAGCAGCAATAGACGGGCTTTAAACCGCGGTAGACAAAACCTCGCTCAATCACCCGCTTGAAGGCGCGCAATTGTCCTGCTTCGTTTTGCGGATCCATGGTTCGGTAGGGCCGCTCCCAGTCACCGAGCACGCCCAAGCGTTTGAAGTCTTCGCGCTGTTGGTTGATTTGCTCATTGGCAAAAGCTCGGCTTTTGGCTTGCATATCGTCGCGGCTCAATTTGCGGCCATGCAGCTTCTCAATCGCGTTCTCAATGGGCAAGCCATGGCAGTCCCAGCCCGGGATGTATTGCGCATCAAAGCCCGCGAGTTGCCGGCTTTTGACGATCATGTCTTTGAGCACTTTGTTGAGCGCGTGCCCAATGTGCAGCTTGCCATTGGCGTAGGGTGGACCGTCGTGGAGCACAAAGAGTGGGGCACCGGCTCTGGCCAAGCGAAGTTGTTGATAAACGCCGTCACTCGCCCACTGCTCGGCCCAAGCAGGCTCGCGCTTGGGCAAGTCCCCACGCATGGGAAACGGGGTGTCTGGCAAGTTGAGCGTGGCTCTGTAGTCTGCGGACTGGGTCATGGAAGTGCTGCCAAAAAAGCAAAGGCGTTGATGCTCAGGGGTGAGCGCGAAAGGGGTGGGTGATGGTGGCTTTGAATTAGTTAAAAAGTTCCCATCCCATTATAAGCGCCCACCTTGGGGTGCAGCGCCTCGGTCTTATGCGCGGGGCACTGGTCGGTGTTCGCTATGCCATTGACGGGCGTCGGCGCAGTCTTTGGCGATGCCCGCTTCAAGGGCCGTCAAGCTCTCGTATTTGAGCTCTTCGTGCAACTTATGAAGCAGTTCAATTTGAACAACTCGACCATAGGCGCCGTTAAGACTCAGTGAGGAGGGCCAATTCAAGCAATGCGCTTCCAGCAAAATTTGTCCCTGGTTTTTGTCCGTGGGGCTCAGACTGGGACGCACACCAAAGTTGGCGACGCCAGCGATGGGTTCGTTGTCGAGACCAAAAACGTTCACCACAAAGATGCCCTGGGTGGCTGCGCGTTGGGGTTTGAATCGCACATTGAGGGTGCGGGCATTGAGGCTGCGGCCCAATTGCCGGCCAAAAACCACATGGCCTGAGATCACATAGCCGCGGCCCAAGAGTTTTTGTGCCACGTCCATTTGGCCCTGCGCAAGGGCTTGTCTGACGGCCGAGCTGGACACTCGCACGAGCGCGCTGCTGGCAACGGCTGGGGCCAAGGGACCCTTGGTCACGGGCAGAGGGATTTCGTAGCTGTTCATTTTGGCGACATCAAAACCCATTTGCGTGCCCATGAGGCTGAGCATGGCGTAGTCGCCACTTCGTTTGGCACCAAACTTAAAGTCATCTCCGACCAGCACGTATTTCACGCCAAGGCCCTTGACCAAGACGTGTTCAATGAAGTCGTGTGCACTCAATGCGGCCAGTTGGGCATCAAAGCGCAAGACCACACACTGATCAATGCCGCAGCGTTCGAGTTCGGCCAATTTGTCGCGCAAGTGAGTGATTCTGGCCGGCGCCAACTGGGGGGCGTTTTGAAGGGTCGCAAAGTAATCTCTGGGGTGAGGCTCGAAGGTGAGCACGCAACTGGGCACGCCCAGGTGTCGGGCCTCGGAGCGCAAGGTGGCCAGCATGGCTTGGTGTCCACGGTGAACGCCGTCAAAATTACCCACCGTCAGGGCACAAGCCTTTGCCAGTTGTGGGTGATGAAAGCCTCGAAAAATTCTCATGTTCAATCGCTTGTGTGACAAGGGTGACGCAAAGCGTCATAAAAACAATGTATATTGTCTCTGATTGCAGGGTGGGTTTGGTAAAAAACACCAATGACCCTGGATGATGTTTGAGCGTTTCGTGGTTTTTGGCGTCGATGGGTAGGATGAGATTCGTGACAGGAATGAATCTGCGCATCGTTGAATGTAGATCTTCATTGGAGGCCTTCATTGAAAGTTTTGAAACTATCGGCACAAGGACTACCCCAGTCTTGGATTAGCCTAGAACAAGCGGTGATCCATTATGCGTCCCAAGAGGTGAGGTGGGAGGCGGGCGCGAGAGTCGCAGTTTTTCGCGGCGGCCACAACGCCATCACGGGGCAGCAATCGGTCATTGAGGTCAACAGCATCATTGGCACGCGTGGTGTGCCCAATATCAACCCCTTTGCATTGAGGCCAGGACTCACCAACAGCAAGCTCTTTGCCCGCGACCGAAATGTGTGCGCCTACTGCGGGGGCTTGTTCACCGAGCTTGAACTCACCCGTGAGCACATCATTCCGTTTGCCCAAAAGGGGCCCGACACATGGATGAACGTGGTGACCGCTTGCCGTTCTTGCAATCACCGCAAAAGCTCGCGCACCCCAGAACAAGCGCGAATGCCCTTGCTCTACACGCCTTATGTGCCGACGTTGTGGGAAGATTTTATTTTGCGCAACCGGCGCATCTTGAGCGATCAGATGGAGTTTTTGATGGCCCATTTGCCCAAAAATTCAAGGCTGATTGCCTAATTGGCGAGCGTTTTGGGCGTTCTCGCGACATCAGCGGGCACGCGATTGGAGCCAATTTTCGATGACTCTGGGGTAGAGCAAATGCTCTTGTGTGAGCACCCGTTGCGCCAGACTTTGTGCCGTGTCGGTGTTGAGCACCGGCACCACCGCTTGGTCAACGATGTTGCCAGCATCCAATTCGGGCGTGACCCAGTGGACTGTGGCGCCGTGGAATTTGCAGCCCGCTTGGAGTGCTCGTTCATGCGTGTGCAGTCCCGTGAAGGCGGGCAACAAACTCGGGTGAATGTTGAGCATCCTGTGGCTGTAGTGCTCAACCGTTGTGGGGTTCAAGATGCGCATAAAACCGGCCAGCACGACCAGTGAGGGGTTGTGCGCATCAATGGCGGCGCACAAATCCAGTTCAAAAGCCTGCCTGGCTTGATCCTTGGAAAGACTGGGATAATCTTTGTGGGACACCACTTGGGTGGGGATCCCCACCCCATTGGCCCATGCCAGGCCTCTTGATGCAGCATCGTTACTGATCACCAAACTCACCTGGGCCTCAAAGCGCTCGAGCCAGCGCTCGCGCCAGCTGTGCTCCACAATGGCTCTCATGTTGGAGCCAGAGCCAGAGATCAAAATCACAATATTGTTCATGGGGGTGTGGGGTCGATCAGCGTTTGTGCTCAAGACTGCGCGGCCTGCGGGCCCGTGGCGGAGTGGGTTTGCATTGGCGTGAATCGCTGCAGGGTCTTGCCCTCGATCACCACGTCTTCTAAAAACATGGTGGCTGGGCGCACCCACAAGAGACCCGTTTGCAAATTGCGGTAAACCACCAAGGTCTCGAGCGTCTCGCTGTGCAGAGCCATTTCGATCACCTCGTACAGGCCACCTTTGTAGTGCCGATAGCGTTGGGGTGAAATAAAGAGTTCGGGTTGTGGGTTGACGGTGTTCATGGTGCGAGAATACACCAATGCATCCACAAGTCCTTGTCCAAGCTTGCAGCGAACTCGTCGCGCAAGTCCTCACCTTTGAGCACCCCGCTGATGCGGTGATCTCGAAATTTTTCCGCGACCAACGCAAAGCCCTGGCCATTGGCCAACGCGAGAGATCGGCTTTGGCGCAAACCGTCTATCAAGTATTGCGCTTCAAGCTCAGATTTGACCATTTCTCGCCCTCGGGCTCTGGCCCCAAGGCGAGGCGAATGGCCATTTTGGGTTTGGCCAAACACCTCTCGGAGCAGCAAGTCACGGGCTCACCCTCTTTAAGCGCCAAGCCACAAACTTTCAAGAAAAGAAGCAATGGCGAAGTGGTGGGCTCCAAGTCTCGCTTTGTCGACCACGCCCATGAAGCCAAACAACATGCCAAGCAAGCAACCCAAGATTTGGGCCCACTGGCTTTTTTGCAAGCCGGTGTGACGGACCACGAGTGGCTTTGGTTGCAGTCTTGCCTCAAGATCGAGACGCAGGATTTGCTCGAGCGTCACCGACACAATTTGCCCGAGTGGTTGCTCGACCCTTTGAAAGCGCAGGTGGGGGAGGGATTTTGGCCTTTGGCCGAGTATTTGATGACCAATGCGCCCCTCGATTTGCGGGTGAACACCTTGCTGGTCAAGCGCGATGAGGTCCAATCGGAGCTCAAAGCGTTGGGGATCAAAGCCTTGCCCACGCCCTACAGCCCTTGGGGTTTGCGTATCGCAGGCAAACCGGCCCTGTCAGACTTGGAGTGCTTCAAGCTCGGACGGCTTGAAGTGCAAGACGAGGGCTCACAACTCTTGGCCTTGATCACCGATGCGCACCGTGGTGAGATGGTGGCCGATTTTTGTGCGGGCGCTGGCGGCAAAACCTTGGCCCTGGGTGCCATGATGCGCAATACGGGTCGTTTGTACGCGTTTGATACCTCGGCACACCGATTGGATCAACTCAAACCGCGCTTGGCCAGAAGTCAGCTCTCCAATGTCCACCCCAGCGTCATTGCCCACGAGCGCGACGAGCGCATCAAACGCTTGTCGGGCAAAATTGACCGGGTCTTGGTCGACGCGCCTTGTTCGGGCTTGGGAACGCTCAGGCGAAATCCAGACTTGAAATGGCGTCAATCCCCGCAGAGCGTGGCGGAGTTGGTGGTCAAGCAACAAGCGATTTTGAGCAGTGCGGCCAAACTCTTGAAGGTGGGCGGGCGCTTGGTGTACGCGACTTGCAGTTTGCTCATGGCAGAAAATGAGGACATTGCCCAGGCCTTTGGGTTGGCCCATCCAGGCTTTAAGTCTTTGTCTGTTGCCGATGTGCTCGCGGCTCAAAAAGTCGAGCACGCCGAGTCACTGTGCACCAGCGATGGGCTTTACCTGCGCTTGTGGCCGCATGTGCACCATACCGATGGTTTTTTTGCAGCCGTTTGGGTGCGTGAGTCCTGAATCGGTATCGGTGGGTTCAAGTTGGGCCATGTTGTTGCTTTTTGAGTTGAAGATATATAAATTAGGCGCATTTAGCCGTTTTTAGAAGACGATCATTGATTTTGATCGTTTTGGAGCGTGATCCATTTGAGTTTTTGAAGCTTAAAGTGTTAAAATCTTTTGACACGCTCATTTCTCGGCGTCAAAAGTATTTATGACAATCAATTTCATCGAAACTGCATTTTGGTCCGTGTTGACTTTTTTGAATCACGGCTTACTCGACTTGAGCGCGTGGCAGCATGTGTTGGCGGCATTGGTGTTGACGCACATCACCATCGCCTCTGTCACCATTTATTTGCATCGCCATCAAGCTCACCGCTCCTTGGACTTGCATTGGGCTCCCGCCCATTTCTTTCGCTTGTGGTTGTGGATGACCACGGGGATGCTGACCAAGGAGTGGGTGGCCATCCACAGAAAGCATCACGCCAAATGCGAGACGCCTGATGACCCCCACAGCCCCCAAACCCGTGGGATCAAGGCGGTGTTTTGGCGTGGAGCTGAACTTTATGCTGCAGAAACGCACAACGAAGAGACCATGCAGCGTTACGGCCACAACACACCCAACGACTGGGTCGAGCGTTGCGTTTACACGGCTTACCCCTGGCAGGGTCTTGGGCTCATGTTGATCATCGATATCGCTTTGTTTGGCGCGATTGGTCTGTCCATTTGGGCGGTTCAAATGATTTGGATTCCCGTGACCGCAGCGGGCGTGATCAATGGCATTGGTCACTACTGGGGTTACCGCAATTTTGAGTCTCCCGATGCGAGCACGAACATCTCTCCTTGGGGCCTATTGATTGGCGGTGAGGAGCTGCACAACAATCACCACACCTACCCAACATCGGCCAAATTGTCGGTGAAATGGTTTGAGTTTGACTTGGGCTACACCTATATCCGAATGCTGAGTTTTTTAGGCTTGGCGCACATCAAGAAAACGCCACCCAAAGTCGAGCTCGGCTTGATCAAGTCAAAGCCTGATGCCGGAACCTTGGAGGCCTTGATCAATCACCGCTATGAGGTGATGGCAAGCTACGCCAAGGGATTGCAGGCCGAGTGTGCTCAAGACCTCAAAGACCTCAACCAACACTTGGAGCGCAAGGTCAAGCTCGTTGCCAAGACCTGGATGCATCGCGACTGGGAGCGGGTGCCTGCTTCAGCGAAAAATGCGCTCATGCAAGCGCGCTTGGCCATGCCCCGGGTCGATACCATGCTGCAAATGCGTGAAGAGTTGCGCCTGATGTGGCTGAGCACCAACCGCAGTCGTGAGCAGTTGATTGTGGACTTGCAGCTTTGGTGTGAGCGCGCTGAAAGCAGCGGCATTGCTGCGCTGAAAGATTTCTCCACCAGTCTCAAAATGGTCAGGGTTTGAACGCTGGATCAGTGGCTGGAGGTCATGAGGCCGTGAGGCCATGAAAAAAGCTCCAAGCCGTGAAGGCGTTGGAGCTTTTTTTTGGGAGTCGAGAGGCTCAATTACTTGAGCTTGGTCTCTTTGTATTCCACGTGTTTGCGAGCTTTGGGATCAAATTTCATGATCGAGATTTTCTCGGGCATGGTTTTCTTGTTCTTGCTGGTCGTGTAAAAGTGACCCGTGCCTGCTGTTGATTCGAGTTTGATTTTCTCGCGTCCGCCTTTAGAAGCCATGATGGTGTCCTTTCAATGGGTTAATCAAGCTTGACCGCGAGCGCGCAAGTCTGCGAGCACGACATCAATGCCTTTTTTGTCAATCAAGCGCAATGCTGCACTGGAGATGCGCAGGCGAACCCAACGGTTCTCGGTTTCTACCCAAAATCTGCGGTATTGCAAATTGGGCATGAAGCGGCGCTTGGTTTTATTGTTGGCGTGAGAAACATTGTTTCCCACCATGGGGCCTTTGCCCGTGACTTGACATACGCGTGCCATGAGGACACTCCTTTTAAACGGTTGGTCGAACGCTGTTGTCGGCCAACCTCACCTCGCCTTGGAAAGGGGGGCGGTATCCCCTAGTTAAGCCCACCATTGTAGCGCAAAAGTCAGGCTCTAGTCCACCTGCCCCCTGCACACGCGTTGAGTCTGGACAACGCCTGATCTTCGATAAGGCCCATAAGGTCTGGCCTCATGTCAGTCCATCAGCATCAAAAATAACCCAAAAGAATTAATTTTGTTCAAGAAAGCGTTGGGCATCCAAGGCCGCCATGCAGCCGGTGCCAGCGCTCGTGATGGCTTGGCGGTAGACATGGTCTTGCACGTCACCGGCGGCAAAAACACCCTCCACACTCGTCATGGTGGCCAAGCCTTGTAAGCCGCTTTTCGTGACAATGTAGCCGTCTTTCATTTGCAACTGGTCTTTGAAAATATCGGTATTGGGTTGATGGCCAATCGCGATGAAGCAGCCTTGTACGGCCAAGTCCTGGTCCGACTCTGGTGTGCTGAGCGTGGAGGACATCCGAACGCCATTGACCCCTTTGTCGTCACCCAAAACGGCGCTCAACTGGCGGTGCAGGTGCAATTGAATTTTTCCGTTGGCCACACGCTCCATGAGTTTGTCCACCATGATCGGTTCGGCCTTGAATTTGTCGCGACGGTGAATCAAATGCACTTTGCTGGCAATGTTGGAGAGGTACAAAGCCTCCTCCACGGCGGTGTTGCCGCCACCTACGACACAGACCTCTTGATCGCGGTAAAAAAAGCCATCACAGGTGGCGCAACCAGACACACCGCGGCCCATGAAGACTTGCTCACTCTCGAGCCCCAGGTACTTGGCCGAGGCGCCTGTGGCAATGATCAAGGCGTCACACGTGTAGGTGCCACTGTCGCCCATCAGGGTGAAGGGGCGTTTGGAGAAATCGACCTTGGCGATGTGGTCAAAGACAATTTGGGTGTTAAAGCGCTCGGCGTGCTCCAAAAAGCGTTGCATGAGGTCGGGGCCTTGAACCCCGTGGACGTCTGCTGGCCAGTTGTCGACTTCCGTGGTGGTCATGAGTTGGCCGCCTTGGGCCATGCCTGTGATCAACAAGGGTTTCAAATTGGCGCGTGCGGCGTAGACTGCGGCCGTGTAGCCAGCAGGGCCTGAGCCCAAAATCAAGACTTTGGCGTGGGTGGTGGTGTTGGACATGGTGGAGTGTGAGAGTGAGGCGATCAAAAGTGCATCCCGATGACCTCGATAGGCCAGTCTCTGGATGGCGGGGAAAAAAGGTTTTTTTGAAATGTCGCTTGTGGACAACAATGAAAAGCCATTGCCCTTAGTGTCCACCATTGTAAATTGAGCCCGTTGGGTTTGCACAAGCTTTTTCAGAGTCCTGGGTGGTGTGTGAGGTCGGCGATTTTTTGAAATGGAGTCCTTCGGCGGTAAAACTGCACCAAGGCCAGTCTGTCCAGGGCTTTCAAGCTTTCGAGGCGACCGTTGGCCAACTTCAAGAGGCTTAAAAATACTCATTCCAAAGGGGCGTGATTTTAAAAAGTCCGCTTGAATCGGTTAAGCTTACCCCCCAAGATGACCTACTCATTGCACACTTTGAACAACGCCACAGACGCCGCGCCTGCTTTGCGGGGCTTGCGGCGTTTTACCCAAGAAATTGCGCTCACCCTGGGCTTTGTGTTTTTGCTTTTTTGGCTCATTGCATTGGTCAGTCACAACGCACAAGACCCGGCCTGGACGACCTCAGGCTCGAGTGTTCGTCTCTTAAATTGGGGGGGCAAGCTCGGCGCATGGCTGAGTGACCTCAGTTTTTTCTTGTTTGGCTACTCGGTGATTTGGGCCTATGGGGCGGCTTTCATGAGTTGGCTCATGGCCTTGTTGGGCAAACTCCATGGTGAATTGACCGGTCAAGGCCTGTCGGCGCAAAGTGAGCCCAACGCTGACCAAGACAGCGACAAAGAACATGTTTGGATTGGATCGAACTGGGCATTTTGGAGTGGCTTGGTTCTCCTCATGGTCTCGAGTTGTGCGTTGGAGTGGTCGCGTCTGTATCGATTTGATGATGTGTTGCCGGGTCATTATGCGGGTGGCGTTTTGGGCTACATCAGCGGCTCCACGGGCCTCAAATGGCTTGGATTCAATGGTTCGGGCTTGATTTTCGTGATCTTCATGATTGTGGGTACGTCCTGGGCTTTTCGATTTTCTTGGTTCAATGTGGCAGAGCACTTGGGTGCCATGATGGATGAGTGGCTTGAGGCTCGACGCGAAAAAAGAGAAATTCAAGAAGACCTCGCCATGGGTCAGGCTGCGGCCAAAGAGCGCGAAGAGTTGACCGAAGAGGTCCACGTTCGAGAAGCTGAGGCGGAGGTCATATCCCCCCCGAAGCTCATTTATGAGCCTGAAGTGATTGATGTGCCCAAAAGTAAGCGCGTGGCTCGGGAGCGCCAAAAGCCGCTTTTTGCCGACTTACCCGACTCGAACTTGCCGCAAGTTGACTTGTTGGACAGCACTCCAGTGCGCCTTGACAGCGTCTCCCCCGAGACTTTGGAGATGACCAGTCGCTTGATCGAGAAAAAACTCAAAGACTTTGGCGTTGAAGTGAGGGTGGTCGCTGCCGCACCAGGTCCTGTGATCACTCGCTACGAGATTGAACCCGCCACTGGCGTCAAGGGCTCGCAAGTGGTGAATCTTGCCAAGGACTTGGCGCGTTCATTGAGCTTGGTCTCCATTCGAGTCATTGAAACCATTCCTGGTAAAAACATCATGGCACTGGAGTTGCCCAACGCCAGGCGGCAGTCTATTAAATTGAGTGAAATTTTGGGCTCGCAAGTCTACAACGAAGCCAAGTCTATGCTCACCTTGGGTCTTGGTAAAGACATTGTTGGCAATCCCGTGGTGGCGGACTTGGGAAAAATGCCCCATGTCTTGGTGGCTGGAACCACCGGTTCAGGCAAATCCGTGGGGATCAACGCGATGATTTTGTCCTTGCTCTACAAGGCCGAAGCTCGTGATGTGCGCTTACTGATGATTGATCCCAAGATGCTCGAGATGTCGGTCTACGAAGGCATCCCCCATTTGTTGGCCCCTGTGGTGACGGATATGAGACAAGCCGCACACGCATTGAACTGGTGTGTGATCGAGATGGAGCGGCGCTACAAGCTCATGAGCAAATTGGGCGTTCGAAATTTGGCGGGCTACAACACCAAAATCGATGAGGCTGCCGAGCTCGAGAGCTTCATCTACAACCCCTTTAGTTTGACCCCAGACTCGCCAGAGCCCTTGAATCGATTGCCCCATGTGGTGGTGGTGATCGATGAGTTGGCCGATTTGATGATGGTGGTGGGCAAGAAAATTGAGGAGTTGATTGCTCGCCTTGCACAAAAGGCACGGGCTGCAGGTATGCATTTGATTTTGGCAACCCAGCGTCCGAGTGTGGATGTGATCACGGGCCTCATCAAGGCCAATATCCCCACACGCATTGCTTTTCAAGTCAGCAGCAAAATTGATTCGCGTACCATTTTGGACCAAATGGGTGCAGAGGCCTTGCTGGGTATGGGGGACATGCTCTACATGCACAGTGGTTCGGGCTACCCTGTGCGTGTGCACGGCGCCTTCGTGAGCGATGAGGAGGTTCACCGCGTGGTCAATTATTTGAAGACCCAAGGCGCACCCGATTACGTCGAAGGTATCTTGGAAGGTGGCGTGGTCGATGCCGAAACGGGTGAGATTGATCTCTTTGGAGAGGGCAATTCTGAAAAGGATCCCCTCTACGATCAAGCCGTTGAGGTGGTCATGAAAAACAGGAAAGCCAGCATCTCTTTGGTGCAACGGCATTTAAAAATCGGCTACAACCGCGCCGCTCGTTTGGTTGAAGACATGGAGCGCGCGGGCTTGGTGGGCAGCATGAGCTCCAATGGTCAGCGGGAAATTTTGGTGCCCGATCGCAATTCAGATTAATGCCAAGGCCCGTCCTTTCATGCGTCTTGGTCTGGCCTCTTTCAATCATGGGGACTTGCATTGAGTAATTTTGGCTCTTTTAATCCCCCAGTAGCCGGGCAATCAGATCGCCGCTGGTGTGACCTCGCTTGCGTCTTCTCTCAAGTGGTGGGTCGGTGCGGCTTGTTCATCGCGCTGATGGGTGTGGTTTTCACGGCTCGTGCTGACTCCATTCAAGTCTTGGCGGCATTTCTAAAAAACACTCAAAGTGCCCAAGCCCGGTTTGTGCAAACAGTGACCACGCCGCCCAGGCCAGGACGCGTGGCCAGGCAGAAGGTGTCAACCGGCCACTTCGCCTTTATTCGGCCCGAGCACTTTCGCTTTGACTACGAAAAGCCCTACGCGCAAAGCATTGTGGCCGATGGACACACCTTGTGGGTGTACGACAAAGACATTGCGCAAGTCACCTCCAAGCCCCTCAATCAAGCCTTGCTCAACACACCGGCCTCCATCATCGCTTGGGCGCAAGATGTGAGTGCGCTTGAAAAAGTGTTTACCCTTCAGGCTGAAAACGCTGAAGGTGGCGTGGAGTGGGTCAAGCTCATCCCGCTGCAAAAAGACGGCCCCATGCAGTCTTTGAGAATTGGTTTGCGTGCCACTCAAGTCGGTGTGTCACTCGCAAGCTTGGTGATGAAAGACGCGTTCAATCAAGATTCGGTGCTGGTCTTCGAGGACTTTGTGTTCAATCCCAAATCCCTCACGTTGGAGAGTTTTGCGTTCAAGCCGCCAGTGGGCGTAGAGGTGATCAAAGGTGAGTGAGAGGCTGTTTGATTCGCCTTTAGACCCCACGGCTGCTGGAGATTCAAGTCTCTATGCCAATGCCCCATTGGCTGAGAGACTGCGCCCCAAGAGCTTGGGTGATGTGGTGGGTCAACAGCACTTGCTCTCACCGGGCATGGCTTTAAGAGTGGCGTTTGAGTCTGGCACCCCTCACAGTTGTATTTTTTGGGGCCCTCCAGGCGTGGGCAAAACGACGCTGGCCAGACTCATGGCGAATGCCTTTGATGCGCATTTTTTCATGATCAGTGCCGTCTTAGGGGGTGTCAAAGAAATCCGTGAGACGGTCCAGGCTGCCCAAGCGCTCAAACTTGAAAACCCGCACAAGCGAAGTTTAATTTTTGTCGATGAGGTTCACCGCTTCAATAAATCTCAGCAAGATGCATTCTTGCCCCATGTGGAGTCGGGTTTGTTGATCTTCATAGGTGCAACGACGGAGAACCCATCGTTTGAGGTGAATTCGGCGTTGCTCTCGCGCGCTCAGGTGTATGTGCTCGAGTCGCTGCGATTTGATGAATTGCGACTGCTTTGGGATAGGGCACAGGCCCTGATGGCCTTGCCTGAGCTGACAACGGATGCCATGGACAGGCTGATTCATTACGCCGATGGCGACGCCCGGCGGTTTTTGAACACGGTTGAGATGCTTCATGTCGTGGCGGCCCAGGAATTGGAGCGCGTAAGCACTGAGCGGCCTCACGTTTATGATTTGGCCTGGCTTGAGCGCGCGCTCGGTGAGCAACTGCGTCGTCACGACAAGGGCGGGGAGATGTTCTACGACACCATCAGCGCACTGCACAAATCGGTGCGCGGCTCTGACCCCGATGCGGCCTTGTATTGGCTCATGCGCATGCTCAATGCTGGCGTGGAGCCTCTCTACGTTGCTCGGCGATTGATCCGCATGGCCAGTGAGGACGTGGGTTTGGCCGATCCCAGGGCTTTGACCTTGGCGCTTGAGGCCACCCAGACCTTGGAGCGTTTGGGCTCTCCAGAAGGTGAACTGACACTGGCGCAATGTGTGATTTATTTGGCCATGGCACCCAAATCCAATGCGGTCTACAAAGCGTTCAAAGCGGCCAAGGCCTGGGTGGACAAGGACCTCACGCGAGAAGTGCCCCTGCATTTGAGGAATGCGCCAACCCAACTCATGAAAAAATTGGATTTTGGGCGCGACTATCGTTATGCACACGATGAGCCCGATGCCTTTGTGGCTGGCGAGCATTATTTTCCAGTGGACTTAAAGCCCATGGTTTTTTACGAGCCAGTTGAACGCGGTTTGGAGATCAAAATTGGGGAAAAGCTCAAGTCCTTGAGGGCATTGAATCAACAAGCCCAACAAAGCAAAACATCGTCAAAATAAAATTCAACGGACAAGCTCTTTTCATCGCATGGATACATTGGTTCAACAAATCATCAACGGGCTCGTGCTCGGTAGCCTTTATGCACTGGTGGCGTTGGGCTACACCATGGTTTATGGCATCATCAATTTGATCAATTTTGCGCACGGTGAGGTCTTGATGGTGGGCGCCATGATCTGTTGGAGTGTGATGGGTCTTTTCTCAGACCACCTGCCTGCTCTCGCACCTGGTTGGGGCTTGGCTGTGGGACTCATCGTGGCTGCTTTGGTGTGCGCGGCGTTGAATGTAGGGATTGAAAAATTGGCCTACCGTCCACTCAGAAATGCGCCTAAATTGGCGCCTTTGATCACCGCCATTGGTGTCTCCATCTTGTTGCAAACGTTGGCGATGATCATCTTCAAGCCCGACTACAAATCTTTCCCCAATCCATTGCCGACTGAACCCATGGCCGTCATGGGCGCAGTGATCAGCCCCACACAGGTGATGATCTTGATCACGACCGCCTGTCTTTTGCTAATTTTGATGCTGATCATTCATCAAACGCGGCTGGGACGGGCCATGCGCGCCACCTCCGAAAACGAACAAATGGCCAGTCTGATGGGGATACGCCCCGATCGGGTGATCTCGGCCACCTTTGCCATCGGTGCGGTGCTCGCCAGTGTCGCTGGGGTGATGTGGGCCGCCAACTTCGGAACCGTGCACCACTCCATGGGGTTTTTGCCAGGCCTCAAAGCCTTTACGGCGGCGGTCCTTGGGGGGATTGGCAATTTACCCGGCGCAGTTGTCGGCGGTCTTTGTTTGGGCTTGATCGAATCCATCGGTTCGGGCTATTTGGGGCCATTGAGTGGTGGAATTCTCGGGTCTCAATACAGCGATATTTTTGCTTTTTTGGTCCTGATCGGAATGCTCACCTTGCGGCCCTCGGGGCTCTTGGGCGAGCGCATAGCGCAAAGGGCATGAGGTGTTGAGCGTATGAAAAACCTCAAGCCCCATGCATGGGTTGCCCTCTTGGCGCTGGCGGTCTTGGTGCTGCCTATCTTGTTGCAGCCCTTGGGCAATGCATGGGTTCGAATCGTGGACATGGCCTTGATTTATGTGTTGCTCGCTTTGGGGTTGAATATTGTGGTGGGGTTTGCAGGCCTGTTGGACTTGGGCTATGTTGCCTTTTTTGCCATTGGTGCCTATGTGTATGCCTTATTGGCCTCGCCGCAATTGTTGGAGTCTTGGGGCTGGCTTGTGCAGTATTTTCCGCAAGGCTTGCACACCCCGTGGTGGGTGGTGGTGCCCATCAGTGCCATCTTGGCGGGAATTTTTGGGGCTGTATTGGGAGCACCCACGTTAAAACTTCGAGGTGACTATTTGGCCATTGTCACCTTGGGTTTTGGTGAGATTATTCGTGTCTTTATGAACAACTTGGACCAGCCGGTCAACATCACCAATGGACCCAAAGGCATTGGTGGAATTGATCCCATTCAAATTGCGGGTCATTCGCTGGCTAAAAAAATTGATGTCTTCGGGCTCGAGCTCAGAAGTGTGACGCTTTATTACTATTTGTTTTTGATCACAGTGATATTGGCTTTCGTGATTTGTCACCGATTGGAACACTCCCGAATTGGACGCGCTTGGATGGCCATTCGAGAAGATGAGGTGGCCGCACAAGCCATGGGGATCAACACGCGCAATTTGAAATTGTTGGCGTTCTCCTTGGGGGCGACTTTTGGTGGTGTGGCGGGATCTTTTTTTGCTGCTTTTCAGCAATTCATCTCGCCAGAGTCATTTGGACTCATGGAGTCGGTGATGGTGGTGGCGATGGTGGTGTTGGGTGGTGCCGGTCATCTCCCAGGCGTCATTGTGGGCGCACTGCTGCTGTCCATCCTGCCAGAGGCCTTGCGCTATGTCGCCACACCCTTGCAAGATTTAAGTGGAGGACGAATTGATGCCGCCATTTTGCGTCAACTCTTGATTGCACTCACCATGGTTTTGGCCATGCTCTGGAGGCCGCAGGGATTGTGGCCCAAGCGTAAGACTGGAGTGCGAACATGATGATTGCGCCAACGGTTCTTGAGGTCTCGGGTGTGAGCAAAAGCTTTGGTGGTTTGCAAGCACTCAACAGCGTTAACTTGACCATCCAGCAAGGACAAATCTATGGATTGATTGGCCCAAACGGAGCAGGTAAAACCACCTTTTTCAATGTGATCACGGGCTTGTACCCCGCCGACAGCGGTCAATTTCAGTTGATGGGCCAGCGCTATGAGCCCAGACACATCCACAAAGTGGTGCAAGCTGGCATCGCCCGAACCTTTCAAAACATTCGACTCTTTAAAAACATGAGTGTCTTGGAAAATGTCATGGTGGGTGAGCACATCAACAGTCACGTGGGTGTTTGGGGGGCACTCCTCAACTCCAAGGCTTTCGTGGCTGAAGAGCGTTCTTTGGTCGAAAAAGCGCAGGCCTATTTGAGTTATGTGGGGCTGGCACCGTTGGGTCCCGAGATGGCCTGCACCTTGAGTTATGGAGACCAAAGACGCCTAGAAATCGCCAGGGCCTTGGCCACTGAACCACGCCTACTGGCTTTGGATGAGCCGGCTGCGGGGATGAATGCGACTGAAAAGCTTCAGCTGCAAGTCTTGATTCAAAAAATTCGCAATGGTGGTCAATCGGTGCTTTTGATTGAACACGATGTGCGAATGGTCATGGGCTTGTGCGACCGTGTGAGCGTCTTGGATGAAGGGCACTTGATTTGCGAAGGTGCGCCTGTAGACGTTCAACAAGACCCTCGAGTCATCGAGGCCTATTTGGGCCAAGGTGGCGCATGACAATGAATGCGTTGAACCTTGAGCCGCATGACTCGGTGCGCGACCACGTGATCTTGAGTCTTCAGGGGATTGGCGTGAGCTATGGCGAAATTCAAGCGGTCAAAAGCTTAGAGTTGGTGGTCAAGACGGGGGAGTGTGTTTGTTTGATTGGCTCCAATGGCGCTGGGAAAACCACCACCTTGAAAGCCATCACCGCGCTCTTGCCGTTGAGTGGTGGGCAGATTGTTTTTGATGGGCACGACACGCAAAAGTTAAAGCCCTGGGATTTGGTGCGTTTGGGCATGGTCATGGTGCCCGAAGGGCGGGGCGTTTTCACTCGAATGAGTGTGCTTGAAAACTTAAAAATGGGGGCTTATCTCAACACCGATACCCAAGCGGTTTCCAATCAACTGGAGCAGACGCTGGCGTTGTTTCCCAAATTGAAAAGTCGTCTGAATTTTTTGGCCGGTCACCTCTCCGGCGGGGAGCAACAAATGTTGGCCATGGGTCGGGCATTGATGTCTCGGCCAAAGTTACTTTTGCTCGACGAGCCATCCATGGGCTTGTCTCCGATCATGGTGGATTTGATTTTTACGGTGATTGCGGATTTGTCCAAATCAGGCATGTCGATGCTCTTGGTCGAACAAAACGCAACGAGGGCCTTGGGTTTGGCTCAACGCGCCTATGTAATGGAATCCGGGCACGTGAGCTTGGAGGGCGACGCGCAAGAGCTGCTCCACAACCCGCAAGTCAGGGCGGCTTATTTGGGTCACTGAATGCAAAAGCGGTTTGAACTCGGATAGATGGCCGCTCAAACGCAGCTGTCATACCGAGCGAATGGCGAAGTCACGTTTTTTTTGGGGTTTGGTTGCGAGACTTGCGTCAACAAGAAGAATGCACAGGATTGAGTTACACCCGTGCTGAAAACGGTTTTGTTAATCGACTTTAGCGCCACTGATTTTGACCACCGATTGGTATTTTTGCAGCTCGGTTTGAATGAGTCGTGAAAACTCCTCAGGGCTGCTGGGGGCGGCAGGGCTCATGAGCTGATCAAATTGTTGGGCAACACGCTTGTCTGTCAACGCTTGCACGAAAGCTTGGTGAAGTTGCGCAACGATGCTGCTGGGGGTATTGGCTGGTGCGCTCAAGCCCCACCAAGTTTGAACATCAAAGTTTTTCAATGTTTGAGCCACTGGAGGCACATCGGGTAAAAAGTTGGATCTGACGGGGCTCGTCACAGCGAGCGCCAAAAGTTGTCCTGATTTGAGCTTGGCTGCGGCACTGGCCAGGTTATCGACATTGAAGTCCACTTGCCCAGACATGAGCGCCATTTGTGCCAAAGCAGCGCCATTAAAAGGAATATGGACCGCATTGAAGTGGCCTTCAGATTTGAGTATTTCAGCACTCAAATGCCCGGCACTGCCGTTGCCCCCAGAGCCGTAATTCAGTGCATTGGGATGGGTGGCCCCGTACTCGAACAAATCGCTGAGTGATGAAATTCCAAGAGCTTTGGCGCGGGTGGTATTCATCACGACCACGTTGGGGACTTTGACCATCAAGGTGATGGGCACAAAGTCTTTGATGGGATCAAAGGACAAATTCGAAAACAGCCACGGGTTAATGGCTTGTGTCGCTGTGGTGGCCACCCCGATGGTGCGCCCATCAGGCAGCGAGCGCGCCAAGAGGGTCATCCCAAGGTTTCCCCCTGCACCAGGATGATTGTCCACCACGATGGTCCCCAGTTGTGTGTGCAGCGATTGGGCCAAAATTCTCACGGTTTGGTCGATGGGACCGCCCGCGGCAAATGGCACGATGATGCGCAAGGGCTTGAGGTCATTGAAAGCCATGTTTTGCGCCTGGGCACTGGAGAGGGCCCCCGTCCATAGGGCCAACATGCACAAGACAGTACTAAGGCCCTTGAGTTTGAATTTCATGTGTACTTCGCTCCGTGCTTGATCATGGTTTTGGGGATGCAATTGAGTGGCTCAGAGCTCAATGGTTTGGTTTTTATTGTTTGTCTTTTTGAGACAAAAATGCATCGGCAAAAAATTCCTCCACCGGCAATTGCGCCTTGCTCACAAAATCTGCCTTGGCCGATTCCACCACAATGGGCGCACCGCAGGCATAGACTTGGTGCTCCCGCAAGCTGGGGTAGTCTTCAAGGACCGCCAAGTGCACAAACCCCTCACGTCCACGCCACTGACTGCTTGCTTCAGGCTCGGAGAGCACCGGTGTGTAGCGCAGCTGGGGCAGTTTCTTTTGGAGCTCGAGCACCCAGTCGTTTTGGTACAAATCAAACAAGTTTTTGACGCCCCAATAAAGATGAAGACTGCGCGCTTTGAGTGCCTCGTCTTGGCTCGAAACAATGGACTCTAGGATGGATTTGATGGGCGCAAATCCCGTGCCCGAAGCCAAAAAGACGATGGGCTTGGTGGATGCGTGCAAGAAAAAACCGCCCAGTGGGCCTTCAATGCGCAAGATATCCTTGGGCTTTAAGCTGCCGAACACTTGGTCGGTGAACACGCCGCCTGGCATGTGCCTCACGTGCAATTCAATGAACCGCTTTGGGGGCAGTGCATTGTCATCCATGGGCGCAGATGGGGCGTGGGGCGCTGGAGCCTTTGGAAACGGTGCATTGGCCAAGGAGTAGCTTCTGCGCTGACCGTCTTTCAAGAGGAAATCGATGTACTGGCCTGGTATGAAATCAAACGCATCGTTTTGAGGCAATTGGAGAAAGACTTGCATCACATCGGGGGCCAATAAATGGAGTTGGTCGACTCGCACGGGCATCTTCCTCACCAATGGCAAATTGATATCCAGCACTTGTCGACACAGCAAAACCACATCGCTTTGCGCCACCGCACAACAAGTCAGAATGTGACCTTGGGCTTCTTCGTTGTCACTCAGGGCCTTGGTTTGATGGGCGTTGTGCGTCACCTCTCCCGACAAGAGTTGACACTTGCACGAGCCACAAGCACCATCCTTGCAGCCATAGGGCAATGCGACACCTGCCATCAAGGCTGCGGACAACAAGGTCTCGCCTTTTCGGGCCTGAAACGTGCGTGCGCTGGGTTCGATGCTGACGGTAAAGCTCATGGCGCTTCATGGGTTAAGAGTGAGATGCATTCGATTTTAAGTCCTTGCGGCTCAGATGGGAGTGACCAAGTGCAAAGACGTGGTGGAGATCGGCCTATTTCTGTCTGACCCACATGCAAGGTGCTCGAAAAACCGTCAAAATAGAGTGTATTCAAAATAGACGCTACGCTTTCTTTGCTGTTGTATCAAAGGTTTTCTTTTGTCTTGTCTTTCATCCTCATTGGGCGCAAAACCAGCGCGATTTAGAAAATCACGGCTCTTGATCGTGGGCTGTGGCGATGTGGGTGAACGCGTCTTGGGGCTGATTCGAAGCCGCGTTCGCTGTTTGGTCCTCACCAGCAGTGAAGATAAAAAGAGTCATTTTCGTGCCATGGGGGCTACGCCTATCGTTGGCAATTTGGACCACCCTCAAACCTTGGTGCGCTTGGCCGCTTTGGGCGAGCGCGTTTTGCATCTGGCGCCCCCTGCGGGTATCGGTGAAACCGACACCCGCACCCAGTCTTTGCTTCAATCATTGAATAAGCGCACCCCACCCAAGCGTTTGGTTTATGGCTCAACCACGGGGGTCTATGGCGACTGTCAAGGCGAGTGGGTGAGCGAGACTCGCGCGCTCAATGCGCAGTCGGACAGGGCTAAAAGACGAGTCGATGCAGAACAATGGGTCAAAGCGTTTGCCAAAAGTCGACCAGGGTTGACCCGTGTGGCGGTTTTACGAATACCTGGGATTTATGCACTGGACCGCGACGGTGGAACACCCCTGGAGCGTCTTAAAAAGGGGTTGCCCGTTCTCTTGCCCATCGAGGATGTGTACACCAACCATATCCATGCCGATGACTTGGCTGTGGCGTGTTGGCGCAGCCTCTTCATGGGCTCGGCCTTGAGAACTTTCAATATCAATGACGACAGCGTGTTGTTGATGGGGGACTACATGCGACTGGCGGCATCGCATTTTGGTCTTCCTTCACCCGAGTCCTTGGGTCGTGCTCAGATTCAGGCCCTGTTGAGTCCCATGCAGTGGAGTTTCATGCAAGAGTCTCGCAAAATGAATAACCAGCGGATGAAACGAGAGCTTCGATTGAAGCTTCAATACCCAACACCCCTTCACGGCTGGGGTGGGGCTTGATGCCTGCGTCGGACTAAAGAGGCCTTTTTAGCGTTGTGCGTTGGAGCTCGATTCAAATATGTGCGCGGCCTCTTTGGGCAGGCAGCGCCAATACTGGCGACTCGACTGGACGTGGCCTCCCAATTCGGCTGCTGCGCTCCAGACCCAGCGGGGGTTGAAGAGGACAGCTCGTGCCAAGGCGATGAGATCGGCGTCTCCGCGCGAGACAATCTCCTCAGCCTGTTGGGCGCCAGTGATCAAGCCCACCGCCGTGGTGGGCAGGCCTGATTTGTCTTTGACTTGTTTGGCAAACGGGACTTGGTAGCCCGGTGAGAGGGTGATTTTTTGAGCATGGTCAACCCCACCAGTGGAGACGTGGATGAAGTTGGCGCCGATGTCTTTGAGGCGCACGGCAAATTCAGCGCTGTCCTCACCCGTGAGCCCTTCAGGAGACCAGTCTGTGGCTGAAATGCGAATGCCCAATACCCCTTGATAGACTTGTCTCACCGCTTTGAAGACCTCCAAGGGAAAACGCATGCGAGCCTCTAAACTTCCACCGTAGGCGTCCGTCCTGTGGTTGGACAAGGGGGAGAGGAATTGGTGGAGCAAATACCCGTGGGCGCCATGCAATTCAATCGCTTCGATGCCCATGCTTTGGGCGCGAAGGGCGGCTGCAACAAAGTCCGACTTCACTTTTTCCAGTCCTACCGCCTCCAATGCCACCGGCGCGTGTTCATTGGGGCTGTGAGAGAGGGCACTTGGCGCCAAGGTTTGCCATCCACCAGCTTGAGGGGTCATCAGCTTGCCGCCCAGCCATGGCACGGCGCTCGAGGCTTTGCGTCCAGCATGCCCGAGTTGAATGCAAACGGGGGTGTGGGGTGCCAAGGCCCGTGCCTTGTTCAGTTGTGTGGACAAGGCTTGTTGAGTCGTGTCATCCCAGAGTCCCAAGCAATCGGGTGTGATGCGCCCCTCAGGCGAGACGGCAGTCGCTTCAATGGTCATCATGGCAGCGCCCGAATTGAGCAAACTGCCCCAGTGCATCAAATGCCAATCGGTGGCACGACCCTCTTGGGCCGAGTATTGGCACATGGGCGCAATGACGACCCGATTGGCCAGTCGCAATGGACCTTGGGGGGAAGGCAAATCAAACGGTGAAAAAAGCGTGGACATGGTGTGTGTAGGGCGTGAAAAAAAATGAGGGATCAAAGAGACTGAGCAAGGGTGGTGTCAAATCATTGAGGTTCTATTTTGGCCTCGCGGATGGCTTTGGCCCATTTGGCTGTTTCGGATTTACTGCGCTGCATCAACGCTTCGGGTGTCCCAGGATCGATTTCAAAGCCCATGTCGGCAAACTTGTCTTGAATCTCTTTGCTGTTGGCTGCTGTGTTGCTGGCGTGGTTGATTTTCATGATGATGTCCCTGGGGGTTGCGGCTGGTGCAAAGCTGGCAAAATAAGCGATGAGCTCATAGCCTTTGATCCCCAGCGCTTCATTCACACTGGGCAGATCAGGAATGGCTTTGGAGCGCTGGCTGGACGTGACAGCCAGGCCGCGAATTTTGCCGGCCCTCACTTGGGGAAGCATCACGGCAAAGTCAGCCGTGAACATCATGACTTGGCCGCCAATCAAGTCGGTCATGGCGTTGGGGCCACTTTTGTAAGGCACGGAGGTCATCTCCACCCCCGCCATGCCAGCGAGCATGGCCGAAGAGACCAGCTGCGAAGTCGAGGCCGAGGCGAAGGTGACGTACTCGGGCTTGGATTTGGCCAGGGCGATGAATTCTTTGAGGGTTTTGGTGGGCACCTCGTTGTTGACCGCCACGATCAGTGGCACAGAGCCCATGAAGGCCACAGGCGCAAAAGCCGTGTCTTGGTCGTAGGGCAATTTTTTCATGAGACTTTTGAGAGCGGCATTGGTGCTGTTGGTCCCAAATAAGAGGGTGTACCCATCGGGTAAAGCCTTGGCGACAAAGTCAGCGCCGAGCATGCCGTTGACCCCCACTTTGTTGTCAACAATCAAGGGTTGCTCCAACTCTTCTGACATTTTGGCGGCAAAAGCACGACCAATTTGATCGGTCGCAGAACCGGCTGCAAAGGGAACAATCACGTGGATGGGTTTGCTTGGGAAACCCTGTGCCTGAGCTTGGGCTTGGGTGCATAAAGCCAATGCACTCCATAAGAAGCCCAGTCCCATGCCCAATACCCAGCTCCATTGTGCAGGAGTTGGTGCCAGCGTGTTGCGAGTGGCGGAGCTCTCCAAGGCTTTATTTTGCATCGTCTGTCCTTTGTTCAAATGGATTCAAACTCGGTGGGCATGGTACTTGTTTTGAAGCGACCCATCGATCCGTCTCCAGGGTTGGTGGCTGCAAGGAACATGGGTTCATTTGAGCTCAATTGGATCATTGCCAGGGGCAAGTTAGGGATCAAGTCTAAGCCCATACACCATCATATCCAACAACGGCGACACACGCCAGCGCGCAAGCCCCAGGCCTTGACGGGACGACTAAGAGCCCTTGAAGGCGTGCTTAAAAAGTACTTTGGGGAGTTTTGGCAAGGGTGAGTGCCTAGATGGCATGAGCCCATTGAAATGGCCCCTAGAAACAAGATCGCTCTAGAGGAGAGATACAATTCAATGGTGCCGAAGGCCGGAATCGAACCGGCACGGTGTTTTGCACCGGCAGATTTTGAATCTGCTGCGTCTACCTATTTCGCCACTTCGGCTAAAGTGCTGAGCTGAGTATTATGACACATTCAAGACCCCATTTCAAAACTTTAGAAGAGGTCGTTGGTAAAACGCCGCTGGTGGCCCTCCAACGCCTTGAAGCGCCAAGCCTTCAAGCCAACGATTGTGTGGTCTTGGGCAAGCTTGAAGGCAACAACCCCGCGGGCTCGGTGAAGGATCGCCCAGCCTTGTCCATGATCTCCAAAGCTCAAGAGCGTGGGCAAATCAAGCCTGGGGACACCTTGATCGAGGCCACTTCGGGCAACACCGGCATAGCGCTCGCCATGGCTGCAGCGATCAAGGGTTACCGTATGGTGCTCATCATGCCCGAGGACTTGTCCATTGAGCGTGCACAGACCATGAAAGCCTTTGGTGCAGAATTGATTTTGACCCCCAAAACCGGCGGCATGGAGCACGCCCGGGACTTGGCCATGCGCATGCAGCAAGAGGGCCAAGGGCTGGTGTTGGATCAATTTGCCAATCCAGACAACCCCCTCATTCATTACGAAACGACAGGTCCAGAAATCTGGGACGAGACAGAAGGCCAAATTACCCATTTCGTGAGTGCCATGGGGACCACTGGAACCATCACGGGTGTGGGCAAGTATTTGAAAGAGCGCAACCCCCAGATTCAAATCATTGGGGCGCAGCCCAGTGAAGGCTCTCGGATACCGGGCATACGAAAATGGCCTCAAGAGTATTTGCCCGCGATTTACGATGACACCAATATCGATGAGTTGGCTCTGGTGAGCCAGCACGATGCCGAGGTGATGTGCCGGCGCATGGCCAAAGAGGAGGGCCTCTTTGCGGGAGTCTCTGCAGCCGGCGCTTGTTGGGTGGCGTTGGAGTTGGCAAAAAGAGTCAAGCACGCGACCATCGTGTTTATTGTCTGCGATCGCGGCGACCGTTACCTATCCACGGGAGTTTTTCCCGCATGAGTGATTATCGTTTTTGTCCCCTGTGCGCCGCCTCTTTGAGCTCTGTTGCGCGTGAGGAAGACTCCGGGCTTGTGACTCGACTGCGCTGTTCATCGTGCGAGTGGACCCATTGGAACAATCCCACGCCCGTTCTGGGTGCCATCGTGCAGCGCGGCGAGCATGTGGTGCTGGCGCGAAATGCTGCTTGGCAGGGGCGTCGTTTTGCGTTAATCACAGGCTTCATGGAGGCCAATGAAACACCCCAAGAGGGCATCACTCGCGAGATCAAGGAAGAGACAAATTTGGACGTCACGTCTTTGTCTTTGGTGGGGGTGTACGAATTTGTCAAAAGAAATCAAGTTTTGATCATCTACCATGCCCTGACCTCAGGGGAGATTCGTTTGAGTCCTGAATTGGCTGAATACCAGCTCCAGCGTCCCAATGAAATCATCTGTTGGCCTGCTGGTACGGGCCACGCGGTGGCCGACTGGCAGCGAAGTTTAGGCATTGAGCCGCGCTATCAGGCCTGGGAGGACCGGGTTTGAAGCCGCGCTTTGATGTCAGCACTACACGCACTTTTTAACGATTCAAAAGACATGAATATCGATATCGAACTCGACACTTGTGGGCTCAATTGCCCTTTGCCCATTTTAAAAACCAAAAAAGCCTTGTCTGGAATGCAATCGGGTCAACACATCCGCGTGCGCTCCACCGACTCGGGCGCAGTGCGGGATTTTGAAGCCTTTGCCAGGCAAACCGGGCACACCTTGGTCGAGCAAAGCACCCAGGGCAATGAATTTATTTTTGTACTTCTAAGGCGTTGAATCTGTCGTCCACAGAGTTGGTGCTTGGGCCCCAAGCGTTCAAAGGCGTGATACGGTGCAGTGCGATGCAGCAAAACCCTTGTTGTAGTCGCTGATGCCTAGTGCCTAGTGACTGATGCCTGATGGCCTCTCAGGGTCTCTCGGGGTCTTTAAGGGTCTTCTTGGTAAGAGAGGGAGTCATTGTGTGCTTTTACCTATGGTATAGGCTTACTTTAATCAAAATGATTTTTATGTTTAAAATAAGAAAGTATAGAGCTGTGCTACTGGTGTGAAATGTATTGACTTTTTGGTCGTTTGCGATTTTTCTTCTTTTTCAAAAAGGGCTTCTTGATGAACTCCAAAATCATTGTTCAAATCCTTCTTCTTGTATTCGTCGGGATGCTTCAATTTTCTGCTGTGCATGCACAATCTCCAAGTGCTGTAGCGCCTAAAAAAGTGCTGCTGATTGGAGACTCTTATCTTGTAATTGACAATAAAAAAGTGCCCGACACAGACTCCCTAGGCATGAAATTGTTTTCTGACCTTGCTGGAGACAGTCAAAAAAGAGTCTTGCTCATTCAAGAACGTGACTTGCGTTTTATTGGCGGTAAAAAAGTGGCATTGGCAGATCTGCCGATCCCAGAATTATTGAATTTGATTACAAAGAAAAATTTGGGTGAAATCGATGCTGTCGTTTTGACTCAGGTCAACACCAGTATCTCTCCCAATACCACCGCTGGCAAAACAGCTTGTACGGGTCTACTTTTTATCAACGCAATCAACCCAAGTACAGGAGCGCAAGTTTTTGGATTTTCCGATACGCAGTCGCTTCAAGCCTATAGCGCTCAAGACTGTGCTGCTAACCTTCGTCTCAAACAGGTAGAGGGTATCGCTCCCAAATTAATCGATGCAATTGTTCGTGATGGAACAAAAATGGTGATTCAACTCTATAGTGAAAAAGCCTTGAGCAAGGCCGTCAGAAGTAAATTTTCCGCATCATTGAGTACTCTTTCAGCTGAAGTTGAGCCTGTGAGTGTTAAGGAAAATGCGGCTCAATTCAATGTTTCTGTGAAGTCGCGCCGTGATTTTCTCAATGGCCTTGAAAATGAATTGGACAAATTCGTCAATCAAGGCAATGGCCTTTACGACAAAGCCAATATTGTGCAACGTGCAGGCATGGTGTTCATTTGTCTTGAAGGTGTGTGCCCCTAAAAAATTCAACGACTCATTGCTTTTCTCACGATCGTCTCAATCCTCGTTTAATGGCAGTGGACTCTCTAGGTTCAAAGCCTTTCGCTGCATGCGCTCGTAGACCTCGCAGTGCTGGTTTTGACGCCAGCTGTCTCTAAAAGTTGAGGTGCTTTAAATAGTCAGCAAACTCAGGCGCGACCTCCTTGTGCTTGAGGGCCAATTCCACCGTGGCTTGTAAAAACCCGAGCTTGGAGCCACAGTCAAAGCGCTTGCCTTCGTAGCGATAGGCAGTGA
The DNA here is from genome assembly GCA_903844385.1 of uncultured Burkholderiales bacterium. Classification (GTDB taxonomy): domain Bacteria; phylum Pseudomonadota; class Gammaproteobacteria; order Burkholderiales; family Burkholderiaceae_C; genus Limnohabitans. Next base: position 46,325 of record CAIMTJ010000088.1, read on the forward strand.
CACCCTCGAACTTCAAAAGCTCAGAGATGCCATCGGTCAATTGAATCTCGCCCAAAGCTCCTCGGCCCATGCCTTGAATCAAGCCAAAGACCTTGGGGCTCAAAATATAACGACCAGCCACAGCGAGTCTCGAGTCGGTTTGCTCGGCACGGGGTTTTTCCACGATGCGTTGCACCTGGGTGTGGCCATCGCTTGTTACGCTGCCGCTCACGATGCCGTAACGGTGAACTTGTTCGGTGGGCACCTCTTGGACTGCCAAAATGGACTGATGGGTCTGGTTGTAGAGGTCGGCCATTTGGCTCAAGATGCCTTTGCCATGATCGGGCCCGAGCATCAAATCATCGGCCAGTAAAACAGCAAAGGGCTCGTCGCCCACCAGTTTTTCCGCGCACAGCACTGCGTGACCTAATCCCAAGGCTCTGGGTTGACGCACATAAGA
>CAIMTJ010000089.1 GCA_903844385.1 uncultured Burkholderiales bacterium
GACCAACAATCAATTAAGCATACCCAAAGTCAATGTTGGTATAAATACATACACAGATGTAGTCATAACAGTTGGCTCAATTGTTTCAATCAATGGCGCTGACACAGGAACAAATGATGATACCTATAACACCGCCAATAATCAGCTTAGTATTCCCTTAGTCAGTGCAGATGGAGTAGTCTATAAAAATGCAGTTATAACAGTTGAAAAAGTTATCGCTATCGGTAACAAACTTCCAACAATAACTTGGGTTCAAACTTCTAACTCCATCCCTACGACATTGGAATCAATTGGTTTATATAGAAGTAGGAATGGTTTTGGTGCTTTTGATTTTTTTGGCAAAGGCTACAAATCATTTTTCTTCACAAGTGGTGGCGAGTTTAATACTCCTCGCTCTGCTTCTGATGCTGGATTTCTTTTTTATTCTATTAACAATAAAAACGAAATATTCGCAGAGACGTCACCACTTTCATCAAACTACATTGCTGGTTTTGTAACAAATTATTTACAAGGCAACTTTGGGAGCAATAGCGATAGCTTAATTTTTATTGACCAGGGCAGAGAGTCATTAACCTTACCAACGTCCCAATGGGACCATTCATACTTATGGCGCTTAGACAAGGTTGGCCAAAGTTGGCAAGTAAAAGAATTTGCACAAGAATTAGGTAAGCAATTTTGGCATTCAAGTAATAATCCGATTGACATAAACGGTGATGGAGTACTTGACTTTACAGTTTCAAATTTAATTGATTTCAATAAATGTCAAATTTTGTTTGTATCCAATAAGCTCACCGGTGTGCATGACATAATCAATTTGACTTCAAGCTTGTACAAAGACAATGTAGCAGGTCAATTCACTATCCCAACAAGCGGAAGTTCGGCATTAATTAAAATAGCGGGTGGAAAATATGGCGTCGTTTCCTTGCCTTATGCAGTTAACTTGCCCTATGCAAGTGCAACAATGGGGATAGTCGCCACCCTGACAAGCGATGGTAAGTCAGTCACTTCCACTCAATTCATCCCTGTTAGAGGCACACAGCTGACAAGTGATTTAACTTCAACTGAGGGGTACAACTCAATTCATGTTTTAGATATTAATGGCGATGGATTAGATGACTTTATTGGAATAGCTGAAAGTTCTTTGGGGGGGTTAGATAACTTGAAACGAGTTATTGTCTTTACGCAAAATAAAGATGGAACATTTAAAAATGCAAATGTGGATTTGGGTTTGCCTTTTACATATTCTTTACCAAACAATTCAAATAAACCATTTTCCGACACAGTGAGCAATGAATTTTTAGTGATTGATATTGATGGGGATGGAATACAAGACTTATTTTTTAATACGCAAATGATTTCACAGCAGTCTGTTGATAGCTACGGAATAAGGGGAGGATTAAAAAATGCAAATGGGAAATTTTCACAATATTCAATACCAAATGCTAAGATTAAATTTAATAACGAAAAAAAACCATCCTCAGGTTATCACTATATATTACCAACAGAAATAAACGGTGATGGGATTATTGATTTTGTATTGGTTGGTGAAGACTATGACAAATCGTATATTTCAAGCAGTAATATTTATGGCCAATTCTTTAAAGTTTCATTTTTATTATCGCAAAAGAATTAAAAACCACAGCTTGATCTTTCGCAAGCTTTAGTCTGTCGAGCTCAGCCTATAAATTTTTGTTTGCAGCCTACTTTTGCTGTTTGAGATGTTCAATCTTGGCTTGACCGAGTGTGCGAGGGTTTTTGGGCTTAACAAATACAGGTGTTTTGCCTAAAAAGCATTTCTTTTTCATGATCAATATCGGCAAATTCTGCGATTTCACGCACCGAAAAATTTTAAACTGCTACTGAAGAGTTCGTTTGGCAAGAAGCAATCTGTTGGCAAACACAGCAGTTCTGAACGGTGTATTCATCAACGACTGCCATGTGGATATTCAACATCTTGAGGTTCAGCAAGTTCTCAAACCGAGTTCATGGCCCAAAGGGTCAACTGCACCAAGGCCATGCCAGCAAAGAGCCAGGTGATTTGCATGAGCGTTTCCCTTGAACTCAAGCGCTTTTGCAGCTGGGGAATCAAATCGGCCAACGCAACATAAATATAACTGCTCGACGCAATGCACAGCAAATAAGGCATCCACGTTTCATGCCCTCTTAAGAGCAGAAAAGCCAACAAGCCCCCCACACAGGTGACAAAACCCGAGAGCGCCAATTTGACAATCGCTTTGGATTGTCCATTGCCCCCTTGCACCAGCACCACCAAATCTCCCATGTGGTGAGGGATTTCATGCGCCAAGACCGCCAGGGTTGCCACCCAGCCAAGTTGTGGGCTCACAATAAAAGCCCCAGCCACCAATACCCCATCGCCAAAGGCGTGAACGCTGTCACCGAGCAAAACAGACCAACTCCCAGCAAAAGAACGCTCAGGGCTTTCTTGATCATCAAAATGCCCGTGAGGTTCACTGGCGTAGGCGTGGACCTGGGCGTGATCAACCTCCTGATCGTGCTCGTGCGCAAGGGCTTGAGCCTTTGCAGGCTCATGGTGATGGGTATGACCATGAGCATGACCATGCTCATGCCCGTGGTGCCAGAGCTCAGCTTTGTCCAAGAGAAAAAAGAAAATCAAGCCCATGAGCAAGATCAAAAATAAATTGCCAGCACCCACCTTGGATTCAAAGGCCTCGGGCAGGAGGTGTAAAAAAGCAGTGGCCAAGAGCGCTCCAGCGGCCAAACTGAGCAAATGCTGCTGAAAGCGACTCCACAAAGCGCGCGCGAAGACAAAGGCCAACAAGACACTGCCCACGCCACAAAGCAAGGTGCCCAAAACAATATTCAAGAGCAGCATCTCAAGCCCGCCTTGGTGTGTTAAAGGCCACACCGCACTGGCCTAAGGCCAAAGGCTCGGGCGCCATCATCTTGAATGCCAACAGGCTTGATGCCATCAGTGGGCCTCATCCCAATTGGCGCCATGACCCATCTCGGCCAAGAGCGGCACCTTGAGTTGGGCGACTCCTGCCATCAAGGCGGGGATGCTCGCATGCAGCCAATCCCACTCATCGAGTGGCACTTCAAAGACCAACTCGTCGTGCACTTGCATGATGATGAGTGTGGATTTACGCTGGGCATCGAGTACCTGTTGAATTTTGACCATGCTCAATTTGATCAAATCAGCAGCCGTGCCTTGCATGGGGGCGTTGATGGCCGCGCGCTCAGCAGCACTGCGTCTGGGCCCGTTGGGTGAATTGATCTCGGGCAGGTAGAGGCGTCGTCCAAACACCGTTTGCACAAAGCCCTTGTTTTTGGCGCTCTCGCGCGTGCTCTCCATGTAGCGCTTGACCCCGCTAAAGCGCTCAAAGTAGCGCTCAATATAGAGCTTGGCCGCTTGCTGCTCAATGCCAAGCGCCTTGGCCAGACCAAACGCACTCATGCCGTAAATGAGCCCAAAGTTGATCACTTTGGCATAGCGCCGTTGCTCTGACGAGACCTCCTGGCTGGACACTCCAAAAATCTCGGCCGCTGTGGCTTTGTGCACATCCACGCCGTTTTGAAATGCCGCCAAGAGCGCCTCATCCCCACTCAAGTGGGCCATGATGCGAAGCTCAATTTGACTGTAGTCAGCACTGGCAATGAGCCGTCCCTTTGGTGCCACAAAGGCTTCGCGCACCCGGCGGCCTTCAGCGGTGCGCACTGGGATGTTTTGTAAATTGGGATCATTGCTCGAGAGCCTGCCTGTCACCGCCACCGCTTGGGCGTAGTGGGTGTGCACGCGCCCGGTCTTGGCTTGGGCCATGCCCGCCAACTTGTCGGTGTAGGTGCCTTTGAGCTTACTCAAGCCCCGGTGTTCGAGAATTTTGGCGGGCAGTGGATAGTCCAGCGCCAGTCTCTCGAGCACCTCTTCATCGGTGCTTGCTGCGCCTTTGGCGGTTTTTTTAATCACGGGCAGGCCTAAGCGCTCAAAAAAGATTTCTCCGATTTGCTTGGGAGAATTCAAATTGAAGTCACTTCCCGCCAACTCTCGGGCGTCGTGCTCGAGTTGAGCCAGTCGATTCCCTAGCTCCAGGCTTTGCTGCGCGAGTATGGGCGCATCGATCAACACGCCATTGCGCTCAACCCGGTAGAGCGCCTCACTGCTTTGGATCTCCAAGTCGTAAATGAACTTCAAGGGGTCATCGTTTTTCAAGATCGGCCACAGCGCTTGGTGCACTTGAAGCGTCATGTCCACATCCTCGCAGGCGTAAAGCGCCGCCTTGTCCACCGCCACTTGGGCAAAGGGGATTTGTTGAGCCCCTTTGCCACAGAGGTCTTCATAAGACAGCCCGGTTTTAGACAGATGGCGCAGCGCCAAATTTTGCAAGTTGTGGGGACGATGGACTTCGAGCACATAACTCTCGAGCATGGTGTCGTGAACAAAACCAGCCACCTCAATACCGTGATTGGCAAAGACGTGACGGTCATACTTCACGTGCTGGCCCAGCTTCAATCGAGACGCGTCTTCAAGCCAAGGCTTAAGCCGCGCCAAGACGTCGTCGCGTGGCAACTGAACTTGACCCTCAAGAAGCTGGTGAGCCAAGGGCATATAGGCGGCCAGGCCTGGTGAGATGCAAACGCTCAAACCGATGATCTGCGCTTGCATCTCCACCAAGGAGTCGGTCTCGGTGTCCAAGCTCACCAAAGGCGCCCCCAAAATCAGCGTCATCCATCGCTCGAACTCATCCCAGCGGGTGATGCACTCGTAGCGCGAGCTGTCCATCGCGGAGGCATTCACCCCCGTGTCACCCCACAAATCACCCTCAGGGTTTTGGGCGGCAGAGAGCTCCAGATCCAATGGTTCGCTGTCAGCACCCGTTGAGTCTGCTGAGGCGGACGACTTCGTTTTGGGGCCCGAGCTGCCATGGAGCTTGGCCGTCATGCTGGTGACCAGGCCCTTGAAGCCATATGTTTGGTAAAACGCGAGCAAGGCTTTCGAATCAGGATCACGGCGCTTGAGGTGCTCCATGGCGTTGGCTTGAGGCCACTCGGGCACGTGGCCATTCAATTCACAATCGGTGCGGATGGTCACGAGCTTGGCGGCCATGGGCAGCCACGCCAAACTGTTTCTCAAATTCTCCCCCACCACTCCCGTGATCTCGTCCTTGTTGGCAACAATGGCGGCCAAACTGCCGTATTTTTCGAGCCATTTGACGGCGGTTTTGGGGCCCACCTTGGGCACACCGGGCACGTTGTCCACACTGTCGCCCACCAAGGTTTGGTAGTCAATCATTTGCCCAGGATTCACACCAAACTCCGCCTTCACGCCACTGACATCGCGTTTTTTTTGTCCCATGGTGTCATAAATCATGATGGACTCATCGACCAACTGACTCAAGTCCTTGTCCCCACTGGAGATCACCACCGAAAACCCAAGTTGGGCCGCCCACTTGGCCACCGTCCCGAGCACATCGTCGGCCTCAACGCCGGGGACCGTCAACACCGGCCAACCCAAAAGACGCACCAATTCATGGATGGGCTCAATTTGACTGCGCAAATCATCGGGCATGGGCGAGCGGTTGGCCTTGTAGGCGGGGTACCACTCATCTCGAAAGGTGGGGCCTTTGGCGTCAAACACACAGGCCACATGCTCATAGGGATAGTCTTTTTGAAGACTTTGCAGCATGTTGATCATGCCCCGAATCGCCCCCGTGGCTTGGCTAGCGGGGTCGCCGGCTGTGGCGCGCAAGTCGGGCATGGCGTGGTAAGCGCGGTAAAGATAGCTCGAACCGTCGACGAGCAAGAGTTGTGTGGGCGTGGTCATGCTCTCATTTTGCCCTGTTTCTGCGTCTTTTTCCGAGCTCAGGATCCTCAGAAATCTGTCTTTTTAATCATGACCAATGGTGCACACCATCGCTGAGCGCCCCAGCCACACAGGGGGATTTAGGGCTTGGCAAGCGAATGGGAAACATTGACCAACTTCTGCTCACCCAGCACACCCGAGGGCCTTGCGCCCTCTACAATGGGGGGGCTCGAGGTCATGGGGTGGATTGAGGGGCAACTCTCTAGAGCACCACGCCAACCCGATCATGTCTTTTTGCTCTCGCCCTTTTTTTAACCCTTCACTGTTGCTCTTCATGGCCGTCTTCACCCCAGTCTCGACAGAACAAGCGCAAGTGCTCCTAGACCATTTGAAGCTCGGCCCTGTACTTGAACTCAAGGGCATTGAGGGCGGTATTGAAAACACGAACTACTTTTTAACGACCGAGAGTGGTGAATTTGTGCTCACCTTGTTTGAGCGCTTGAGCAAAGAGGAATTGCCTTTTTACTTGCAATTGATGCGACACCTGGCGGTTCGAGCCATTCCGGTGCCCAACCCCCAAGCCGACGAGAGCGGGGGGCTGCTCTTTGAGGTCGCGGGCAAACCCGCCGCTTTGGTCAACCGCTTGGACGGCAAGAGTCAACTCGAGCCCAGCCCTCAGCACTGCCAGACGGTGGGAGATATGCTCGCACGCATGCACTTGGCGGGCAAAGACGTGGCGCATCAACAACCGAATTTGCGCGGCCTGACTTGGTGGAACGATACGGCCGCTTTGGTGATGGAGTTTTTGCCACCCCGCTTGGCGGGACTTTTGCAGCAAGAAGTGGCGTTTCAAAACAACTTGAGCCAAACCGCCACTTACCTGAGTTTGCCGCGCGGGGCCATCCATGCCGATTTGTTTCGCGACAATGTGATGTTCCAAGGCGAGCGCCTTACGGGGTTTTTTGACTTTTACTTCGCCGGGGTGGACGCGTGGCTGTTTGACTTGTGCGTGTGCTTGAACGATTGGTGCATTGATGCACCCCAGGCGCAATTCCACCCTGCACGGTTGAAGGCTTTTTTAGACGCCTACCAACGGGTGAGACCCCTCACTGCAAGCGAGCGCCAACTCCTCAACCCCATGCTGAGAGCCGCGGCGCTCAGGTTTTGGATATCGCGTCTGTGGGACTTTCACCTGCCGCGTCAAGCCAATTTGCTCAAGCCCCACGACCCCACTCATTTTGAGCGGGTGTTGTGCCAGCGCATCGCCTCTCCCCTTCACCCTCAAGTCCTGGGACCGCACTGATGAAATTGAATATTGTTCCCGCACGCTTGGGCGCCCAATGGGTCAAAGAGGGCGTGCTCACGTTTTTTCGACAACCCATTGCGCTCACGGGCTTATTTTTGATGTTTCTGGCCATCGTGTCCTTGATCTCCTTGTTGCCGTGGATCGGTGGCTTGGTAGGACTCATCTTTGTACCGGCGGCCACCTTGGGCCTCATGGCCGCCGCACAAGAGGCCAACGCGGGCAAGTTCCCCAGACCGCTCACCTTGTTCAGCGCTTTTCGTGTGTCCAAACACAAAAGCCAGCAAATGCTCCTCTTGGGGCTGCTCTACATGGTGGGCTTTTTACTCCTGCTGGGGCTGTCAGCGCTGGTGGACAGCGGCAGCTTTGCCAAAGTCTACTTGGTGGGCGGCACCCTCACCAAAGAGACGGTCATGCAAGTGGACTTTCAGCGCGCCATGTGGATTGCGCTAGTGCTCTACATCCCCTTTTCATCACTCTTTTGGCATGCCAGTGCCTTGGTGCACTGGCACGGTATTTCCATTGCCAAGAGTCTCTTTTTCTCCTGCGTGGCGTGTTTTTCCAATTGGCGTGCATTTGTGGTCTACGCGGCGTCTTGGATGAGTGTCTTTGCGCTCATGGCAGTCTTGCTCGGCCTAGTATCGAGCAGCACCGAGGACGCCGAGTGGGTGAGTGAACTCTTGCTGCCCTTTTTATTGGTGCTGGGCTCCATGTTCTTCACCTCGGCCTTCTTTAGCTTTCGAGACTCCTTCAGCACCGATCCGATTTTGGCGTGATCGACATATCAGTTGATTGCATGATCGACTGAAAAATTCAAGGTTTGAGCGTTTTTAGATGGGGGTCAATTTGGCAACCGATAGCGCCAGCCACTTCACACCGTGCCTTGGGAAATCGATTTGTGCGCGGGCATCCCCCGCCATGCCTTCCAGTGCCAAGACACTGCCTTCGCCGAATTTATTGTGAAAAACGCGCTGTCCAACCCGCACCCAATCGTTGGCCCCACTTGCATCACTTGAGCCACCCACACCGCTGCCATCTGGAGTCGCGCGCCCCCCAAAAACCGATGCCGAGGCCTTGGGCCTGAGCCCCAGGCCGTGCTGGGCACTCCACTCCTCGCCGCCCTGCCTGTGGTGACTCGCCGCGCTGCCTGAGCCTTGGTAGGCGCCGCTTGCCGACCCCCACAGCGAGGACGACTTGGCACTTGGCGGCGCCGAAATCCATTTCAACGCATCTTCAGGCATTTCTTGAAAAAACCGACTGGGCAAATTAAACCGCGTCTGCCCGTGCAGCATGCGCGTTTGTGCGTGACTCAAAAACAAATGTTTCCTCGCTCGCGTCAAGGCCACATACATCAAGCGGCGCTCCTCTTCAAGGCCCTCAAGGTTTTGTGAGGAGTTCTCGTGCGGGAAAAGCCCCTCTTCTAAACCAGAGATGAAGACACAATCAAACTCCAAGCCCTTGGCCGCGTGCACGGTCATCAACTGAACGGCGTCTTTGCCCGCTTGCGCTTGGTTGTCACCCGATTCGAGCGCAGCGTGGCTTAAAAAGGCTGCCAACGGTGACAGGGTCTCACCGGTCTCAAAATTCACCCAGCCCGAGTTCTTCTGCGCTGAAGAAGTCTCGCTGCCAAGGGCACTGGCTGAGGGCTGGGGTGGGGGCGCAGTCAACGATGCACTGGTCTCGTCACCCACAAAGTCATGCAGCCCCACTTCTTTGGCAGCAACGAGGGCCAAGGCGTCTTTGCCAAACCCCTCTTGCATCACAAAACCTTCGGCAGCGTTGACCAATTCCTCCAAGTTCTCAATGCGGTCGAGCCCTTCGCGCTCGCTTTTGTAGTGCTCGATCAAGCCACTGTGCTCGAGCACCAAGGAGATGATGTCTTTGAGGGTAAGACTGGCGAGCTGCTCGCGCATCACATCGATCTTGGCCACAAAAGCTTGCAAATGCGTGCCGGCTTTGCCCGCCACAAACTCCACACTGTCGTGCAGCGACAAGTTTCTCGCTCGCGCCATGTCTTGGAGTTGCTCGAGCGTTCTCGCACCAATACCCCGAGGCGGGAAATTCACCACCCGCAAAAATGAGGTGTCGTCTTTGGGGTTCTCGAGTAAGCGCAAATAAGCCAGCGCGTGTTTGATCTCAGCGCGTTCAAAAAACCGCAAGCCCCCATAAACACGGTAAGGAATGGCGGCATTGAAGAGCGCAGACTCGATGATTCGGCTCTGTGCGTTGCTGCGGTAAAGAAGCGCCACATCCGAGCGCGATGCTGCCCCTTGCTGTGGGTTGCCATCGAGACCCGCGCGCAAAAGATGCTTGATCTCTTGCACGATCCACTGCGCCTCCTCGTAGTCGCTGGGTGTTTGCATCACGCGAACGGGCTCGCCTTGGCCTTGATCGGTGCGCAAGTTTTTCCCCAGCCGCTGCTGGTTGTGAGAAATCAAAGCGTTGGCAGTGTCCAAAATGGCACTGGTGCTGCGGTAGTTTTGCTCGAGCTTGATTTGGTGACGAACCTGGTAGTCGCTCACAAAGTCAGCCATATTGCCCACCCGCGCGCCCCGAAATGCATAAATGCTTTGGTCGTCATCCCCGACCGCAAAAATCGAGCTCTGGGGCCCACACATCATCCGAATCCAGGCGTATTGCAGCCGATTGGTGTCTTGGAACTCATCGATGAGCAGATGCTTGAAGCGCGCCTGGTAATGGGTCCTCAAAGATTCATTGTCTCTGAGCATTTCATAAGAGCGCAGCATCAACTCGGCAAAGTCCACCACCCCTTCACGCTGGCACTGCTCTTCATAGAACTGGTAAATCTCCAGGCGTTTTTTGCTGTCCGGGTCGTGGGCACTGGACTCCAAATCTTTCGGGCGCTCACCATTGTCTTTGGCGCCTGCAATGAACCACTGCACTTGCTTTGGGGGGAAGCGCTCTTGATCGACGTTGAATTGCTTCAAAATGCGTTTGATGGCCGACAACTGGTCTTGGGTGTCGAGAATCTGAAAGGACTGGGGCAAGTCTGCGAGTTTCCAGTGCGCGCGTAAAAACCGGTTGCACAGCCCGTGGAAGGTCCCCATCCACAAGCCCTGCACATTGAGCGGCAACATCGCGCCCAAGCGCACCAGCATCTCCTTGGCCGCTTTATTGGTGAAAGTGACCGCCAAGAGGCCACCCGGGGTGACCTGGCGAGTTTGCATGAGCCAGGCCATGCGGGTGGTGAGCACGCGGGTCTTGCCCGAGCCCGCACCCGCCAAAATCAAGGCATGCTCGGCGGGCAAGGTGACCGCGCTCAGTTGCTCGGCATTGAGCCCCGCCATCAGGGGACTGTTGAGACCCGTGAGCATCAACGCGGCAGAAGTAGCCGCAGATGAGGGTGCGACAGGACTGGGGGTTGCCGAGGCAACGGACAATGGAGAGGGGTGGTCTTGCATGACCCAATTCTAGAGCCTAGGGACAGGCCCGCGGGCTTGAAGGTGTAAGCTCAAGCGGGTCAATACTGCCCTATTTTGACCCGCGCGCAATTCGCTCAAACACGGGTAGAATAAATCACCGAGCCCAAGATTTCTTGCGCGCGGTTTTTTTTCGTCAAAAACGCGGGTGTGCACTTGGTGATGTCGATCCATGGGTCGATCCATTGGCGAAATTTTTAGGTGGCGAGTTATGGAAATTTTTGACTACGACAACATTCTTTTATTGCCACGCAAATGCCGCGTGGAGAGTCGCTCGGAGTGTGACACCACCGTCACCCTGGGGCCCAAGACTTTCAAACTACCCGTGGTACCGGCCAATATGAGGACGGTGGTGAATGAAGTCATTTGCGAGTGGCTTGCCCGCCATGATTATTTTTACGTCATGCACCGCTTTGACCTGGACAACGTCGCCTTTGTCAAACACATGCACGACCAAAATCTTTTTGCTTCTATCTCCTTGGGTGTCAAGGCGCCCGATTACGACACCGTGGCTCGCTTTGTGGCCGAGGGCATTACCCCCGAGTACGTGACCATCGACATCGCCCACGGTCACGCCGACAGTGTGCACAAGATGATCTCCCATTTGAAGCACGCTTTACCCAAGACCTTCATCATTGCGGGCAATGTGGGCACCCCTGAAGCGGTGATTGATTTGGAGAATTGGGGCGCGGACGCGACCAAGGTCGGCATTGGTCCGGGTAAGGTGTGTATCACCAAGCTCAAAACCGGGTTTGGCACAGGTGGCTGGCAGCTCTCTGCCTTGAAATGGTGTGCCCGTGTGGCCACCAAACCCATCATTGCCGATGGCGGCATTCGCGAACATGGCGACATTGCCAAAAGTATCCGATTTGGCGCCACCATGGTGATGGTGGGCTCCATGCTGGCCGGTCACGAAGAGAGTCCGGGGATGACAGTCGAGCTCGATGGCAAGCGCTTCAAAGAGTACTATGGCTCGGCGAGTGACTTCAACAAAGGCGAGTACAAGCATGTCGAGGGCAAACGCATATTGGAGCCCATGAAGGGCAGCCTGGCCGACACCCTCAAAGAAATGCAAGAAGACGTGCAGTCGTCCATTTCCTATGCCGGCGGCGTGCGACTCATGGATATTCGCCGCGTGAACTATGTGATCTTGGGTGGCGACAACGCTGGCGAGCACTTGCTCATGTAATGCAAGCACACGAAAAAGACCGCTAAGAAGTGATCCTAAGCGGTCCCAGTCGTTGCATATGGTGGGCTGGGGTCAGCTCTGAATTGCTCTTAAATGAATGATTTAACTATTTATTTAATTCTTTGTACCCCCTCTATACCCCCGTTTGGGAATGGACGCCATCGGAAACTACAGCTCTAGCATATAAAGCCATTTCTCATTGCATTGGCAGTAAAACTAAAGCGTGGAGAAAATAGATAGAGCCTAAAACGGCCAATATCAACCGACTGTTTGAGCTATCGGCCTAATGACTCCAATGTTGCAATTACCGATGCACGGGCCGAGCCAGATTATTGGCGAATTCTCTGATCAATAACCCAGAGGTTGACTCAGATTGAACCTCAACGATCGGTTCTATTCTTTTGCTCTTAAGCGACGCTAGTTTAGAGAGTCCAACGTCAATTTAATTTTATCAACAGCTGGTTTAAAAGGCAGTTCGTCTATAACCTGCACGCAAGCAACTTAATTTTTACAACTTTTTTTCAACTTACAAGCTAGCATCTACAGCTAGGAAAAAATATGTTCCCCAGAATCCACACTTTATCAGCGAGCATTGAACTGCTTAGCACTTGGCAAAAAATCGCATTGTCGGTGATGGTCTGTAGCCTGAGCGCTACGCTAATGGATCCCCTCATCGGGCATCTCGACCTGGCCAACATTGTGATGTTATTTCTTCTGGTTGTCCTCTTTGTATCGGTCACATTGGGACGTGTGGGCGCGATAGTTGCCGCTGTGGTATCTGTGCTGCTTTTTGATGTCTTGTTTGTGCCACCTCGCTTTTCGCTCACTGTAGATAATTCTCAATACTTGGTCACCTTCGCCGTGATGCTGATTACTGGCTTGATCAGCGGGCAAATGTCGGCCGGCCTCAAGGACAAGGAGCGACAAGCCCTCCAACGTGAAATCCGTACTCGTGCACTTTATGAGACAGCGAGCAAATTGGCGGGTGCTATCGCGGTGAGTCAAGTCAAGGAGATTTGCGAGATTTTTTTCCAACAAGAGCTGGCAGTTTCAGCTGCGATTTTGATCTCCGAAGATGGAATGATTGATTTCGATCTCCCTAATAATCAGGCCCCTTTTCCGCTAGAGCGCCATCTGGTCGACAACGCAATCCGCAGTGGCAAAACCATCAATAACGAAGCAATCGCCTCGACCCGCTATGCCTCGATCTATGTGCCCCTCAAGGCCTCTGCGGCCATCCGCGGGGTGCTGGCTTTGTCCCAGTATGGACGTGCCGCCCAACTCAATGACGATGATCTTTCTTTGGCCCAGACACTGGGGGCGGTGCTGGCGATCACGATCGAACGCTTGCACTATGTCGAAGTGGCTAGCCAAGCCGACTTGGACCGAGTTTCCGAGCGCCTTCGCGCGACCATCCTATCGGCCTTGTCGCATGATCTGAAAACCCCATTGACCGTCATCATGGGCTTGGCCGAGTCGCTCGGTCGCGGCAATACTTCCATTGCTGAACCGATATTGAGCGTCTCGCGTGACATCTATGTCAACGCTTTGCGACTCAAAACAATGGTCAACAACCTGCTCGACATCGTGCGTCTGGAGCAAGGTCGAATGGCGCTGGGCCTCGAGTGGCATTCACTTGAAGAGGTGGTAGGTGCTGGCATTCAGTACCTAGGGCAGTCATTGACCGCCAACCACACAGTACGTGTGCACATTGCACCCGATTTTCCATTGCTAGAGATGGATGCAATTTTGATGGAGCGTGTGTTCTCCAATCTACTGGAAAATGCTGCCAAGTTCTCGCCAATGGGCTCGGCAATCATGATTGAAGCAAGCGTCCAGGATGGCTGTGTAAAAATCACCATTAGCGACCAAGGCCCAGGCTTTCTGCCAGCCGACCGAGATACGGCCTTTGAACGCTACAACCGCGGCGCCTTGGCCCATATGCAAGAGGGCTTGGGCATGGGGCTGTCAATTTGCCAAATGATTATCAAAGCACACGGTGGTGACATTCATTTAGGTAACCGCCCAGAAGGCGGCGCTTGTGTTCAAGTTGTTCTCAAACTCGGTCATGCACCGCAGGTGCTGCAAGAATCATGAACTCCAACAAAATCCGAATTTTGGTGGTAGAAGATGCATTGGAAATCCAGCGCCTGTTGCGATCAGCCTTTGAAGGCGAAGATTTTGAGGTGCAAGAATCCGACAGTCTGGCACAAGCATTAAGCCGGGCAGCCACTTTTCACCCCGATCTGATCGTGCTCGATTTAGGCTTACCCGATGGTGACGGACTGGCCTTCATCGATCAATTCCGGACTTGGTCACAAGCGCCTATTTTGATTTTGTCGGCGCGAATGAATGAGGCCGATAAAATCACTGCCCTGGACCGAGGCGCAGATGATTATTTATCCAAACCCTTCTCGATCGGCGAGCTACTTGCTCGACTTCGCGTGCAACTTCGCCGTGGCTCCAAAACCGACACAGGCACCAGCCCTCGCCTAGAGTTTGGCGATGTGATGATCGACTTTGTGCAGCGCGTCGTCACCAAGTCGGGCAAGATCCTCAATATCACACCCACTGAATACCGCTTGCTCACAGCTTTGACCCGTTTTCCGGGAAAGATGATGACCCAAAGCGCTTTGATGAAAGAGGTATGGGGGCCGCATTTCAAGGACAGCACGCATTACCTGCGCATTTATGTCGGCCATTTGCGCCACAAACTGGAAAACGACCCAAGTCAACCCAAGCACTTCATCACCGAAACCGGAGTCGGATATCGCTTTGTCAAGTGATCCCCGATAGATCTTTAATTTATCACTTTTTAACTTGTTATATGTCCATCAGCAATCCCGAATATTCCCATTCCAAATTCTTGCGACCCGTTGAGTTTGACCAAGAGTCGCAACACGCCAAGGGCAGCTTGATGGCTTTGGCCGTCTTGGCCATCGGCATTGTGTTTGGCGATATCGGCACCAGCCCTTTGTATGCGCTAAAGGCTTGCTTTGATCCGGCGAGTGGAATTCCTCTCAATATGGAATCGGTGTACGGCGTGCTGTCTATGATCTTTTGGACCTTCGTGATTGTGGTGTCACTGAAGTATGTTGCATTTGTGATGCGCGCAAACAACCACGGTGAGGGCGGGATTTTAGCCTTGATGGCACTGGCACTCCGAACTGCC
This sequence comes from uncultured Burkholderiales bacterium, assembly GCA_903844385.1. Classification (GTDB taxonomy): domain Bacteria; phylum Pseudomonadota; class Gammaproteobacteria; order Burkholderiales; family Burkholderiaceae_C; genus Limnohabitans. The sequence goes on from CAIMTJ010000089.1 coordinate 14,884, forward strand.
AAGCAAGGCAGTGCCCAGGCCATGGCGATCATGGTGATGGGCGTTTTGGGGGCTTGCTTGTTTTATGGTGATGCGGTCATCACTCCTGCGATTTCGGTGCTCTCTGCCATCGAAGGATTGAGCGTCGTATCAGAAGATTTCACGCATGTCGTGTTGCCTATCACGCTGGTCATCTTGATTGGGCTGTTTTTATTTGAGAAAAAAGGCACTGAGATTGTTGGCATCTTGTTTGGGCCAATCATGGTGGTCTGGTTTGTCGTCATCGGTGCAATGGGCGCTTACCAAATTGCCCAGGGACCTGAGATCTTGATGGCTTTTTCGCCTTGGTACGCCCTGACTTTCATGGCCCAGAATTCAGCAATTGCTTTTGCTGTGACGGGTGCGGTATTTTTGGTCGTGACGGGCGCTGAAGCTTTGTATGCTGATATGGGTCATTTTGGTATCCGTCCTATCCGCTACGCTTGGTTCTTGTTGGTCATGCCAGCCTTATTACTAAACTATTTTGGTCAAGGTGCCTTGGTACTGCGCGATGCCCAGACAGTGAGCAATCCGTTTTTTCTCATGGTGCCGCAGTACCTCACTCTTCCACTGGTCATACTTTCCGCCGTTGCGACTGTGATTGCTTCACAGGCATGTATTTCCGGCGCCTATTCCATGACAAGTGAGGCAATTTTGCTTGGATTTGTGCCACGCATGAAGGTGGTTCACACCTCTGAGCGCGAAATTGGGCAGATTTATGTACCCTTTATCAATTGGGTATTGTGTGTGATTGTGGTGATTGTGGTGCTAATGTTTCGCAAGTCAGATAACTTGGCCGCAGCCTACGGCATTGCTGTCTCATCCACCATGTTGATCACTTCGCTGCTTTCAGCGTTGGTCATGCACAAGAGTTGGAAATGGCGTCGCACCACGGTCACCTTGATCGTAGGCTCATTTCTGCTTGTGGATGCGGGCTTTTTTGCCTCCAATTTATCCAAAATTTTGGAGGGTGGCTGGTTCCCCTTGGTGATTGCAAGTGTTTTGTTTTTGTTGATGATGACTTGGTACCAGGGGCGACAGTTACTTCGCACACGGGCTATTAACAATGGTATTGGCTTAGAGGACTTTATTCCTTCTCTCTTACAGCATCCTCCACACCGCGTCGAGGGAACCTCAGTGTTCCTCACTGCGCATATTGATTTTGTACCACCTGCCTTGCTACACACCTTAAAGCATTACAAGGTACTGCACGAGCAGGTTATATTTCTCAAAATGAGTATTTGGGATATTCCGTATGTCAATCATCAACGGCGTATTTCAATCAAGGAAATGAGCAAAGGTATTTACCTGGTTCGTGCCGTCTATGGCTTTAAAGAAGCCCCGGATATCGGCTTACTGATGGATGCACTAAGGCAAGAGCATGGTATTGATTGCCCACCCATGGAAACCTCTTTCTTTATGGGGAGAGACTCTTTGGTTATCAAGAAGATTCCGCAAATGTCCATATGGCGCGAATCCTTATTTGTTTGGATGATGCAAAACGCCGCACGCTCCTCTGATTTTTTCCGAGTGGACCCCAACCACTTGGTTGAAATCGGTACTAAGATTGAGTTGTAGATCATGGTCGGACCTATACGATGCGCTTAGTTCGATATGACTGCCCAGAGTGTGGCCAGCACCACCGCATTGGCTTGTTGTCTGAGCATGGACAATGTGTTGCCTGCTCGCAGCCGATGGCTTTGAAGCCAAGCATGTTTTCTAGCACTGTTTTTCAAATTGTGTTTATTTCAGGAGCGCTTGGACTCGGTGTAGCTCTGGGGAATTTGCGATGGTCTCTAGGAATGCTTCCCTATGACTTGGACCAGTTTGTCTTGGACATGCTCTGTTTTTGGATTTATGCCTGGATCAGCCGCATTGTGTATTTCCAGTTCCAAAGTGTGAGCATTAATCTTTGACAGTTTTGCATGTACAAAAGCCTAAAAACACAGATGAATGATACCCTCGGTTTTTTTAACTATTCCCCTCCGTTTGTACCCCCGCTTGAAGTTATCAGTCATTAGGCCCCCTGATCGCTTACTATTGAATAAGTATTTGATTGACCAATGCAAAAGACCGCTAAGAAGTGATCCTTAGCAGTCCCGGTCGTTGCATATGGTGGAGCGGTTTGGATTTGAACCCGCGTATACATTTTTTGCTCCAACCTAGTGCTACAACACCTCTGGGCTCCCCTGCGCCGCGAAATTCACTGAGACAACAAGGTGATATAGGCTGAGTAGCTAAAACTCCGGTTCTTTTTATTCCCCGCTGTCTCACCAATGAGCCCCAACTCTTCCAGAGTTTTGACTGCCGCGTTGGCTGTTGGGAAAGTTGTTTCCAGTACCTTGCGAACC
>CAIMTJ010000090.1 GCA_903844385.1 uncultured Burkholderiales bacterium
AGGTCAGGTTGTTTGGATCAATATAAGCTATGGATTGAGCTTCTGGCTCTCCCTAGCCCTCTCGGGCATTTCCTCCCTAGACTTGGCCGCCTTAAATGGCGGTCTTTTTTTGACCCCCATACCATGATCCATTTGCAGTGCTTGTGGCCCACGTGATGATTTTCAGATCTTCTGGTCGCTGATTAATTGCTTGAGCCGCTGCTTGGTTAAATCTGCAAGACAAGAAGAATATATCATTGGGGCCATTGAACCGCCTTCAACGGCTTTTGCTTGATAGGCACATTCCGCATCGCGGTAAGCAATCCAGGCCCGTTCAGCAGCTACGAGCTCTTTGGTCTTTTCGAGCTTGGAGTAATAAGCGCCCAGATCCTTGTCCGCAGATTTATAATCATTCGCTGAGCATTGGTTCATTTCGGCCTGGGTATCACCTGGGCATGCTGCCAAGACTTTGATTGGCATAAAGGTTAGAAGCACTAAAATTCCGAAGGCACTGAGTAGACTGCTTTTTTCATGTAACATGGCGTTATTCCTTGGACTATGACTTGAATTTTAGAACCAAAATAATGGTTCAGTTATCTTTATAAATCAAACTAACTACGATAAAATCTTCCCGTCAATTCTGACTGAGGTTAGATTGTTTGGACTAAAATTTGGAATTTACACCCATAAATTGAGTAAATATTTGGCATTTTGTCCGCTAATCGTGACAGGAAGTGGCAGTTATGATGAAAAATTACCTATCTTCTTTATTAGCCGCCGCCTGCATCTTTGGCAGCTGTACTGCACGAGCTAATGATGGCGCCGCTGGCATAGGAGCGGGAGGGCTCGAATTTCGACAGTCCGATGCCGTGACGATGGAAAAAGAAAACCTCTACATATCAAGAAATTTAATTAAAGTTGAGTATGTCTTTAGGAACGTAACCACCGCCCCTGTCGACATATATGTCGCATTCCCACTCCCAAAGATATCAATGATTGATGCGCTGGGTATAAGCCGGCCTAATGTGCCGGATCCTAATAATGTCAATTTCCTTGATTTTTCTACGACGGTTAATGGCCAGCCCGTACAAATGCAAATGCAATCAAAAGCTTTCGTAAATACTCAAGATATCACAAGCATTCTTACTCAATTAGGTGTGAAGTTTAACATTCCCGGCGAACAATTGACAAAAAGTCTTCAAGTCATCAACTCGATAGAATTAGATAAATTAAAATCTATGAAGGCAATTGACGATGATGTTTGTGGCGATAATGCATGCCCACTTTGGGACCTTGAAACTATCTACTATTGGCAACAGCATTTTGAACCAGGTGTAGAAACTAAAATTGTTCATTCGTACCGGCCGGCTACAAGTATGTTTTGGCTCAGCAAAGCAGAAAACTTAGTTGGTACTAAAGACGTTCGTTATCCATCTTCGGACCCAAGTTATGCGGCTTGGTGCATGGATGATGGGTTTTGGCAGAGCATAAAAAAAGGCAGCTCGGGAGATATAGCAGCTGGCAATATAAAATATATCCTTCTCACCGCAAATTCATGGAAAGGCCCGATCGGTGATTTTGTACTAACTATCGATAAGGGCGACCCTAAAACGCTCCTTTCGTTGTGCGGAAATGGTATTAAGAAAACAGGCGCAACGACATTTGAAATAAGGGCCAAGAACTATCGTCCCGACAAAGATCTTGATATTCTATTCGTCAACAAAATGTGAGTTCATCCTATATGAAAATAAGGTTTGTTACCATCGATATTGAAATGATAGATGGACGTTTAGATCCGCCGTAAATTCAAAAAATGAAACGGGCGTGTCGACCGATCACGATCTCCAGCTGTAGCATACGCTACCAAAGCTATTACATGCTCAAAAAAACAATTGAGCAACCAATAGATCTGACACAATCTGGTTGATCAGAGCATAATCAGAACGCATTATGTGTTTATAGCTTCATGCTATTACTGGAGATCGTGGCAGATCTTCCCGGTCCGACGGCGAAGCCGAACTAGGCATAGTAAATCTCAAATTTATCCGGTTTTTTCAGGCGTCTTTTCGGTAGGAATGCGCCTTTGCTGACTGCATGCTCTTGATAGCGCAACACATGCAACAGGAGAAAAAGATGAGCGCGTTAAAGAGCCTGAACTTCGTAGCAGTCCCTAAATCCACTTCAAGCGATCCAAAACTTGCCCGTCGTGCAAAGCTGGTCACGCAGCTTGAGCAGCAACTGGGCCTGGCAAAGGATGAGAATTTCTACGTGCGCCGACAAAAATGGGTCACGCAGGAAGATGGCACCAAGCAGTTGGTGGATCGCCCAAAGCGTGTCAAGCGATGGTGGCGGGTTGATGGCAGTGGCAACTGCTACCTCATCTTGCGCTACGGCAACAAGATCCTCTCGCCGACCCCAGACAAAGGTGCCATTGGCGTTGGAGAAAAAGTAAAATTGGTTGGGGTCCTTGAGGCGGTCATCGAGGCCACAAAGTCCGGCGAGCTAGATGTTGCCATCGAGACCGCACAAGGGCCAAAGCGTATTATTAAGCGCAAGGCGGCTTGATGATCTAGTTTCACCATTTGCCAAACAAGCCAATTAGCCCTGCTCTTGATCCATGAGCGGGGCTTTTTCTATTAGCCTTTAATTATCGGGCAGGAACTGTACGCCAATTGTTCCCAGGCCCTGTTGAAAGGCCGCCGCCTGGCCCGGTTGAAAGTCCCCCACCTGGTCCAGTCGATAGCCCACCTCCTGGTCCGGTTGAAAGTCCACCTCCTGGCCCGGTTGAAAGTCCCCCACCTGGGCCGGTCGACAAGCCGCCTCCTGGGCCGGTCGACAAGCCCCCACCTGGTCCAGTTGAGAGGCCCCCACCTGGGCCGGTCGACAAGCCCCCACCTGGTCCAGTTGAGAGGCCCCCACCTGGGCCTGTTGAACAAGGTCCGCCTGGACCTGTATATCCGACGCAAGATGCAAATACTTCAGAAAATGAGATGGTCAGACATAAGATAATAGCTGCGGGACGAATTATTTTTTTCATTTCAAATCCCTTAAATATTCTGGTTTGGCAGATACTTTATCTCCCATGGGTAAGCACTATCATCCAATTTAATGAATAACCCTAATCATCAATAAACAACGATAATTAATCCAGTGTTAGCTCTCTAAATATTATGATGCGACGCAACAAGCTCTGCTTAGCGCACAACCCACATAGCCTTTGAAGTAAGAGCTTTGGGCCTTGCCCTTCAACCTAAGGGGATTAAGATTGTTCCTACCCTAAACGGGATTGCCATTATAAGTCGGCATGTCAGCAACAAGCGGATTGATTATGAAACCAGTTGCCATTGTTACCGGTGGAGCAAGAGGTATTGGGCGAGCCTGTGCTCTCGCATTGGCTGAACGCAATCACGATATTGCTTTAATCGATTTGCGGGAGCCAGAAATGGCTTCAACCAAGTTGGAACTCGAGGCCAAAGGGTCCAAAGTTTTGACATTTGCTGCTGATGTATCTGATTTTACCAGAGCCCATGACATAGTGAGTGAGGTTAATGCGCATTGGAACCATATTGATGTTCTGGTCAATAATGCAGGC
>CAIMTJ010000091.1 GCA_903844385.1 uncultured Burkholderiales bacterium
AGATGTTGACACGAATTTTGATCTTTTTAGGGTGAAATTGTGAATCGAAGAAACCCTAGGTTGTCACCGTGATCCATGCCAGTTGTCGTTAATGGCATGAATACCCATACAGACTGGGGAAAACCATAGTCGGTTTGACATTGTCCATCTGAGAAAATCATGTGTATACGAACAATTTCCATGCGGACAATGTCGGCCATTCTCCTTTTTAACGGAATTCTTAATTCATGAGTGAAATCAATCGACCCTTTGTTCTTGGGATTGGCGGCACCACGCGTGCGGATTCGACCACCGAAAAAGCGCTTCGCGTGAGTTTGGAGGCAGCCAAGCAGCATGGGGCTCAAGTTCACATGCTTTGCGGTGCGGATCTGGAGTTTCCCATGTACGCGCCGCATCTGAAAGATCGCACTGAAAAAGCACGCGCATTTCTCGCGCAACTCAGTCGTTGTGATGGTTTGATCATCGCGTCTCCTTCCTATCATGGCAGTATTTCCGGCTTGATTAAAAATGCCATTGACTACATTGAGGATTTGCGCGAAAGCGATCGTGTCTATCTGGACGATTTGCCTGTGGGTGTGATTGGTTGTGGAGCTGGTTGGCAGGGGGCGACTCAGGCGGTGAGTCATTTGCGGACCATGGTTCACGCGCTAAGGGGTTGGCCAACACCGATGGGTGCCGTTCTCAATAGTTCTACCCCCTTGTTCAATGAGCAGGGTGTGTGCGTCGATGCCGGTGCAATGGGTCAGTTGAAGTTGGTGGGCGAGCAAGTTGTGCAGTTTGCCAGCATGAAAATGCGCCAGCCTCTTGCAGTTGCCTCTTAAGTATCGGATTTTTTGTTCGATGATCGTTTGCGAGTGGGTTGTTTTGTCTTGATGGGCGTGTCAACTTCGGCACTTTCGTGGCCTGTGATCAGTTGGCGCAAATAACCCAAAAAAACTTTTCGATCTTTGGGGGGTAAGACAGAGAGCAGCCAGTCTTGCAATTCGATGACTTTGGGACTGGTTTTGTTTAACAGTGATTTGCCTTTGGCAGTGATGAAGAGCAACTTGACGCGTTTGTCGCTGGGGGAGAGTTTTCGTTCAATGAGACCTCTGAGTTCTAGTCGATCGATGACGCCTGCGAGTGTCGACGTATCAATGGCAATGTCTCTTGAAAGTGTGATCTGGTCCATACCAGGATTGGCTTGGGTGGAGCAAAGTGCCACCCATTGAACCGGTGTGATTTGGTGCTCGTGGGTTTGTTGGAAAAATTGAGCCACCAACAGTTGATTGACACGGCGAATCAAATAGCCTGGGAGGAACTGGTAAGGCGCGTTGTTGGTGGGCATTGTGAGGCTGAGGTTTTAACTTGAAGTTGATTATAGGGATAAGTGTTGAGATGATCGCCTATCCTTTTTTTTCGGAGCAGTACTATGTTTGAAGATACCTTTATCACCGTCAAGGGTTGCAAAATCCGTTTTCGCCGCCATGGTCAAGGTCCTGCTGTGTTGTATCTTCACGGTGCCAATGGTGTGCCGCAGGTTCAACCGTTTTTGCACGAACTCGCCAAATCCTTTGATGTGATCGTGCCCGAACATCCCGGTTTTGGTGAGTCGGATGAACCCTCGTGGCTTGAAAATATGCAGGACTTGGCTTATTTTTATTTGGATTTGATGGATCAACTCCAATTGGATCACGCGCATGTGATTGGCAGCTCCCTAGGGGGTTGGCTGGCCATGGAGTTGGCCGTCAAACAGCCGAGTCGTTTCAGCTCACTCACGTTGATCGGTGCCGCTGGTATTCGCATTCCAGAGGCACAGCCTGGGGATATATTTTTGTGGTCACCTGAAAAGAGCGCACAAAAAACGTTTAAAAATCCTGCTCTGGTTGAGTGGTCGATTGCCCACCCCTTGGATCAAGACACGGCACTTAAAAATCGGCACACCACTGCATTGCTGGCTTGGGCGCCACGGCTTCACAACCCCATGCTCTTCAAATGGTTGCATCGAGTGACGATGCCCGTGCAACTGGTTTGGGGACAAGACGATGAAATCATGCCCTTGCCGTATGCCCATGCCCTTCAAAAGTTAATGCCACAGTCGGTGTTGAGTGTTTTCCCCAATTGCGGACATTTGCCACAAGTAGAAAAGTCAGAGGAATTTGTCCAACTCGTTACCCCATTCATCAAAAAGGTTGCTCAATCATGAAAGTCATTCTTTTTCACCTGATGTCGTATGCTGATTTGGACTTCGAGGCCACCAAGGAGTATGAAACGGTTTGGCTCAATTTACCCAACCGTTTTTTCGATCCCGTGAAATGCAATGCCTTGTATAACCGCTATTTGGATGAGCTCGAATCGGCTGAGCCTTTGGGTTTTGACGGTGTCGCCGTCAATGAGCACCATCAGACGGCTTATGGCTTGATGCCGTCGCCCATCGTGATGGCGTCCGCACTAGCGAGGCGCACCAAGCGGGTCAAGATTGCGATTTTGGGCAGTGCTTTGCCGCTACGCGAGCATCCTTTGACCGTGGCTGAGGAGCATGCCATGATTGACGTACTCTCTGGAGGTCGATTGATCAGTGGCTTTGTGCGTGGCATTGGGGCCGAGTACCACACCTTTGGACTCAACCCCACCATCTCTCATGACCGCTTTCACGAGGCCCACGATTTGATTGTTCAGGCTTGGACCAAACCCGGGCCCTTTGCCTTTACAGGTCACCACTACAACCATGAATATGTGAACTTGTGGCCCCGACCCTTTCAGCAGCCGCACCCCCCCATTTGGGTGCCTTCTCAAGGCAGCAAGGAAACCATTGATTGGGCTGCACACCCTGATCGTCGCTACACCTATTTGCAAACCTTCAGCCCGGCCAAAGTGGTCGGTAAATACTTGAAGTCTTACCGCGATACGGCTGAATCTTTTGGCTATGAAGCGCAAGACAGTCAATTGGGTTGGGCTGTGCCTGTTTACGTGGCCGACACCGATGAGCGTGCACGTGAGGAAGCAAAAAAACCGTTTGAGCTGCTAAGAAACCGTTTGCTAAAGATGCCTTTTGAGATGCTGTTGCCGCCCGGATACAGTTCACGCGCTTCTCTCAAAGGGATCATGGCCGCCAAGGCATCTCTCACCCAAGACTTGACGCTTGAGACCGCCATCGAAATGGGGATGGTGATATGTGGAAGCCCACAGACCGTCAAGGATACGATCACAGAGTATTGGAACGATTTGCGATTTGACAATTTGCTCACCATGATGCATTTTGGCAATCTGTCCCAAGAGTTGACCAAAAACAGCATGGCGCTTTTTGCTAAAAAAGTATTGCCCCATATCCAAGCTCTTGAGTCTGAAGCATTGGCCAAGGTTTGATGGCTCATGTTGAGTCGGATCCCTATTAACCGCATTACAGGATATTGAGACAGATGTTAGTTGGACAACTCCTCAATGGCTTGGTCAATGGCGCGATGTATTCGCTGGTCGCTTTGGGCTTTACCTTGATCATTGGTGTTTTGGATAAGCTCAACTTCACCCACCCTGAAGTCTTCATGTTTGGTGGTTTCGTGGGTATTGTGTCCCTTGAATTTTTACCCGCACCTTGGGCCTTGCTTGTGTCCTTTGTTGTGGGTGGATTTTTGGGGGTGTTCACAGAGTGGGTTGCATTCAGGCGATTCAAGCGTTCTGACTCCAAGATAACGGCGGCATTGAGTTCCATGGCCCTGGGCTTGGTCTTTACCGATTGCGTCCAAAAATACTGGGGTACCGAGCCCGTTTCGTTCAAGACTTTACCGGCATGGATGGAGCAAAATATTGAGATATCGGGGGTTCAATTTCCCTATTTGCATTTCTTTATTTTGGTGGTGACCCTCGTGTTGATGTTGATGCTTCATAGCTATATTCACAAAACCCGCATGGGCCGACAAATTCGTGCTGTGGCGGAGTCGCCCACGAATGCCGCATTGCTTGGCATTGATGTGACTCGGGTGAGTCAAGCAGTTTTCTTCATCTCCTCGGGTCTTGCCGCAGAGGCGGGCTTACTCTTGTCGTTGCGCTCGGCCTCGGCCAATTCGGAGATCGGTTTGACTTTTGGACTCAAGGCCTTGGCCATCATGGCGATTGGTGGCTTGGGAGACATGAGAGGGGCGATGCTGGGCGGCTTATTGATTGGCATTTTGGAGGCGTCCTTGTACCTTTTTGGCCTTGGTCGGTGGGTTGAAATGACGGTGTGGGTGGTGGTGATTTTGACCATGGTCATCAAACCCAGTGGTCTGTTTTCAGCCCGACAGGCACTGCAGGAGACCCGAGCGTGATCATCGATCATTTGTTTTTTGCAGGCATCAACACACTCTTGGCCTGGAGTGTTTATGTGGTTCTTTTGTCCGGTTCCTTGTCTTTTGCCCAAGGTGCTTTCATGGCCCTGGGCTGCTACTGTGCGGGCGTCTTGACCGTCAAATTGGGCTGGCCTTTGTTGCCAGCAAGCGTGATGGCTGGCATTTTTTCTGCTGCTGTTGCTTTTTTGGTGGGCTATCCAACGGTCAAGTTGAAAGGTATTTACTTTATCTTGGTGACTTTGGGGGTGACAGTTTGTGTGCGGGTTTTGCTCGAAAACTTTAAATTCATCGGTGGTGTGGGTGGCTTTGGGGGCATGAAAGGCGCTGATGTTTACTCGGTTGCCATTGCACTGGTTGTTGTGGGTGCATTGCTTTATTACTTCTCTTTGAGCTCATGGCAAAGGATCTGCGATGCGGTTCGAGAAGACGAGCTCGTTGCTGCCTCCATGGGGATCAATGTCGTTGTGGTCAAGTTGCTGACCATTGCAATGGGCGGTTTTATCGCGGGTGTGGCGGGTTCTTTGTACGGTCACTATATGAATTTCGTCAGGCCTGAGAACTTTGACGTGCTGCTTTCTATTTATGTGGTGCTCTATGTGGTTTTGGGTGGTGTGAACAATATGTGGGGCCCCCTCTTGGGCGCCTTTGTCATGACCTTATTGCCCGAATATTTTCGTGTCTTGGCCGAGTGGCGCCCAAGCGTTTTTGGTTTATCGATTTTGCTGATCTTGTTGTTTCGTCCGCAAGGCATCCTTCAATTCAGGATGGGGACGGTTCAAAAAAAAGGAGCCATTGAGTCATGACGCAACTCCTCGGCCATCCATTGCTGAGCATCGAGCATCTTTCAAAAAACTTTGGTGGAATTGCCGCTATCAATGATTTGTCTTTGAACGTTGGTGAGGGCGAGTTGCTCGGTATCATTGGCCCCAATGGCGCAGGTAAAACGGCCTTGATCAATACGATCACTGGCTTTTACAAGGCGAGTTCGGGTCAGATTCATTTTGATCAACACAATATTACCCACTTATCAATTCATGGTATTGCCAAATTGGGGGTGGGCAGAACGTTTCAAAACATTCGGCTCTTCAAGCGTCTGAGTGTGTTGGAGAACGTCTTGGTGGCGCGCAAGTCCTTCTTTGAGCATCCGTTTCAATGGTTACAGGGTCAAAGTAGCCGAGAACTTCAGATGGATGCGGCGTTGGAGTGTTTGAGCGTATTGAACCTATCCGAAAAGATCCATCAAAGTGCAGCTTCATTGTCCTATGGCGACGCACGCCGCCTTGAGATTGCCAGGGCAATGGCCGGCGAGCCCAAAATGCTGCTGTTGGATGAGCCCGCTGCGGGAATGAATGAGTTCGAAACTCAGCAATTGATTGAAGATATCCAACTTATTCGCTCGAAAGTGAGTGCCATCGTGCTGATTGAACATGATATGAACTTGATCAGAGCGTTGTCGACTCGAGTGGTGGCGATGGACTTTGGGACCAAGTTGTGTGAGGGCAGTGCGCAAGAAGTCTTGAGTCATCCCGAGGTCTTGAGTGCCTATTTGGGTGACGAAGAGGATGAGGTGAATTGAGTATGCCCAGTTCCTCAGTTCTTCGTGTACAGAACATTTTCGCAAGCTACGGACCCATCAAGGCCTTGAAAGGGTTGAGTTTTGAGGTTCGTCAAGGCGAGACCTTGGCCATTATTGGTGCCAATGGTTCCGGCAAAACCAGCCTCATGCGAGCGCTCTCTGGTGTGCTGCCCATCTCCTCAGGGCAGGCTCATTTTTTGGATTGGGATATCACCAAAACACCCACCCATGTATTGACACGCCAGGGGTTGTTGCACATTCCTGAGGGACGGGGTACCTTACAAAGCCTCAAAGTGATTGATAATTTGAAATTGGCTTGGGATATTGAGTCGCGCGAACTTGGCTTTGAAGAGTCGGTGGCCCGTGTGTTTGAGATTTTCCCTCGATTGAAAGAACGCGCCGAGCAAATGGCTGGGTTATTGTCCGGTGGCGAGCAGCAAATGTTGGCCATTGGGCGTGCGTTGATTGATCAACCTCGACTCTTGTTGCTCGATGAGCCATCCATGGGATTGTCACCGAAGTACACTTCGGAAGTGTTCAAAGTGATCAAACGTATGAAAGAGCAAGGACTTACCATCGTGCTGGTGGAGCAAAATGCAAAACGTGCGCTCAGCGTGTCTGATCGTGCGTTGGTGATGGCACATGGTGAATTCATCTTGGAAGGAACGGCCTTGGAGGTGGCGCAAAACCCCTTGGTCATCGAGAGCTATTTTGGAGAGAGTTTTAAAGCCAAAGACGACCGAAGTTGACCAATTCACTTTTACAGGAGACAACAATGATCAATCAAAAAAGGGATTTTATCCGCAGTATCCTTCTTGCCACGGCTTTGGCCATGGGCTCAGGTGCTGGTTTTTCTCAAGCCAAGCCCCCCATCAAACTGGGTGCGATCACGGCGCTGTCAGGCCCATTTGCAGGATACGGAAAAATTCAAGAAATGCATTTGCGTCTGGCCATTGAAGACATCAACGCCAAGGGCGGCGTCAATGGCAGTTTATTGCAATTGGACGTGGGGGATGCGCAGGGCGATCCGGCACAAAGTGTTACGCTTTTTAGAAAATTTGAAGGCGATGGATTTTTTGGTGTCGTTGGACCGTTGACCGGCACACAGTGGGAAACAGTGAGTGCACTGGCCAATCAGATCAATATGCCCTCCATCGCAGTCAATGCGACCAAGCCTGGCATCACGGTCAAGCCTTGGACTCTTCGTTTGCATCCCGCAGACGACACACTGATGCCCGATGGCGTCAAAGATTTCTTGAAAGCTTATCCCAAAGTCAAGAAAGTGGTCATCGTGGCCGACGTTCGAGAGGCCTCCAGCAAAGCGAGCGCGGATGCCTATGCCGTCTTGGCCAAGCAGTTGGGCCTGGAAGTGCTCGATACCGTCGAGTTTTCATCCAAAGCCACAGACTTGTCCGCAGCCGTTATTCAAATCAAAGGTGAAAACCCCGATGCGATATTTTCTGCTGCCTTTCCACCCCAAGCCATGCTCTTGGCTAAGGACATGAACACCCAAGGGGTGAAAGTGCCCGTGCTCAATACCTCCATACTTTGGGCGGGTCCTTTTATCAATATGGTGGGTGAATTGGGTCGCAACTGGCATGTGATTGGTTTTTCAACCAACGATGCTTCCCCCGAGGGTTACAGTGATCCCGTGCTGTACAACACCATTGTGAAAAGAATTTTAGCCAAGGCCGATCCCAGCCTGGGCGTGCCACCCAACGTCTCGAATTGGGCCATGGGTTACGATGCCATCATGCTTTATGCCGACATCATGAAGAGAAACGGCATTGATGGCAAAACCGATCCCAAGAAGGCCAGGGAAATCATTAAAAATGAATTTGCCAAGCTCAAAACCTTCAGTGGCGTTTTCAAGTACTCGATGCGCGATACGGGCGACTCTAGCCTGCCAGCGACGGTCTTGATTGCCGATGTGGATCACAAAGTTTGGAAATTCTTGAAAATTCCAAAGTAAAGCTCTTGGTTTGAACGTCTTCACGAGGCAAGACGTTCAAGTTGCCCCTTTCCCCTTGAAGCTTGGGCTGGGTGGGTCTGTGCTTTTCATCAAGACCTGATGGGCGAGTTGTGCGCAGACCCTGCCCTCATCGGTGGGGATGACCCAAACTTCAATGGGGCTTGCGTCAGTGCTGATTTTTCGAATCCTCTCGCCACAGGCCAACTCATTGTTGCTGCCATCGAGCTCAATGCCGAGCCACGACAATTCTTGACATACCGCTTGTCGCAAGAGCGGATCGTGCTCACCAATACCCCCGCTAAAGGCCAAGACGTCAAGACCTTTTAAGCAAGCGACCATGGCGCCACTTTCTCGCACAACCCGGTGAATAAATAGAGAGATGGCATTTTGTGCCATGACTGACCCGCTCAATCTCAAGCTTCGCATGTCTGCACTCTGCCCAGAAACGCCCAATAAGCCACTTTGAGAATACAAAAGATGAACGAGTTGATCATGTGTATAGCCTTTTTCAAGCAAATACAAGATCACCCCCGGATCCAACGCTCCCACACGCGTACCCATCATCAGTCCATCCAGCGTAGAAAACCCCATGGTCGTTGCTAAGCTCACGCCGTTTTGGGCCGCACACAAACTCGCGCCATTGCCCAAATGCGCCATCAGTACGCGTTGATGCGCGCGTTGTGTGGATGCCGCTAAAGAGTCCATGATGAATTGATAAGACAAGCCATGAAAGCCATAGCGTCTGACGCCTTGATCGGTGATGCTTGGGGGCAGTGCCATGGCTGACTCCATGGGGGGGAGGGTTCGGTGGTATGCCGTGTCAAAACACAAGACTTGTGGGATTTGTGGAAATGCTTGGCCAAAGACCTCGACGCCCTTTAAGTTATGGGGTTGGTGCAAAGGGGCCAAAGAATTCAATTGGGCGAGGTCTTTTAAGATGTCGGGTCTTGCCATGACACTGTCACGGTACTTGGCCCCCCCGTGTACGATGCGGTGGCTCACAGCCCGAATGGCTGGCAGTTTGGGTAGTGATGTGATCAAGCTTTGGAGTTGTTTCAGGGCGACAACAAATCCATCTCCCTTCTCAATGGGGAAAAGACATTGGCGAAGCGTTCCCTCAAGCGTGTACTGCAGTTGTGGGCTGGCGCCTGGTTCGAGGCCTTGAAAGCTACCCGTCAACATGGCGGCCATATTGCCATGCTCGTCCAGGCAATAGAGGGCGAATTTCAAACTCGATGAGCCCGCATTGACTGATAAGATAGACATGGGCTTTGATGTTCAAGAGCGCGTTGCGAGGATCATTTCAGCACGTCTGCTCACGGGCATGAGATGCGAGCAGTGCCAAAACAGCTGAAGCCATGCGTGTTTGGGGGCTATCTGCTCGAGAGGTGAGGGCGATGGGTATTTTTGCACCCAGTACCAAGCCAGCGCAACTCGCCCCGGCAAAATACTCCAATTGCTTGGCTAGCATATTGCCAGACTCCAAATCTGGAACCATGAGAATGTCGGCGTCACCGGCCACGAGGGATTGAATTCCCTTGATGTGGGCGGCGTGCATAGAGATGGCATTGTCAAAGGCCAGAGGGCCATCCACAATGCCACCTTTGATTTGACCGCGCTCGGCCATTTTGCAAAGTGATGCGGCATCAATGGTCGACGGCATATCGGGGTTGACCATTTCAATGGCGGCCAAGATGGCCACCTTGGGGTTGGGCACGCCAAGGATGGTGCTGAAATCGATGGCGTTTTGTAAGATGTCCATTTTCTCTAGGAGGGTGGGTCTGATATTGAGCACTGCATCGGTGACCAATAACGGTTTGCTGTACATGGGAACATCAAAGCGAAAGACGTGTGACATGCGTCGCCCGGTGTGCAACTCAGGTCGACGCAAGATCGCACGAATGAGCTCATCGGTGTGCAAACTGCCCTTCATCATGATCTGGGCTTTGCCGTCAATGGCCCATTCGGCGGCTTTCTCGGCCGCAGCGTGGCTATGGGGGACATCGATGAGTTCAAACGCAGAAATGTCAATGGATTGAGACTCAGCCAAGCTCAAGATTCTTTTACCCGGCCCGATGAATATGGGAACAATGAGTCCTGCCTTGGCTGAGTCCATCGCACCGATGAGTGACTCGGCGTCACAGGGGTGCACCACTGCACACGATACCGGCTTGATCTGTGCGGCTAGACTGAGCAGGGCGCGAAACCGAGCCTGTGGATCCAACGCTTGAATTTCGCTTGGATTGGTGGAGGGGCGAAACAGTTTTTGTGTCGGTGCAACAATGCGGGCGTTGCCCTGAAGTACTTTTTCGCCATGTTGGTTTTCAATGATGCAATTGAGCGCAATTTGGTTGTTCTTTTCTTTGGCCGTGACGCTCACCACCACTGTGAGGGTGTCTCCCATCCTCACTGGCCTCATGAAGTGCAAGTCTTGCTGTAAGTAGACCGTTCCTGGTCCTGGGAATTGGGTTGCGAGGAGTTCAGAGATCTGGGTGCCAGCCCACACACCATGCGCGAGGACGTCATTGAGCACGTTGACGCTGGAGTGTGTCACGAGCGCAGGCGATGAAGGGGTGTCGGTGCAGACAGCCGAGGCATTGAGGATGTCTTTGGGCGTGAGCGTTCTCAGCAGGCGCGCACTTTGACCCACCGAGATCTCGCCATAGGTGAAGTTAGGAATCCATTCGGTACGGGGCTTACTATCCTTACTCATGATGGACGGGAACAATCGATCTACAGTTTGGAGTGTGGGCGAGACTTGTGCGAGGCACTGGGGAGTCAATTCGCGATATGAAGTTCACTGCAGTCCAGTACCCTTGAGCTTCATATCGCTTGATTTCTCATCTGCAATTAGAAGCGATAGGTCGCACCGAGTGCATAGGATGTTGGGTTCAAGCCCAGTTGTCCGATGTTCTTGGTCCCCACATACACATCGGTTTTCATTTGTATGTATTTGATGTCAACATTCACCCCCCAGTTTTTGTCAATCATGTAATCAAAGCCGGCTTGACCGACAGCGCCGGTGCTATTGGCGTTCACGCTCGCTGCACCATTGAGAATATTCACGTTGCTAAATCGGGTGTAGTTGATGCCTAGTCCGATGTAAGGCTTGATGGCTCCCAAATCACTGAAGTAGTACTGCAATACGACC
Organism: uncultured Burkholderiales bacterium; assembly: GCA_903844385.1. Taxonomy (GTDB): domain Bacteria; phylum Pseudomonadota; class Gammaproteobacteria; order Burkholderiales; family Burkholderiaceae_C; genus Limnohabitans. The sequence goes on from CAIMTJ010000091.1 coordinate 11,004, forward strand.
GAAGGGGGCAGTCCCTTCAATTGACCTGCTCCAGTGCCCGCGACATCGATGTTCACGGTTTGTGGGTAAGTGAGAGACAATTCAAGGGCGATATTCTTTTGTAAGAAGTAAGAGATATCGACTTCTGGAATGGCTGTTTTTTGGGCCGTGACTTGGGTCGTGTCGAGTCCATTGTTTTGTTGATTGGCCCAGTTCAATTCAACAGCGCGTGCTCTCACCATCCAAGCTTGATCGACTTCCTGACTCCAAGATGATCCGGTGAAGAGGCAAAATGCGGCCAAAGGAAGCAAGGCTAGTTTTTTGTTGAGGATGCTTTTCATGTCATGTCTTTCAAGTTGAGAAGTATGGATTCTTGATCGTTGCTGATCACGACTCATTGACTTTGGTCAACTGACATGAGCAATACATTGGGGTTACTCAAACACACAACGTTTGCACGTGAATGAATTGGCTTTCAATAGAATTCAAAGCAATCCCTGTTTTGCATCAATGTTCAATACCGACATTGCTGGCTGATTGGCGTTGTTTTGGAGTTTCACTCTCGGCCTGAGTCAACCGTGAGTCAGTTGCGAGTCCGTCGGGCCCCATGCTTGTGAGGCAAGAGTTTTGTTCATGGATTGGCCTGCCCAAGCCGAGGTAGATCGTTGAATTGTTGAATTGTTGAAGAACGCGAGCGTTCATTCGCTTCAATCCATCAAGGGCAGGGCAGTTTTGTACTTCACTTGTTTGAGGGTAAAGCTAGAGCGTATTTTCTCAATGCCTGGAATGGGGGTGAGTGACTCCAAAATGAATTTTTCCAACGCCGCGATATCCTTGACCGCCACTCGGATCAAGTAGTCGCAGTCCCCCGTCATCAAATAGCACTCCATGACTTCGGAGTGCTGCCAAATGCTTTGTTCAAAGTGACTGAGCGCTTGTTTGGTTTGTTCTTTCAGACTGATGGAGATGAAGACACTCAAGCCCAGCCCCAGGGCTTGGGGATCCAGCAATGCAACGTATTGTTTGATCACGCCGCTTTTTTCAAGGGCCTTGACCCTGGACAAGCAAGGCGAGGGCGAGAGGTGAACGCGCTTGGCGAGCTCCACATTGCTCAAAGAGGCGTCTTGTTGCAGTTCATGCAGAATTTTGAGATCTGTCGTATCCATTGGTATTAAATGCTTCAAATATTTATATAAGCAACATTTTATTCTGTAATCAATGATTTTTTTGGCTTAAATGAAAATCAAATGCCAGTGTTTCATGGCTATAGTGCTGGCGTGAGTTATCCTCAATGTACGCCTTGATTGGGACTTGAAATGAATCGTATGCCACCCAAAGCCTTCAACATCCAAGAAGATCTCGATCCACTGGAAACCACTGAATGGTTGCACTCGCTGGAGCAAACGATCAACGCCAATGGGGCGCTTCGGGGGCAGTTCTTGATCAATGCCTTGCTCGAGCATACCGAGCGACTGGGGCTGGGCACAGCAGCGAGCTTCAAGGACGCCTTGACGCCCCATGTCAACACCATCAAGGTTGAGGATCAGGGAATTTTTCCAGGCGACTTGGCCGTGGAGGAGCGCTTGGCCTCCTTGATGCGTTGGAACGCCTTGGCCATGGTGGTGCGCGCCAATGGGGCCTATGGGGAACTCGGTGGGCATATTGCCAGTTATGCCAGTGCGGCTGATTTGTTTGAGGTGGGATTCAATCATTTTTTCAAAGCCCGCTCGGCTGATCAGCTGGAAGACCTGGTATTTTTTCAGCCTCACTCTGCGCCTGGTGTCTATGCCAGAGCCTTTTTGGAAGGGCGACTCACCGAGATGGATTTGGCCCATTACCGTCAAGAAATTACAGCGGCCTTTGCTGGAGCCAAAGGGCTCAGCAGTTATCCCCATCCTTGGCTCATGCCTGACTTTTGGCAGTTCCCTACAGGATCGATGGGAATTGGTCCCATCAGTTCGATCTACCATGCCCGCTTCATGCGCTATCTCACGCATCGCCAACTGCTCGACTGCGGTCAAAGGAAAGTTTGGGGCGTCTTTGGGGACGGTGAGATGGATGAGCCCGAGAGCATGAGTGCCTTGACCTTGGCTTCAAGAGAAAAACTCGACAACTTGGTCTGGGTGGTGAACTGCAATTTGCAGCGCTTGGACGGTCCCGTTCGGGGCAATGGTCGCATCATGGATGAGCTGGAAAAACTCTTCACCGGGGCGGGCTGGCATGTGATCAAACTGGTCTGGGGCAGTGATTGGGATGGACTCTTTGCCAGGGACAAAACCGGGGTGCTGATCAAAACCTTGTCCAATACCGTTGACGGACAGATGCAAACCTTTGCGGCCAAGGACGGGCGCTTCAATCGGGATAACTTTTTTGGTCAAAACGATGTGTTGCGGCATTTGGCCCAAGGCATGAGCGATGAACAAATTGATCGCTTAAAACGCGGTGGACACGATTTGGTCAAAATCTACGCAGCCTATCGAGCTGCTCTAGAGCATGTTGGACAACCCACCGTGGTGCTCGCTCACACCAAAAAGGGTTTTGGTATGGGACAAATCGGTCAAGGCCGAATGACCACCCACAGTCAAAAGAAATTGGATGAGCAAACGCTTGTGGAATTTCGCAACCGATTTAATTTGCCCTTGAGTGATCAAGAGGCCATCAATTTGGCATTCATCCGCCTTCCTGCCGACAGCGCGGAGATGAGGTATTTGCATGACCAACGTGCACGCTTGGGTGGTTTTTTACCCGTTCGCTTCACACAGTGCGACGTGGTCCAAGTCCCCCCATTGAGCCAATACGCAGAGTTTGCCCTCAATGCTCAGGGCAAAGAGATGTCCACCACGATGGCGTTTGTGCGCATGCTGGGCAATTTATTGAAAGACCCCCATTTGGGCCCCCGAATTGTGCCCATTGTGGCCGACGAGGCCAGGACCTTTGGCATGGCCAATTTGTTCAAACAAGTGGGTATTTATTCCAGCGTGGGTCAATGCTATGAGCCCGAGGACATCGGCTCGGTGCTGAGCTACCGAGAGGCCTTGAATGGACAGATTTTAGAAGAGGGCATCAGTGAAGCCGGCGCCATCTCGAGTTGGACCGCTGCTGCCACGAGTTACAGCGTGCATGGCTTGGCCATGCTGCCTTTTTATATTTATTACTCCATGTTTGGTTTTCAACGGGTGGGCGATGCAATTTGGGCGGCGGCTGACCAGCGCTCGCGTGGATTTTTGCTGGGTGCAACATCTGGGCGAACCACCCTGTCAGGCGAAGGCCTCCAGCACCAAGACGGATCGAGCCACCTGATCTCGGCCACTATCCCCAATTGCAAGTCCTATGACCCGGCCTTTGCGGGTGAGCTGGCCATGATTGTGGCCAACGGTATCAAGGAGATGATGGTCGAGCAGCACGATGTGTTTTACTACATCACGTTGATGAATGAGTCCTACGCTCATCCGAGCATTGATTTGCTCAAAGCCCAAGAGGTGTTGAGCGGTTGTTATTTGTTAAGCCCTGCCAAAAAAGCGTCCAAAAAACGCGTCACCCTGATGGGCTCGGGTGCGATCACACTTGAAGTCTTGAAGGCCAAAGAGCTGCTCCTAGAAAAAGGTGTACAGGCCGATGTCTTCAGCGTCACGAGTTGGAGTGAGCTCGACCGTGAAGCCTTGGAGCATGACGCATCGTTCCTGGCCGCACAACTCGCTTTGTCCAAGGGGCCCATTGTCGCTGCCAGCGATTATGTTCGGGCCGTTCCTGAACGGCTCAGAGCGCACATCCCGCCTGGGCGGTCATACGCGACTTTGGGAACCGATGGTTTTGGCCGCAGTGACACCCGCAGCGAGCTGCGCCGCTATTTCGGTGTTGACGCCCAAAGCATTGCGCAACTGGCCTTGTCCCAACTGGACGACTCCTTGTGAAGAGGCACTTCTCGATTCGATTTCGCACCTGCAATGGGTGCCTTTTAAGGGTTAACCTGATCTGAGTTTGCACTTCCAAAGGCGTCACGGACCATCATAGAGTGCGTTTTTTTGCCATAATGGTTTTCAATTCGAATAACCAGGGGACGAGCATGACATATGGCCTCAATCCATTGAAACGATCTGTGCGCAGCTTCAAAGCTCTTGGGCTGGTGGTGATGGCACTGAGCCTTTTGGGGACTTCGCTGGCTCAAGTGCCCGAGCGCAATATCGAAGAAATCAAAGCGGAAGCCCAAGCACGGGCGAACCGTGGCGGCTACCCCATGGGCGGGCTTGACCCCAAGGACGTGGAGAAGGCACTGTCGTTGATCAAGACTCGAGCAGGGGATGATTGGGCGGCAGGCTGGAGTCAAGTTGCCGAGTCTTACGTACAAGAGGCTCAGCAAAGCGCAGACCCAGGCAAAGCCGCACTGCTCTACAAGAGGGCTTGGCGACTGTTTTACATGGCGCAGTGGCCAGTTCCGAATGCTGAGGGTAAGAAAAAAGCCTATGCCAATGCTCTGAGCGCTTATGCCCAGTATGCTCGCACGCTCGATCCGCCTTTGCAGGTGGTTCAAATTCCATTCGAAGGCAAGTCTTTCACCGGCTACTTGCGCATGCCCAAAAATGCCCCAGGCAAAACACCCATGATCTTGGCCATCAGTGGGCTCGACAGCCGCAAAGAAACGGTGGCCGACAGTTATGGTGAGATTCTCTCCCATGGGGTGGGTTTCCTCGCCGTTGACAGCCCTGGCACGGGTCAGGCCCCGGTCAAAGTGAATTTGACCGCCGAGCGCATGTTTTCTGCCGCGCTCGATTACTTGGCCAAGCAGCCCCAAGTCGACACCCAACGAATCATTGTCTCAGGAGTGAGTTTTGGAGGTTATTGGGCCAGCAAATTGGCCTTTGTCGAGCGCACACGTCTCTTGGGCAGTGTCGCCCAGTCGCCGCCCATCGATCAATTTTTCACTGAAAAATTTCTGCGTGAAGATACCATGGGCAACAAAGAATATTTGTTTGACTTGGCACCGGCCTTTATCAATGTGTTCGATGGTGCTCAAACGATCGATGACTTGGCACGTTTGCTCCCACCGATGTCTCTGAAGACGATGGGTTTGATGGGCAAGACCACTCCGCCCATGTTGGTGGTGGGGGGTGTGAAAGACACCCAAGTGCCGATCGTGGATTTGGAGCTTTTGATGCGATCAGGTGATGTGCCCAAAGAGTCTTGGATCAACCCGGTGGGAGGACACCTGGGGCGGGAGGCCAAGGGTTGGACGGATCCTGTGATTTTCTCAAAAGTGATTGTTCCTTGGGAGCTTCGACTCATTGAGAATTCATACAAAAAGTAATTCCCCCGTCGCCCTGGTGTCATGATCATCCCACCCCAACGGGTGGCTGTTGTCAACCCTAGAGCGGTGAGGGTCTCCAAGCGTTGGCAAGCGAGATCAGACGTCGACGGCTTCTACGTTGTAGCGAAACAGCCAATCGTAGCGCTCTTTGACTTTCTCTTCATGCCACTCCGAGCTCACGTAGGCTTGAGCGCCTTGGGCGTTGGCCAACGCCGGGTTGTGAAAACGCTTGGCATTGGCATTGGAGCCGTTGACCACCCGTTCAGTGCGCTCGAGTCTGAGCGCCTCATACCGCTGGAGGGCTTGAGGGATGGCACTTGCGTATTTCTCAACGCACCGAGCCAAAATGTACCCGTCCTCCAGGGCCATGCCTGCGCCTTGCGCCAAAAATGGCAGCATGGGGTGACAAGCGTCACCCAACAAGGTGATGCTCCCTCGCGTCCAGCTCGACATGGGGTCTCTGAGCTTCAATACCCATTTGTAAGGCGTGTCGATGGCCTTGATGAGGGTTTGGATGTCGGGATGCCAACCCACAAAGTCGTTGAGGCATTCGTCGGTGCTGCCCCTTTCAGACCATGATTCTTTGTCCCAGCGTTGCCCTTCAATGGCGCCAACAAAATTCATGAGTGCGCCATTTTTGAGCGGGTATTGAACCACATGAGCCCCAGGTCCCACCCAATTGGTGGCCACTTTTTCAAGCATATGGCTGGGCAGTTTTTGGGTGTCAATCACGCCTCTCCAGGCCATGATCCCCGACTGTTTGGCCTCGTGCTTGCCAAAAAGACTGGCTCGAATGGCTGAATGAACGCCGTCGGCCCCGACCAACAGATCGCACTCGTGGCGTGAGCCGCTGTCAAACTCGATGCCCACGCGTGGCCCGTTTTGTGTGGCCGATTTGACCTTGGCGTTCAAGACGATGGCGCCGGGCTTTAAGCGCAGCACCTCTTGTTGCAGGATTTTTTGCAAATCGGCTCGGTGCATGGTGAGATAGGGAAAGCCATAGAGCTCAATGGCCAGGGTGCCCAAATCAAACAAAGGCCAACGCTGACCCGTGTTCCAAAGTCGCACGTTTTTACCCTCAGTGGGGGTGGTGTACTGGCTCAGTATCTTCTCAAGTCCCAAATAATAGAGAACGCCCACCGCATTGGGGCCCAATTGAACGCCAGCGCCGAGCTCTTTCAATTCGCTGGCTTGTTCAAAAACGGTGACGTCAAAGCCCCGTTTGATGAAGGACAAGGCCGCGGTCAGTCCCCCAAGGCCAGCCCCCACAATAGCAATCTTCATATTAACTCTCTGTGCTGGTGATTCATGATGCCTCAACTCACGCGTGACGCGCAAAGTCTGGTGCTGCAAAATTCAAAAATGAAGGGGATTCATTCATGACTCAAACAGCTGACATTATCCTTCAAAGAAAAATTCAGAGCTTTTGTTTCATGGTTTGTCCTATGGTCATTGACCGCTTTTCTTGCTGTACTCTCCACTTGCCTTGGTATCCAGTCTGGTTGGGGCAAACCCCAGTGGGTTGTCCGTGTTGATCCATTGATTTTTCATTGATGAAAGGCCTCAATGCGTGGCCTCACCACTTAAAAGTCAAGGGTGTTTTGTTATCTTTTTCATGTTTGATAGGGAGATGGTCATGGGTTTATCTCGTCGTCTAGCAGTCTTGTCTTGTGGATTTTCCTTGCTCACGGGTCTTCAAGCGTGGGGGCAAACAGGAACTCCCATTCGCATTGGCAGCACCTTGGCGTTAACGGGTCCGTTCAGTGCCACCACTGCCATGCAAAAATTGGCGGGCGAGATCTTTGTCGAGCAACTCAATAAGCGAGGGGGGCTTTTGGGCAGGCCCGTCGAATGGGTCTTAAAGGACGACCAATCCAAGCCAGAACTCACCCGTGCCTTGTATGAAAAATTGATCACTGACGACAAGGTTGACTTGGTGATTGGGCCCTATGGAACGGGCGCCATTTTGTCGGCCATGGGCGTTGCGCAGCGATTCAACAAAATCATCTTGCACAACACCTTTGGTTTGCCCGCGCAGGCCAAATATGACCTGCAATTTTCGGTCTCGGGCGGTGCCTATGAAATCGAAAAGGTCTGGCCCAAGTTGGTGTTTGACTCACTTGCCAATACCCCTAAGAAAATCAAAAAAGTCGCCATTGTGACGAGCAAATTTCCATCGGCCTTCTTTGTCTCACAAGGCGCTCGCGAAGAGCTCAAGAGACGTGGCTTGGAAGAGAGCATCTACCTCGACTGGGAGTTTGGTAACCGTGACTTTGCCTCCATTGCGGCCAGGGTCAAAGACAGCAACCCGGACTTTTTGTGGATCGGAGGTCTTGGCGCTGAAGGCAACTTTTTGATCGATGCGATGAAAAAGATTGATTACACGCCACCACTGAGTTTTGTGACGTTTCCGGCACCCAGCCTCATGACCAAGTCGCCAAACGGCGAGGGCGTTTTGGCGCTCACGGTCTTTGAAGAACACCCCCCGTTTTCCACCAACCCCGTGGCGGCCAGCTTCATGACGGCTTTTCATGAAAAAGGCAAAGCCCAAAATCTGGCCGACCCCAGTGTGGACTTGATGGCCTCGGTCGCCTATGCCACGTGGCAAACGCTTGAAGCGGCTGTGAACGCCACCAAAAGCCTGGACGATAAAACCCTGGCGACCTGGATCAAAAAGGCCCAAGTCGACACCATCATTGGCAAAATGCGCTGGGATGGCACCAACAACTTCATGAATGGCGACGATCTGTACAAGATCAAACAAGTTCAAGGTGGCAAATGGGTGGTGATTTGGCCCAAAGAGTTTGCTGCGCCTGGGGCCAAATTGGTCACGCCTTGACGACTCGCTTGACCCCGCAAACTGATTCAACAAACGCCCAGTTTTTATCGTTGTTCACCCACGAATGGGATCTCTTGTCGCTCAATTTCTGCTCAAAGCCAAGAAATCAATCAATCCAAATTGATATTGGCTTTCTTGACAATGGGTGCCCAGGTGGCAATGTCGCTTGCAATTTGTTCGCTGAATTGCTCCGGTGTGTTGCCAGATGGTTCAATGCCCAAAACGGCCAGTCGCTCTTTGACCGTGGGATTTTGTAAGACTTTGACCATCTCGGTTTGAAGCTTGTCAACGATGGCTTTTGGGGTGCTTGGCGGTGCAAAGATACCAATCCACGTCGAGAGCACAAATCCAGGCACCCCTGACTCCACAAAGGTGGGCGTTTCGGGCAAAGTCGTGAGCCGTTTGGCGCTGGTCACCCCAATGGCGTTGAGCTTGCCCGTTTTGATGTACTGCTGAACAGTGGCCAAGGTGGTGAAAACCATCGGGATTTGACCGCCCAGGGTGTCAATGGTGGCTTGACCACCGCCCTTGTAGGCGATGTGCTCCATGTTGACATTGGTTCTTGATTTGAAGAGCTCACCGGCCAGGTGGGGTGTTGAGCCCAGCCCCGAACTGCCAAATGGAAAATGCGCGTCTTTTTGTTTGGATAGGTCAATGAGTTGAGCAATCGTCTTGGCTTCAAAGCCCGGGTGAGCAGCCAAGACCATGGC
>CAIMTJ010000092.1 GCA_903844385.1 uncultured Burkholderiales bacterium
CCTTGCGCTTCAGCAATGTGTCTTAAGGCTAAAAGAAGCGCTGTTTGTCCACCCGCTTGATCCACTTCCTCCAAAGCAGTGGCAAGATACTCGTTTGCAAAGTCAGGGTCTTCTTTGAGCATCTCAATGACCGCTTCGTCATGGGTGCGGTTAGGTCTGTATGCTTTCATTTGATATTCCCTCTTTGTTGCCAATCTTCCCAAAATAAATGTGCCTGTTTGATATCAGACTGTTGCTGACGCTTATCGCCACCAGTTAAAAGCAGTATCAACTGTTATGCTATTTGATGCACCCTTGGACGCACAAAGGAAACTCGATTAACGCCCTCCAGAGCGCTTCAAATGGCATCAGGTGTGTATGCTTCCTGTATCAAGCTCTGAGCCGGTATACCAAGGCCGCTGTGGAGCTTACGGATCATCCCAATGGTCAGAGAGCGCTTACGGGTAAGAACCTCGTAGACGCGGTTGCTTTTGCCGATCATTGGCTCCAAGTCTTTAGGCTTTAGACCTTGTTGCTCCATACGGAACTTGATGGCCTCAACAGGGTCTGGCAGTGACATTGGAAAGTGTTGTGCCTCATAGGCTTGAACCAACGTCACGAGCACATCTAAACGGTCACCTTTAGGTGTTCCGATATCTGGATCGGTCTCCATCAATTTGGAGATCTCGGCCAAAGCGGCTTTATGGTCTTTAGCGGTGCGAATAGGTTTGATATTCATGGTGACTCCTTCTTACATTACCACTGTTTGTGCATCAACTGCGTCATATTCCTTGTGCGTACCAATGAACTTGATGTAAACAACTCCAATTTTGTACGCCACTGCAACGATTAGCCTGTATTTATTACCTTTGATATTGAAAACAACTCGTCTTTTCTTGAGAATATTTGCGCTGGCATACCTCTCTTTGATATCCGCTGGCTGCTTCCAGTTTACGGACAATACCTCTTCGTACCATGCCAGTAACGCCTGTTCAGTCTCTGGATTTTTGCTCCAGTATGTCCGCAATGTTTGAAGTGAAACGATTCGCATAAAACGCAAATTTAGTCTCATATTGGGACTCAGTCAAGAAATATTGATGGGGTTCATGACCTGATTTTTACCATTTCATTGCTCTTATGGAGGATGTCAAAGATGAATACTTTTCAGGCGTTGAGAATTTTTTGCGCCAAGGCTTCTGCCACTTTGATGCCGTCCACCCCGGCCGACAAAATCCCTCCCGCAAACCCTGCCCCTTCACCGGCCGGATAGAGTCCCGAGGTGTTGATGCTCTCAAGCCCTCCATCTCTGTCCATTCGAAGCGGTGAAGAGGTTCTCGTCTCGATCCCGGTCAAGAGCGCATCGGCGCGGTCGAAGCCTTTGATTTTTTGACCAAAGACGGGCAGGGCTTCGTGCAAAGCGTCAATCAAATCGCTAGGCAAAGCATGGTTCAAATCCGTCAAGTTCACCCCTGGTCGGTAGGAGGGCTCGACTTCACCGAACTTCGTGGACGCTTGGCGCTTTAAAAAGTCCCCCACCAATTGCGCCGGGGCGTGGTAGTTTTCACCGCCGAGCAGGTAGGCGCTTGACTCCAGACTTCTTTGCATGACCAGCCCACTCAAGGGGTGCACGCCTGTGTATTGGCTCCAAGGACTCGTCACGGTTTGCCCGTGTAAGTGTGAAGACAAGGCCTGGGGGCTTAAACTCTTTTCAAGCTCTTGAGCGCTCACCCCAAAGTCCTCTGGGGTGATGCCAACCACGATGGCGGCGTTGGCGTTGCGTTCCGCGCGTGAGTACTGGCTCATGCCATTCGTGACCACTTGGTGGGGCTCGGACGCGGCCGCGACCACCGTGCCACCAGGGCACATGCAAAAGCTGTAGACATCGCGACCATTCTTGGCGTGGTGCACGAGTTTGTAGTCGGCCGCTCCCAAGAGGGGGTGGGATGCATGGCGGCCCCAGCGGGCGAGGTCGATCATGCTCTGAGGGTGCTCGATGCGAAAGCCCAAAGAGAAGGGCTTGGCGTGCATCGCAACCCCTTGCTGGTACAGGTGCACAAAGGTGTCTCTTGCGCTGTGACCCAGGGCCAGCACCACGTGCTCGGTGGGCAAGGTGTAGGTGCTGTGGCTTTTCAGGTCAAGAATGCGCAGGCCTTTGACCTGGCGCTTGTCACTCTTGGGGTCGGTCTCCAGTTCCAAAGCGTCCAAGCACTGCTCAAACCGAACCTCTCCCCCAAGGGCCACAATTTGAGCGCGCAAGCTCTCCACCACCTTGACCAACTTGAAGGTGCCGATGTGGGGGTGGGCCACCATCAAAATTTCCTCGGGCGCGCCGGCTTTGACGAATTCGCGCATGACTTGGCGGCCTAAGAACCGCGTGTCTTTGATTTGGGAGTAGAGTTTGCCGTCGGAAAACGTGCCCGCCCCGCCTTCCCCAAACTGCGCGTTGCTTTGCGGGTTGAAGTGGCCTTTGCGCCAAAACCCCCAGGTGTCCTTGGTGCGTTCGCGCACCGCTTTGCCGCGCTCGATCACAATGGGTTGCAGGCCCAGCTGGGCCAAGATCAAGGCGGCAAAAATTCCGCAAGGCCCAAACCCCACCACCACCGGCCGCTGGTGTCCCGAGGGCGGGTTGGGAGCGGACAGGCCCGTCTTTAAAAAGGGCAGATGAAGCGCTGCTTCACGCAAAAACGCAATCCTTTTTAGAGGCGAGAGTGTGGCCAATGAGGAGGGATCTTCTCCTTGCAGCACGACCTTGGGATGCCAAGCCATGTCAGGGGTGGCGATCAGGTGAGGGCGTGGCACGGGGGCCCTGGGGCCAGTGAAGTGCTCAAGAAGCATCGCTTCTGCTTGTGGGCTTTGGAGGGCGAAGTCGACAATGTAGACCACATTGAGTCCTGCACCACGCGCATCAAAGCTGCGCTTATGAACAACCAAGTCGCAAAGATCGCCTTCTTTGAGCCTCAGGGTTTGAAGGACGAGCTCGCGCAAGGCCTGGGGGGCTTGTCGGTGCAGGTCCTCATGGGGATCGGTGGTTTGGGGTGCAATGGATTCGAGCCAAATCTCGGTGCCAATCTTTTGCGAGTCACGGCTGAGCACACTCGACATCTCATGGGGTGCCCCAACGCTGTCGAGCTTGATTTTGAGTTCGCTAAGCCTGAGCATGCTGTGTCTTAAAAATAGGGGGCAATCGTTCGAGCAACCAAGCCAGTGCTGGGTGGGGTGAATTATCGCTCCATAACCCAGAGCAGCAAGGGTGCATCCTCACCAAGAAATCCGCTCACCCGCCAGGAATTGTCCCCGCGGGATTGCATCGTTCTTGGTGCTTTTCACAACAGCTGGGCGTGGGTCTTTGCCTGAATCGGCCCGATTTTGAAGGGGAGGGGGTCCATCAAGGGATAATCGGTGTTGTGAAGCAGGCTAGGCCGTCGCCGGCGCAAGAGTGGAAACACTGCGCGGGAGGAACGTCCGGACTGCACAGAACGGCGCAGGAGGTAACACCTCTCCACCGTGAGGTGAGGATCAGAGCAACAGAGACGAGTCGCTGTCGGGCTGCAAAGCCCTTTGGCGGGTGAAACGGGCAATCTCTGCGCGCAGCAATACCAAGTAGGCCCTACGCGAGTGTTCTTGAATGCTTGGCTTGTGGTTTCGCAAGTGATGTTGGGCGGGTAGGTAGCACCGAGCCGTGTGGGTGACCCACGGCCCAGATTAATGACGGTCACGCAAGGCAAGGCTTTCGAGTCTTGTCTCGTGCACAGAATCCGGCGTATCGGCAGGCTTCACACTTTTTTAGGATGACCTTGATTGCTCAGGGCAGGGGATCTTGGGCATGGCTGAGCCCCAAGGCTTTCAAAAGCTCGGGACTTGGGTGGATGTCGAGCCCCATCTCCAAGAGGCGCTTGACGTGCGCTGTCAACGACCGCATGGCGGCGGGCCACAAACGCTCGGGCACATCGTCGTAAGCCCATTTGACCCAGTCGTTGAGGCTCTTATCAGGGTGGGCGAGCATCACCGCTTTGATTTTGGCTTCGCGTTTTAGGCGGTGATTCTTCAGCTGAGCGATGATCTGAGAGGGGCCATGGGGCGCGCCTCGGTAGTTGCCCATCACATGGCCATGGGCTGGGGCGATGAATTCCAGGTGGTCTGACTCGCAAAGGGCGCTCAATGTGTCGAGCGACTTCAAGTAGGCCGTCATGCATCCATCGGGGGGGTCCACGATGGTGGTGCTGCCATTCAAAATGTGGTCGCCACTGAAAAGAATGCCTTCTTCTTCCAAGACCAAGCACAGGTGATTGGCCGCATGACCGGGGGTGTGAATCACCCTCAAGGTGTGGCTCATGGCCTGGTTTTCTCCGCTCCCACCCTCTGCGTTCAAAAAGATGTGCAGCCCTTTTTCAGGGGGCAAGCCGTCAACCAACTGCAGTCGCTCGTTCATGGACAGTTCACGCTCGGCTACAAAATAATGCGCATCCCGGGCAGTGGCCTGGGACGACAGCCCCAAGATGGGTGGGGTTGTCGCACACATGGCTTGTAGGGGCTTGGCGCCTGGCGAGTGGTCGGCGTGGGAGTGGGTACAAACGATGGCTCGGATGTCGCCTTGGGTGAAGAGACAGACCCGCTCCAAGTGTTGGGCCAGGGCGGGACCGGGATCGATCACGATGAAGCCACTCGCGCGCGAGCCCACTATATAAGTATTGGTGCCCGGCCCCGTCATGAGGCCTGGGTTGGGGGCGGTCAAGCGGTGCAGGTTTTTGAGCAGGGGCACCGGTGCATCGCTTTGCCAGTCCAAGCTGTGTTTGAGTTGGCCCTCGGGGCACACGAGGGCGAGTTCTCCGTAAGGGCCCTCATGCTCCATGTAGCGTGTCTCTTGTCCCGATACAAAACCCCCACGCGGTGTGGAGCTGAACCAGGCTTGGTTGTCGCTGCAGGCCTCAGACACCCCTGAGCTGCTGGTAAAACGCTCCAAACGTTGGAGGGTTTTGAGGGTGGGGTAGACCAAGTGCAAGGTTTTGGCATGGTAGCGCTTCAAGGCCTCTTGGGGCTCGAGCCAGACCGCATTGACTTGCTCGCCCCCGGTGACCTGGGGGGTTTGGTCCAGCGGGGCCTGGGCCCACAAAAACGGCACATCAAAGCGAATGGGCAAGTCGCGATCGGTTACCCAGTGGCACATGACGAAAAGACAGTCCAGGGCCAAGTGCCAATGGCGCGCGCTCAGTTGAGGGTAAAGCGGGCGGTGTTGCTCGAGACCCTTGGGTCCCCAAATTTCCTCACCGCTCAAGCGTTTGCCGTGGGCGTCATTGAGCATGACGAGCCCGACCTCCTCAAAGCTTTCACGCAGCGCGGCGGCGGCCTGGCTCAACTGTGCCAAGGTTTGATCGGGGCGAAACGGGTAAGCGCGGGCTTGGCCTGGAGGGGATGATGGGCTCGACCCCGAACGGGCCTGTGCCAGATAACGCTTGGCGTAGTCGTGATCGGCCGCGTCGATTTTGCCGCCCGCGAACACATAGGCCCCAGGGGCAAAGCGCGCTTGGCTTGAGCGTTGGGTCATCAATACCTCAAAGCGCTTGGCGTGATCTCGCCCCCATACCAAGCTCACCGCGTGTTGAGCGGGAGCGACCGCGGTGGGGGCGTGCAAGTGGTGGTGTCGGCGTGTCATGGGGGTTGAAAAAAAACAAGGATCAAAGGGTGAGGCTGTTCATTGTAGAGCGACCCAGAAAGGAAGGTGCCATGGACAACCCGACGCCAGCTTGTTGTCAGCTCGTTGTCAGCTCCAGAGTCGGAAGTGGCGATGAAAGGAGGCCTGCAAGACCTGAGGTCAAATGGTGTCACAATCTGCATAAAAATAACCACAAGTTCCCACGGAGACCGACATCATGAATCCAAAATCTAGCCACCACTATCTGCCATCGTTTTTTAAAAACCGGTCAGAGCAGCGGCCCAACTCGGGCGATAGGCGCCGCGACAAAAAGCTCAATGCCCTCGTCATCAGTGCCGGGCTTGCTGTGATGCTTGCGCTCAGCTGCCCCTTGGCGGTGCTCGCCCAGGCTTGGCCCACCAAGCAAGCCATCAAGCTCGTGGCGGTATTTCCCCCGGGCGGTTCAGTCGACCAAGTGGCGCGCATTTTGGCGCAACCCTTGCAGGCCCAGCTCGGTCAAAACGTGATTGTGGACAACCGTGGAGGGGCATCGGGCACCGTGGGCACCGCTTCCGTGATCAACGCACCGGCCGACGGCTACACCTTTGCCGTGGTGTTTGACACCCATGGCGTGAACCCGAGTTTGATCCCCAGTCTGCCCTACGACAGCAAACGCGACTTGGTGCCGCTCATCTTGGTGGGCACGTCCCCGATGGTGCTCGCGACCTTCGCAGGCTCGGAGTACAAAACTTTCAAGGATGTGATGGACGCGGCCAAGGCCCACAAAAATGTGAGTTTTGGCACCATCGGCAACGGTTCATTGGGGCATTTGGCCATGACGCTGTTGGGTAAAAATGCCCAGGTGAGCTTCAACCACATCCCTTATAAAGGTGGTGGTCCTTTGATGAACGACGCCATCGCCGGCCACGTGCCCTTGTCGATTGGCTCGGTGTTTGTCACCAAGCCCCATTTGGACAGCAAAAGAATGCGCGCGCTCGCCGTCACCAGCACGCGTCGGGCCAGCGATTTGCCCGATGTCCCCACCGTGGCAGAAAATGGCTTTCCCGGTTTTGATGCGCCTGCTTGGTGGGCGGTGCTGGCCTCGGCCAAGACACCGCCAGATATTGTGCGGCGCATGAATGAAGAGCTCAACAAGGCCCTCAAGAGCCCAGAGGTCGCGCAAAAACTCGACGCCCAAGGCATTGATGTGGTGGGCGGCTCAGTGGACAAAGCCAAAACCTTCATCGAGTCACAAATGGACATCTGGGCCAAGGTGGTGAAAGACAACAACATCGTGGCCGATTAAGACGCTTCTCTAGGGGGGATCACACCACCCAGAGGCGTGTCTCAGGACTCGGGGGTGACTTTCAAGGCCAAGAGCAGTCTTGCCACCATGTTGTAGGTGGCAATGGCGGTGGTGAGCTCGACAATTTCAGTCGTGTCAAAGTGCTGCTTCAAGGACTCAAAGAGAGCGTCTTGGATATGCACGTCTTGGGTCATTTGTGCGGCGTACTGAATGACCAAGCGAGACTGCTCATCGAGATCGGGGTCGGTGACGGGTTGTCTGGCGTCGCCCTGGACCACCCGGGCCAAGGCATCGAGCTCGGCTTGGGTGCCCCCGGCGGCCAAAAAATCGGGCGCATGGTGGTGGTATTCGTAATGCGCGCCAGTCAGCAAGGCGACCGTGCAGATGCCGATTTCGCGCAGTTTTCTGGACGTCCCCAGTCCCGTGCGAACTTCTTTGAGAAACACATTCCAGCCCCGTGCGACGGGCTCGCTCCAAAGCAAGGTGTGGTCCAAGTTGATGAGGGTGCCGCCGCGTCGGGCTTTGATGGCGTCGACCAAATCGGTGGGTTGGGCTTTGAGCGATTGGCTCCAGGCAGGTATGCGCATGGTTGAAAGTGTCTCCGTGGTGAGTGGGCTTTGTCAATGGGCTAGGCACTGCGCGTGAGTATAGTGGGGGAGTGTCTCTGGTGTGCATGGGGTTGGACCCCAGTCGATGTCGGGCGCTTTGTCACATGGCCCGTCAGTGGCACATCGCCAACATCGCCAACTTGGTCCAGTGGGGTTTGCGTTTGAATTCAAGCCGACGAAAAATATTCGTGCCAACTTCACAAGACGCTGGCAACTCCCCCGATAATGACGGCCATGCGAATTCCTTTTACGAAAATGCAAGGCACGGGCAATGACTTTGTGGTCATCGATGAGACCCAGGTGCTCTACCACTTGAGTGCCCAGCAGTACCGTGCCATTGCCGACAGGCATTTTGGGGTGGGGGCCGATCAGATTTTGAGTGTGCGCTCGACCGCTCTGGAGGGCTTGGACTTTGAGTACGTGATCCACAACGCCGACGGCTCCGAGGTGGAACACTGCGGCAATGGGGCACGGTGTTTTTTGCGCTTCGTGCGCGAGTCGGGTTTGTCGCAGAAATCCCCTCTTCGTGTGAAAGTTAAAAAAGGTATCATCGAGCTCGTCGAGCACGAGGATCACCAAGTGACGGTGCAAATGGGCGCGCCCAATTTCGAGCCGCAACGCATTCCTTTTTTGCCTGAGCGAGCCGTGGTTGATAGCCAAAGGGACGGATTCACCACCTGGCGCTTGGCGCTGGGTCAAGAGCACCCTGGCGAGGAAGTGCACTTGGGGGTGGTCTCCATGGGCAACCCCCATGCGGTGATGATGGTCGCTGATGTGCAGGCCGCGCCGGTTTTGAGTTGGGGGCCATTGCTCGAGCACCACCAGACGTTTCCAGAGCGGGTGAATGTGGGCTTCATGCAAGTGCTCAGTCGAAGCACCATACGCCTGAGGGTCTTCGAGCGAGGTGCTGGCGAGACGCTCGCGTGCGGCACGGGTGCTTGTGCCGCGGTCGTGTGTGGCATCCGTTGGGGTTTATTGGACGCCAAGGTGAAGGTCTTGGCCCCAGGGGGTGAGTTGACCATCGAGTGGCTGGGCGGCGAGAGCGATGTGTCGCTCACGGGCCCAGCGGTGAGTGTTTTTAAAGGTGAATTGGATCTTCATGATTGAGCACAACAACATCAATCCCATCACGGAAGATGACATCGCAAATTTTTTGCTGCACACCCCTGATTTTTTTGTGCGGCATTCGGAAATCCTGTCGCAAATCAGGATTCCCAACCCCCACGGCCAGCGGGCGGTGAGTCTGCAAGAGCGGCAAGCCGACATGTTGCGCGAGAAAATCCGCGCCCATGAAATGCGCTTGATGGAGATGATCCGAAACGGCAACGAGAACTTGATCTTGACCGACCGCTTGCACCGCTGGGCCAAGAATTTGTTGTTGGTCAACGGCACGGACCAGTTGACCCACACCATGGTGCAAGAAATCCAAAGTCAATTCATGGTGCCGCAAGTGGCCCTGAAGTTGTGGGGCCTGCAAGGCGAGCACGCGAGCGACCCCATCACCGCCGGGGTGAGTGAGAGTGTGAAAGAGTTTGCGAGCACCTTGGCGCAACCGTATTGCGGGCCCAACTCGGGGTTTGAGGCCATTGCGTGGCTCGATGATGCCAAAGCAGTGCAGTCGATTGCCATGGTGTCGCTCAGAAAGCTGCATCTCCCAGGCGCCGATGACGAGCAACTCACGCCCAACAAAGGTGTCACTTTGGCCGAGTCATTGACTTTGCGGGGTGCAGACCACGACGAGTTGATGCCTTGCATGGGGCTGTTGGTCTTGGCGTCACCTGACCCGCAGCGCTACCATGCGGGCATGGGCACCGAATTTTTAACCCGCATTGGTGAGTTGTCCAGCGCCGTGCTCATGCGCTTGATGGCTTGATGGATTCGTGGGTGGCGACAGGCGAGCATTGAGGCGCCGCTAGCACCTGCTAGCCCCCGCTAGCCCCGCCAGCCCCCACTTCATGCGACCTCACCTGCTTGTCCTCACGCTGCTCAGAAGGGAGCCCCTGGTTTGAGCCCATCGCAAGACAGCCACCCCCCAGCGCAAAAACCTTGGCACGAGACGGTGCACCCCTGGGTCGAGCGTTATCTCGACCACGTGCGCTTTGAAAAACGCTTGGCCACTCGCACGGTGACGCTGTACCAGTTGGATTTGCAAAGGCTCTCCCAGAGTTTGCACGCCATGGGTGTGGCCATAGAAGACGTTCAAAGCCAGCACCTGCGCACCTTGATCGCCAAAATGCACCAAGGCGGTCGCAGTGCACGCGGCATAGCGCTCATCGTCTCGGGCTGGCGTGGTTTTTTGGGCTGGGCCCACCGCGAGGGCTTGATCCGTGCCAATCCCATCCTGGGCATCAAGGCGCCCAAGGCCAAGAAGCCCTTGCCCAAAGCCCTGAGTGTGGATCAAGCCGTGCAATTGGCCAATTTTCAAGCGCCCCTGCAGTCGCCGAGCGTGTCGAGCAGCAAGCGCACAAATGCCAAGGCGCCAAGGCCCGAGGCCCAGGCTTTGTCGGCGTGGCTCGAAGCCAGAGACCGCTTGATGGTGGAGTTGCTCTATGGCAGTGGCTTGAGGGTGGGCGAGATGACGGGGCTCGATGCCGAGCCCTCCAAAGAGGCCAAGGGCTGGATCGATTTGCCCTCCAAAACCGCTTTTGTCATGGGCAAGGGCAGCAAGTTCAGGAGTGTGCCCATTGGCCGTGAAGCGGCCAAGGCCTTGCTGGATTGGTTGGCCTGTCGAGAGGCCCTTCACGCCCAGGACCCAGCCAAAGCGCAGTCTTGTTCGGCTGCGCTCTTGACCGGACGCCATGGCACACGGCTCACGGCTCAGGCGATTTGGGCGCGCCTTCGAGCGCGTGCCCAAGCAGCGGGGCTCACGACGCCGGTTCACCCGCACATGCTCAGGCACTCCTTTGCCAGTCACTTGCTGCAGTCGAGCTCGGATTTGCGCGGGGTGCAGGAGTTGCTCGGCCACGCCAACATCAGCACCACCCAGGTCTACACCCGCTTGGACTACCAGCACTTGGCGCAAATTTACGACCAAGCCCACCCCAGAGCCAAACGCAAGCCCAAGTAGGACCAAGTAGGACCATGTAGGACCAAGACCCATCAAGACCAGGAAAGACAGCCCACACCAGACTTTCTCGATGCGTTGTCGGTCTTTTGTCCATGGGATGCACTCACCAGGGTCAGTTGTGGCCTGAGCGGTGGTAGAGTTCAGCCTTTTACTCAAGGCTCTGGACTGCGATGCAAGCGCTGCAGGCCTCGACCCCTTCACTCCATGAAAACCATCACCTTAAGACCTGGCAAGGAGCGCTCGTTGCTCAAAGGCCATCCCTGGGTGTTTGACACGTCCATTGCCAAGGGCTCGGCGGACGCGGGCGAGACAGTGCGGGTGCATGGCAGTGATGGGGCTTTTTTGGCCTGGGCCGCCTTCAGCCCGAGCTCCAAAATCCGGGCCCGGGTGTGGAGTTTTCAAGAAACGACCCGCATTGATGAGCTGTGGATGGACCAACTCGTTGAGCGCGCCATCGCCATGCGCGACCGCCAGCACTGGGCGAGCTCGGGAGTGCGCCTAGTGCATGCCGAATCCGATGGCTTGCCGGGCCTCATTGTGGACCGCTACAACGACACCTTGGTGGTGCAATTCTCGGCCAGCGGGGTGGAGCGTTTCAAAGGGGCCATTGTGCGCTCCTTGATCAAGCACACCGGTTTGGTCAAGGTGTTTGAGCGCTCGGACACGAGTTCGAGAAAGCAAGAAGGGCTCGAGCCCCGGGTGGGGTGGCTCGAGCGTTCCGATTGGGCCCCTGAGTTGAAGGCTCCTGCCGCCTCAGACCCCGATTCAATGGAACCCTTGGCCCTTGGGCAATCGGTGTCTCAAGGCTTGCCAGGCTTGTCAGACTTGTCAGACTTGCGTCGCGACCTTGGGGCCACGCGGCTCACGATCCAAGAGCATGACTGGCAGCTGTGTCTGGACATCGAGGCCGGTCACAAGACGGGGTTTTATTTGGATCAACGAGACTCTCGGGCGGCACTGGGGCGTTATGTGGCCACGCTTTCGCTGTCTCGGGTCCTCAATTGCTACGCCTACACGGGGGGCTTCACGGTGGCGGCTTTGCACGGCATGCGCGCTTCGGGCGTGTTGGTGAGTTCGGGCCATGTCACCAGCGTGGACTCTTCGGCGCCGTCCTTGGAGATGGCGCGCCACAACGTCAAAATCAATGGCTTTGAAGAGTCAAGCACGACCATGATGGTGGCCGATGTGAACGCGAGTTTGCGCCAGTTTTTAGCGCTTGGCCAGCAGTTTGACGCCATCGTGCTCGATCCGCCCAAATTTGCTCCCACGAGCGTGCATGTGGACCGAGCCGCCAGGGCTTACAAGGACATCAACCGCTTGGCCCTGATGCTCTTGGCGCCGGGTGGGGTGCTGCTCACCTTCAGCTGCTCGGGCGGGGTGAGCCCAGAGCTGTTTCATCAAATCGTGGCGTCTGCGGGGGCCGATGCCCACGTCGATGGCTATATATTGGAGCGCCTGCAAGGCGCGAGCGACCACCCCATGACCTTGAATTTCCCCCAAGGCGATTATCTCAAAGGCTTGGTGGTGATGAAAAAGTGATGTCAGACTGAGATGTTATGCTCAAAGCTTAAACGGGGCGGCCTCGGTGCTGAGAACACCCTGGGGCCTCGCCATCGGCTCGATGCGGTATTGATTTCTGGGGTTTTGGACCCATCTAGGGTGTTTTGTACATTGTTGAAGGCGAACTTATGTTGATTCCTGCCACTATCTTGACTGGTTTTTTGGGTTCCGGAAAAACCACCTTGCTCAAACGCGTGTTGTCTGAAGCCCATGGGCAAAAGATTGCGGTCATTGAAAATGAGTTCGGCGAAGAAAATATTGACAACGACATCTTGCTCTTGGAGAGCAAGGAGCAAATTATTCAGATGAGCAATGGCTGCGTGTGCTGCACCATCCGCGAAGACTTGCGCACCACGCTCACCGATTTGGCCGAGAAACGCAGGAAAGGCGAGATTGAGTTTGACCGTGTTGTCATTGAGACCACCGGCTTGGCCGATCCGGGACCGGTGGCGCAGACCTTTTTCATGGACGACCAAATTGCCGAGAGTTATTTGCTCGACTCCATCTTGACCTTGGTGGACGCCAAACACGCGGCCCAGCAGCTCAATGACCGCCAGGAGGCTCGCCGACAAGTGGGCTTTGCCGATCAAATCTTCATCTCCAAATCCGATTTGGTGAGCGAGGACGACTTGGTCGCGTTGGAGCACCGCTTAAAGCACATGAACCCCAGAGCTCCCATGAAGCGGGTGCACTTTGGTGAAGTGGCGATTGCCAATGTGTTCGATTTGAAGGGCTTTAACCTCAATGCCAAACTCGACATTGATCCCGATTTTCTGACCGAAGGCCATGATCACGGCCATGACCACCACGATCATGACCATGACCACCACGATCACGACCATGGCGAGCACTGTGACCACCCGAGTCACCAAGGCGGGGAGCACGGTCACGGCCACCACCATCACCACGACGATGACGTCAAGAGTTTTGTCTTCAAATCCTTAAAACCCTTTGATCCCGCCAAGTTAGAGGATTTTTTGGGTGCCATTGTGAACATTTATGGCCCCAAAATGCTGCGCTACAAGGGTGTGCTTTACATGAAAGGGACCGATAAAAAAGTCATTTTCCAAGGCGTGCACCAGTTGATGGGCAGTGATTTGGGACCCGCTTGGGGGGCCGGCGAGGAGAAAATCAACAAAATGGTTTTCATTGGAATTGATCTGCCTCGCGATATTTTTCTACAAGGGCTTGAACAGTGCCTGGTATGAGTACAATCCGCGCGCCGCACGGGCTTTATTCAACCGCCAAGTTGTTGGAGTCGCAACGTGCTCACTAGCCTATTGGCCGTATTTTTTGGCTCAACAAAAGGGCGTCCCAACGCCACTGTGGAACGCGAGGAGACCCGCATGACAAAAAAATTAAATCCGCCCCTCAAGGGCAAGCCCACTCCTGCTCCCAAGGCGGTCACTGCTTCCCAATCAAAGTCACCCAGCAAAGTTGCGGCCAAAACCCCGGCCAAAGTGGCACCCAAGCCCCCTGCCAAGTCCGCCAGTGCAGCGCCTGTGAAAGCTCCAGCCAAAGCTGCAGCCAAAGCCCCAGTGAAAGTGGCGGCCAAGGCCCCCGCCAAGGCTCTAGCGAAAGCTCCAGCGAAAGCGCCCGTGAAAGTGGCGGCCAAAACCGCCTCCAAGCCTGTGGCTAAAACACCTGCCAAGACGCCGGCCAAAACACCGCTCAAGGCTGCCGCGAGTGCGCCCGCCAAACCCGCGGCGAAAGCGCCTGTCAAAGTGGCACCCAAAGCTGCCGCAAAAGCGCCTGTAAAAGCGCCCGTGAAAGCGCCCGTGAAGGCGCCCGCCAAAGCAGCCGTCAAGTCATCGCCAAAAGCTCCGGCTAAAGCACCTGTTAAAGCGCCTGTGAAAGCGGCTGTGAAAGCACCGCTAAAAACTCAAGCCAAAGCCCCTGTGACAGCACCCGTGAAAGCGGCCGCGAAAGTGCCACCCAAGGCGGCACCTGTGGTGGTGCCCAAGCCTGTGCCGGTACCCCCCAAACCCTCCAACCACGCGGTGCGTGCACCGGCCACCCCACCTTTGAAGCCATCGGTTCAGGGCCCCAAGGTGGTGGCCGGTCAAACCATCATTCAACCGCAAAACAAAAAATCCTCACGTGGCGCCAAAGCCGCCTCGATGGTGCCTCCTCCCCCCTTGGCCGTGGTTTCGACCAATGCGGCCAAGTCCAGTTTTGGGCCTGCTGATGCCCCTTCTCTTCCGTCTGTGATTCCCGTGATACCTAAAAAAGATAGCAAACTGGCCAACAATTGGAAAACCAAATCCGTGCCCGAGCTCACCGATGCCGAGGTGATCGCCATGCCCGACGCTGAGTACATGAACGACACGCAGATGGCGTTTTTCCGTCACAAGCTGTCGCTCTTGAAGCAAGACATGCTCAACAATGCGGGACAAACGACAGAGAATTTGCGCGAAGACACGGTCGTGGTGCCCGATCCAGCCGATCGCGCCACCATTGAGGAAGAGCACGCCTTGGAGTTGCGCACCCGTGACCGCGAGCGCAAATTGCTCAAGAAAATCGAACAATCCATTCAACGCATTGATGCGGGTGACTATGGCTATTGCGACGAAACGGGCGAGGCCATTGGCGTGGGCCGTTTGCTCGCCAGGCCCACGGCCACCTTGTCGCTGGAGGCGCAGCAGCGCCGTGAGCTCAAACAAAAGATGTTTGGCGACTGATCAACCCATCGACGGGTCTAGCTGAGTAGCGCGGGCCTGGGGTGAGGTCCTCAAGGAGGCCTGCGGTGAGGGCGGCCACCCTTGCCAAGCTTGCACGATCAAGCGCGCAGCGTGCCTGGCGCTCAGGGCTCGAGCCCTCATTGTTGGTCGGGTCGTGTAGCGCTGCTCGGCTGGGCGCGCGCAGCCACACCTCAAGCCTTAGAAATGGAACAAGTGTCGGCGTCTTGCGACACGGTCGTGACTTCACCGCCATCGACGCTGGTTTTTTGCAGGCATCATTTTTTATTCATCCGTCACATTCAGTAGCACGCCTAAGTCCTTCATTTTTAAGGAAATTCATCTCGATCATTTCGATGAAAATCAGCTAAGTCATTGATTTCATTGAAAAAAGCAATAAATACCTGTTGCGAAATTTTTAATTCCTGATACAGTGCAATAAAGTGCAATTAAGTGGGAAAAAGTTTATACTTTTTAACCCATGGAGGGGGCGTTGTTGGCGCCTTCGTTTTTGCATCGACATTGAGTGTCATTCAAAGGGAATTAAAACGTGTTTCAAGGCGCATCATCGTTGAGCTTAGACGGCAAGGGGCGGTTATCCATACCGACTCGGCACCGTGACGTGCTCGCAGTGAATGCCGCCTCACAACTCACCATCACCCGACACCCCCACGGCTGCTTGATGATGTTTCCACGCCCAGAGTGGGAGCAGTTCCGTGCGCGCATTGCGGCCTTGCCCATGGAGGCGCAGTGGTGGAAGCGAATTTTCTTGGGCAACGCCATGGATGTGGAGATGGATGGCACCTCTCGCGTTTTGCTCTCGCCTGAGCTCAGGCGAGCAGCGACGATAGAAAAAGAAGTGATCTTGCTCGGCATGGGCAACCACTTTGAGATTTGGGACAAGGCCGTCTATGAGTCCCAAGAAGCCGTGGCCATGAAAGCGCAAATGCCCGATGTGTTCAAAGAATTTTCTTTTTAAGTTGGATGGAGCCTACCCCATGGACGCACAACACCGTGTTGTTGCACGAGGCGGTCGATGCCTTAGAGGTGCAGCGTTCGGGCGTGTTTGTCGACGCCACCTTCGGCCGGGGTGGGCATTCGGCGCTTGTTCTGTCCAAGCTCAATGCGACGAGCTCCTTGATCGCTTTCGACAAAGACCCCGAAGCGGTGCAAGCCGCCCAGCAAATTCAAGACCCTCGCTTTTCGATTCGGCACGAGGGCTTTGTGCACTTGGCCCAGCTCCAACCAGCCAGCGTGGCGGGGGTGTTGATGGATCTGGGGATCAGCTCGCCGCAGATCGACAACCCAGCGCGTGGCTTTTCATTTCGCTTCGACGGCCCCTTGGACATGCGCATGGATCCGACCCGGGGCGAGCCCTTGAGTGCGTGGCTCCAAAGCGCCGAACAAGACAAGATTGCGCAGGTGATTCGTGAGTATGGAGAAGAACGGTTTGCTGCATCGATTGCAAAGGCGATTGTTGCTCGCCGACAAGAACGGGGCACTCCTCAAACCACCGCAGAGCTGGCCCAACTCGTGGCTGGCGCGGTCAAAACCCGCGAGTCGGGCCAGGATCCTGCAACGCGCACATTTCAGGCTTTTCGGATTTTCATCAATGGCGAGCTTGAAGAGCTGCAACAGGCGCTAGAGGCGAGTTTGAATATATTGGAACCAGGTGGCAAATTGGTCGTGATCAGTTTTCATTCCCTTGAGGATCGAATTGTCAAACAATTCATCGCCAAGCATTCCAAGGCGCCCTTTGACCGGCGTGCGCCCTTTGCTGTGCCGCCCGAGATGCAGCTCCAAAGCCTGGCGCGCATCAAACCCAGTGACGAAGAGATCAAAAGAAACCCGCGCTCACGCTCGGCCATCATGCGGGTGGCGCAAAAAATCGCCCCCACGAGTGGGATGAATTCATGACTCGGCTCAATGCCTTGCTGTTGATTGCAGTGCTCTGCAGCGCCTTTTATTTGGTGAGAACGCAGTACGACTCCAGACGCCTTTACACCGAATATGACCGTGCGCGCTCGGAGTCACGGCGTTTGGACTTGGAGCGCGAGCGCTTGGAAGTCGAGCGCCGCGCGCAAGGCACTTCTTTGCGGGTGGAGCATGTGGCCAAAGAGCAGTTGCACATGAAAAATGTGACGCCTGCCATCACGCAATACATTCTCGAGCCTGTTGGCGCTCAAGACGTGGCCAAAGCAGCCCCACCCAATGCGGCGCCCAACTTTCTCTCACCCTACCTGAGCGCACCCTTGAAGACCCAAGTGGCCGGTACACCCGCGCTTAAAAACGCGAGCAGCTCAAGGGTTGACATGCCATGAGCCGCAAAAGCGTTCAATTCACTTCTAGTCCACTGCTGGCGAGCAAGACGCCCATTTGGCGCAGCCAGTTCATCGTGGCCTTGATTGCTTTGGGATTTTTGGGGCTGATTGTGCGCGCGGCATTTGTGCAGGTGATTGAGAACGATTTCTTCAAGCGCCAAGGTGAGGTGCGCTTTGTGCGTCACCAAGACATTCCCGCCGACCGCGGCAAAATCTTTGACCGCAATGGCCAAATTCTGGCCTCCAGTGTGGCCGTGCCCAGTATCTTTGCGACCCCGGATGATCTCGATCGCGATCCGGCCAAGTGGACCAAATTGGCCAAACTCTTGGACATGCCGCTGCAGGACTTGCAAAACCGCACCAAGGACGAGGACAGAAATTTCACTTGGCTCAAGCGCATGGTCGACGAGTCCCTGGCCGAGCAAGTCAAAGCCCTCAAAATTCGCGGCATTGGTATCCACAAGGAATACAAACGCATCTACCCCGAGGGTGAGGCGGTGGCGCATGTGGTGGGCTACACCAATATTGAAAACAATGGCCAAGATGGTGCCGAACTCACCTTCAACAACAGCTTGACGGGCCATTTGGGCTCGCGGCGCATCATTAAAAATCGCTTTGGCGAAGCGGTCGAAGACATGGGCGAGACCACCGCACCGAGTGATGGTCAAGACTTGCAGTTGAGCATTGACTCCAAAGTGCAGTATTTTGCCTATCAAAAGCTCAAAGATGCGGTGCTTGAACACAAAGCCGCTGCCGGTGGGGTGGTGGTGCTCGATGTGAACACGGGTGAGGTGCTGGCGTTGGCCAATTACCCCAGTTTCACACCCAATAGCCACACCAATTTGAGTGGCGCGCAGTTGCGAAACCGCGCCATCACCGACACCTTTGAGCCGGGCTCGACGATGAAGCCCTTTGTCGTGGCCTTGGCCCTTGAGCAAGGCATTGTGACGCCGGAGACCATTATTCAAACGGGCGCGGGCAAATTGGCCATGGGCGGGTTCACCATCCGAGACGATTCGCCCAATGGCGCGCTGTCGGTGAGTCAGGTCATTCAAAAGTCGAGCAATATTGGCGCGGTCAAAATCTCTCTTCAAATGCCCCCCCAACAACTGTGGGGCATGTTCACGCAAGTCGGCTTTGGGCAAAAACCGCAGGTGCCCTTTCCTGGCTTGGTGGGAGGAAAGCTGCGGGCGTACAAGACTTGGCGCCCCATTGAACAAGCCACCATGAGCTATGGCTATGGTTTGTCGGTGAGCTTGTTCCAGTTGGCCCACGCTTACACCTTGTTTGCCCGCGAGGGCGAGATCATTCCCTTGTCCCTCTTAAAGCACGAGGAGAGCGTGACGGGCGTGCGTGTGATCTCCAAAGACCACGCCAACGCGGTGCGACAGATGCTGCACATGGTGGCCGGACCCGGCGGCACGGCGCCCAAGGCTCAAACCATGGGCTACTCCGTGGGCGGTAAAACCGGCACCGCCCACAAAGTGCAGGGCAACGGATACGGCAACAAATACCGCGGCTTTTTTGTGGGGATGGCACCGATTGAAAACCCACGCATCATCGTGGCGGTGATGATCGATGAGCCCACCGATGGATTTTATTTTGGTGGCGATGTGGCCGCTCCCGTGTTCAGCCAAACCGTGCAGCAAACCCTGCGCGTCATGGGGATTCAGCCCGACATGCGGGT
The DNA here is from genome assembly GCA_903844385.1 of uncultured Burkholderiales bacterium. Lineage (GTDB taxonomy): Bacteria > Pseudomonadota > Gammaproteobacteria > Burkholderiales > Burkholderiaceae_C > Limnohabitans. Next base: position 18,836 of record CAIMTJ010000092.1, read on the forward strand.
CAAGCCCCAAGTCGTGGCCAAAGCCGAGCCGGAGTCATTTTGATGCGCTCATGGACCACCCCCCAAGACGCGGCCGATTGGCTGCGCGCTGGTTCGACCGATAGGGCCGCGGGTGTCAATCCTGGGCGAACGCCGGTTTTACAAACCGACTCCAGAGCCCTTCAAGGCGGGGATGTTTTTTTGGCCTACGCGGGCCACACGGTTGACGCAAGAGGGCTCGTGGCCCAAGCCCTCAGGGACGGGGCGAGTGCGTGCTTGGTGGACTTGCAAGGCGAGGACCCCATGAACGCAGCCTGTGTGGAGCGAATCTTCTCGGGCTTGAGCCCAAAGGATGCACAGGCACTGGCAGAGGACCCCCGCGTTGCGTTCATGCCCCATCTCAAAGCATCGCGAGGCTTGGTGGCGGCGCATTACGCTGGCCTGCCCTCGACTCAGATCAAGGTCTTGGCGGTGACGGGCACCAATGGAAAAACCACTTGCACGTGGTGGCTCGCGCAGGCGCTGGAGCGACTCGGTGAGCGTTGTGCTGTGGCCGGCACGCTCGGGTTTGGCGCTTTGGCTCGCAACGCCAACGACAGCGGCGCTTCGCTTGGCCACCAGCTCCAGCCCCTGACGTCTGAGTCAGCACCCTTGCCCAAGAGCCAGAGCCAGCTCACCACCATGGAGGCCCATGAATTGCAGCAGGCCATGCGCCTGGCCGTGAACGCGGGTTTCACACACTTGGCCCTGGAGGCGTCTTCGATTGGTTTGAACGAGGGGCGTCTCACGGGCACCCAAATCGAAGTGGCGGTGCTCACCAACCTCACGCAAGATCACCTCGACTACCACGGCGACATGGTGTCTTACTGGCAGGCCAAAAAAATTCTCTTCACTCAGATGCAGCCCAAAGCGGTGGTGATCAACCTCGATGATGCGCACGGCTTGGCGCTCTACCTCGAGTGGGTCTTGGCGCTGCAAAGCCCACTGAATCAGCCCAATCAACTCAATCAGCCCAAACAACCCTATCCGACCATTGTTGCCTACACCAGCGACGCGGCCCTTCTCCCCGCCGTCTCGCAAGCGTTGACTCAGCGTGGTCTCCAAGTTGCCACGGCCGAGAAGCTCTTGCAAGAGGTGGTCTGCGCTCACCACATTGAGCACGTGGGTAAGCTTGGCGCTTGGGGCTTCGAGTTGGCTTGGCGCGGTGAGCGCGCTTCGTTTGAACTCCACGTCCTGGGTCGCTACAACGTGAGCAATGCGTTGGCGGTCATCAGCACACTCTTGGCTCTGGGCGTCCATTGGCCAGACGCACTCGCGGCTTGTGAGGGGCTCCAAGCGGTGAACGGGCGCATGCAACGCCTGGGCCTGGAAGGCACGCCCAACGTCGTGGTCGATTACGCGCACACGCCCGACGCGTTGACGCAAGTGCTCTCCTCGCTCAAAGAAATCACCCGCCCCCAAGGCGCCAAACTGTGGTGTGTCATGGGGTGTGGCGGGGACAGAGACCGCTCCAAGCGTGCCTTGATGGGTCAAGCCGCACAGCGTTGGGCCGACCAAGTGGTGCTCACCTCGGACAACCCCAGGTCTGAAAACCCCGTGAGCATCATGGACGACATTGAACGTGGCATGTCTGGCGCGGCCGTTGAGCGCCAGCCCGATCGCCGACGCGCCATTGAGTGGGCCGTCTCCAGCGCGGCTTTGCAAGACTGGGTCTTGGTGGCTGGCAAAGGTCATGAGACCACCCAAGAGGTGGCGGGCGTGCGGCTAGCGTTTTCAGACGCAGACGTGGTGGCCCAAGTGCTGGTGCAAGAACGCGCCCACCGCCAAGCTGCACGGGGAGGGCGCCATGCTTGAGAGCCTCTCCTTGGCCAGCAACAAAGCCCAGTTGGGAGCGTCGCACATGAGCGCGGCCAAGACAGCCACCCATGGGGACGACTCGGGCATGAATTGCTGTTGGTCGCAGCTGAGGGCCATGATGGCCGCTTGCCCTGCACTCGAGGCCCAAGAGGTCTCAGCCCCTGCCCAGGCGCTTACAGGCGCCACACCCGCTGTGATCGAGCGCTTCCAAACAGATACAAGACAGTTGGTGCCAGGTGACCTCTTTGTGGCACTCCAAGGCGAGAGCTTTGACGGCCACGATTTCTTGAGCCAGGCCAAAGCGCGCGGTGCTGTGGGCGCCATTGCTCAGCGCGGGCTCATGGCGGCGGGTTTGTCAGGCTTTGAGGTCAAGGACAGCACGCGTGCCTTGGGCGAGATGGCCCAGGCGTGGCGAGCCCAATTTGAGTTGGGGCTCATAGCCGTCACCGGCAGCAACGGTAAAACCACCGTCACGCAAATGTTGGCCAGTGTGCTGCGCGCTTGGGTGGGCGAGGACGCCTTGGCCACTCGGGGTAACTTCAACAACGCCATCGGTGTGCCGCTCACCCTTTTGCGACTGCGCGCGCATCACCGCTGTGGCGTGTTGGAGCTTGGGATGAACCATGTGGGCGAAATAGAGAGCCTGGCGCGATGGGTTGCCCCGCGTGTGGCCCTGGTGAACAACGCCCAACGCGAGCACCAAGAGTTCATGGGCAGTGTCCACGCGGTGGCCGAGGAAAATGGTCGTGTTTTGCAAGCCTTGAGCGCGGGCGGGGTGGCGGTTTTTCCGATGGACGATGAGTTCGAGCCGCTTTGGTCGCAAATGGCAGGTTCGCACGCGATCTGCCGCTTTGGTCGCCGCGACGGCGCACACGTTCAACTGCTCGAGCACGCGTGGCAAGGCAGTCATTACGCCATGCGGGTGTTGACCCCTCAAGGCCAAGCGCGTGTGACCCTGCACATGGCGGGCGAGCACCATGTGAACAACGCCTTGGCCTGTGTGGCGTGTGCGGTGAGTTTGGGCGTTCCCTTGAGTGCCGTGGCCCAGGGCTTGTCCGAGTTCAGGGCCGTTACCGGACGTGGGCAGTTGCACCTCGTTGGCTCAGACACGCAGGCCATCACCTTGGTCGACGACACCTACAACGCCAACCCCGACTCGGTGTTGGCGGCCATCGATGTGCTCAAGCAAATGCCCCAACCGTCGGTCTTGGTGCTGGGTGACATGGGCGAGGTCGGCGAAAACGGTGAGCTCTACCACCAAGAGGTCGGTGAGTACGCCCAGAGCGCGGGGATCTCGGTGATGCTCACCTTGGGGGACTTGTCCAAGGCCAGCGCTCACGCCTTTGCTGCCGGTGAGTTAAAGCCCTCGAGCTCTGGCGCTTACGCTTCAACTAACGAGGGCTTGGCACAACTGCTCGTGCAACTCGATCGAGAGCTGCAAAGTGCCAAAAGCGTATTGGTCAAAGGTTCTCGCTTCATGCGCATGGAGCGCGTGGTCAACCATGTTTTATCCAAGTCTGCCAACCTGAAGGACACCCCATGCTCTTGATCGTGGCCCAATGGTTGCAAGGTTTGTCGCCTGATTTGGGTTTTTTCCGGGTATTTCAATACATCACCTTTCGCGCGGTGATGGCGGCGTTGACGGCCTTGTTGATTGGATTGGCTGCGGGCCCTTATGTGATTCGGCGCCTCACGGCGCTCAAAATCGGTCAACCGATTCGTGAATACGCCATGCAAAGCCATTTGAGCAAATCGGGCACACCCACCATGGGCGGGGTGCTGATATTGATTGGTATTGCGGTGGCTACCATCTTGTGGTCAGACTGGTCCAATCGATTTGTTTGGATTGTCATGATCGTCACCTTTGGTTTCGGTGCAATCGGGTGGGTGGACGACTGGCGAAAAGTCGTGCGCAAAGACCCCGAGGGCATGCCTTCTCGAGAAAAGTACCTGTGGCAATCGGCCATTGGCCTCATGGCGGCACTGTATTTGGTCTTTAGCATTTCAGAGAGCAGCAACTTCAAAGTGGTGGAGTTGTTTTGGAGCTGGATCTCGTCGGGCTTTGATTTGAATTTGCCTCCGAAAGCGGGCCTGATGGTGCCCTTCATGAAAGAGGTGAGCTATCCCCTGGGCGTTCTCGGGTTTGTGGTGCTCACCTATTTGGTGATTGTGGGCTCGAGCAATGCAGTGAATTTGACCGATGGGCTAGACGGCTTGGCCATCATGCCCGTTGTCATGGTGGGTTCGGCCTTGGGGGTGTTTGCCTATGTGACAGGCAGCTCTGTCTATTCGCGCTACTTGATCATTCCCTACATTCCGGGTGCGGGGGAGTTGTTGATCTTTTGCGCGGCCATGGCCGGTGCGGGTTTGGCCTTTTTGTGGTTCAACACCCACCCAGCGCAAGTCTTCATGGGGGATGTGGGTGCACTGGCGCTTGGGGCTGCCTTGGGCACCGTGGCCGTCATTGTGCGCCAAGAGATCGTGCTCTCCATCATGGGGGGGATCTTTGTGGTGGAGGCCTTGTCGGTGATGCTGCAAGTCTCCTACTTCAAATACACCAAGCGCAAATACGGCGAGGGCCGGCGCATTTTGAGGATGGCTCCCCTACACCATCACTTTGAAAAAATCGGTTGGCCAGAGACCCAGGTGGTGGTGCGCTTTTGGATCATCACGATGCTGCTGTGTTTGGTGGGGCTGTCCACCCTGAAATTGAGATAAGAACGCCCATGCTCGCCCTCGCCCATCAAAACTTGCTCATCTTGGGACTTGGTGACTCCGGTCTGGCCATGGCCCGCTGGGGGGTGTTTTGTGGGGCCACTGTGTGGGTGGCGGACAACCGGCAAGAGCCCCCGCAGCTGCAGGCCTTGAGACAAGAAGTCCCACAAGCGCAGTTTGTGAGCGCAAGCCTGGACGAGCAGCTGCTCGCTTTGGCGCGCTTTGATGGTGTCTACAAAAGCCCCGGTCTGAGCCCCCAGAGTGTGCACGCCTTGTGGCTAGAGGCCCAAAGCCAAGGCCTGAAGACGGGCAATGAGTTGAGTCTTTTTGCCCAAGCGCTCAACGACTTAAAAGCGCGCGCTCAATACCAACCCGATGTGTTGGTCGTCACCGGCACCAACGGCAAGACCACCGTCACGAGCTTGTGCGCCCAGATGCTGCAAAAAGCCAAAAAACGCGTGGCCGTGGCTGGCAATATTGGCCCCACACTCTTGGGCACCTTGCTCACCTATTTGACGCCCGCTGATTTGGCTGCCTTGCGAGAGCGGCCCATGGTTGGCCTTGAGCCCAGCCGCGTAGGCCAGATCATGGCGGTGGGCGAGTCCTTGGGTGATGTGGCCCCTGTGCCCGCGACCACAGAGCTCGACGAGAGCGTGCACGCGCACAGCCCAGAGGCCATCGAGGACGATGAAGAACTCGCGCTCGAGCATGACGCTTGCGCAGACGACGCAACAAGCGACACGCCAGACGCCGCACCCGATGCCACGCGACCAACACTGGCGTTAAGCCACCCAGGCTCAAGCGTCGTGGCAAGCGAGCCCGTGCTTGACGCCTGGCAAAGCGAGCTTGCTTGGCCAGAGGTGTGGGTTTTGGAGATTTCAAGCTTTCAAGCGCACGCGCTCACCGATTTCGAGCCCACCGCGGCGGTCATTCTCAACATCACCGAAGACCATTTGGATTGGCATGCCGATATGCAGGCGTACCGCGCTGCCAAAGTGGGCCTGTTTGCTGCGCACACCTGTCGCATCATTCACCGTGGGGACCCCGATATCTGGGATTTGCGACCGAGTTTATCGGCCCAAGCCGCCTTGCTCAAACCCAACAGCGCGTTGGCGCGCGCTGCGCGTGAGGCTTTGCCGCGTTGGGTGTCGTACGCTGCCGATGTCCCTGAGCGTGCTGGCGACTTTGGACTCGAGCACAGCGGTGGGATGGTGTGGCTTGTGCGTTGCCCTGAAGCCGAAGTGGGCGTGAAGTTGGACGCTTCGAGCACGCAGGCTGTGCCCGTGCTTCGATTGATGCCCTTGGATGCGCTCAAAATCCGTGGGCCCCACAACGCCTTGAATGCCTTGGCGGCCTTGGCGCTGGCGAGCACAACGCGCGCACACATGGCGCCGTTGTTGCATGCCTTGAAGGACTATGGTGGTGAGCCGCACCGCATCCAGACCTTGCGCGTCTTGGACGGTGTGCAGTATGTCGACGACAGCAAAGGCACCAATGTGGCAGCAACTTGTGCGGCCTTGAGCGCCTTGGGGCAAGACGGTCCCGTGGTGGGGATTTTGGGCGGCGTGGGCAAGGGTCAAGACTTCTCGCCATTGCTCGGCCCCGTGGCCCAATATGTGCGCGCGGTGATCTTGATGGGAGAGGATGCCCCTTTGATCCAACAAGTGCTCGCGCCCCTGGGTAAGCCCATGGTCACAGTGCAAAGCATGGCGCAAGCGGTGTCTGTGGCCCAAGAGTGGGCGCGTGCAGGCGACGCGGTGCTGCTCTCGCCAGCTTGTGCCAGCTTTGACATGTTCAAAGATTACGAGCACCGTGCCCAGGTCTTCCAAGAAGCGGTGAATCACTTGAGTGCCTCTGCCTCAGCGCCCGCTCCAGAACTTGCCCCTCAACCCCAGTTGACCCAGGAGGCTCACCATGGCTGAGAGCGCAGTGGCCAGTGCTTGGGTGGCGCGATTGGCGTTTTGGCGCTCCAAGGATGCCCAGGGCCACGATTGGGGCGGCAGTGATGTGTTGCCCGTTCGCGTGCACGGTGTCCAATTCTCCGCCACCAGCTCCTACCCCGTGCAGGTCAAAGCGTTTGATCAACCCTTGCTGTTCGTGACCTTGGGGCTGATGATCTGGGGCCTCATCATGGTCTATTCGGCCTCGATTGCGATGCCCGACAACCCCAAGTTTTCCCATTACGCGCAGACCCATTTCTTGGTGCGCCACTTGTTTGCCCTGGGCTTATCTTTGGTCGTGGGAGCGGGCGCATTTTTGGTGCCACTCCAAACTTGGGAAAAACATGCCAAGCAAATCTTTGTCGCCTCCATCGTGCTCTTGGTCTTGGTTGTGGTGCCTTTTTTGGGGCACGAGGTCAATGGCGCGAAGCGTTGGATATCGCTGGGGATCATGAATTTTCAGCCTTCTGAATTGGCCAAATTTGGGGTGCTGCTGTATGCGGCGGACTATATGGTGAGAAAAATGGAGGTGAAGGAAAAGTTCTTCACCTCGGTCATTCCCATGGCGATTGCCGTGGCGGTGGTGGGCTGGTTGCTGCTCTTGGAGCCCGACATGGGTGCCTTCATGGTGATTGCGGTGATTGCCATGGGCATTTTGTTTTTGGGCGGGGTGAATGCTCGGATGTTCTTTTTGATTGCCCTGGTGGTGGTGGCGGTGTTTGCGTCGATCATCTATTTCTCTGACTGGCGGCGCGAGCGCATCTTTGCTTACCTCGATCCATGGAGTGTGAAGTACGCCATGGGCAAAGGCTATCAGTTGTCGCACTCGCTCATCGCCATCGGTCGCGGTGAGATCTTTGGTGTGGGGCTGGGCGGGAGTGTGGAAAAACTCCATTGGTTGCCTGAAGCGCACACCGACTTTTTGTTGGCCGTGATTGGCGAGGAATTTGGCTTTGTGGGGGTGGTTGGTGTGATCGGTCTGTTCATGTGGCTCACGCGACGCATCATGTACATCGGTCGACAAGCGATTGCCATGGACCAGGTGTTTGCGGGCCTATTTGCCCAAGGCGTCGGGATTTGGGTGGGGTTTCAATCCTTTATCAATGTGGGGGTGAACTTGGGGGCGCTGCCGACCAAAGGCTTGACCCTGCCGCTCATGAGTTTTGGCGGATCGGCCATCCTTTTGAATGTGATCGCCATTGCGGTGGTGATGCGGGTGGATTATGAAAACCGCATCAAAATGCACGGAGGGCGATTATGAGCCCGATGAATCCGATTCACCCGATGCACCCGATGCGCACGATCAGCCCCAAGGCCCTCATCATGGCCGGTGGCACCGGCGGGCATATCTTTCCGGGCCTGGCCTTGGCCAAGGCCTTGGGACAAGGCGGCTGGCAAGTCGATTGGCTGGGCACACCCGCACCAAGCATGGAGAGTGAATTGGTCCCCCAAGCGGGCGTTGCCTTTCACACCGTCTCCTTCAAAGGCGTGCGTGCCAAAGGCTGGCGCACCCAGATCCTGCTCCCCTTCAGGCTAGCCCAGGCCGTTCTTCAAAGTATCGGGGTGATTCGCCAGCTGCGACCCCAAGTGGTGATTGGATTTGGTGGCTATGTGACCGCCCCCGGTGGAGTGGCGAGTTGGTTGTGTGGCAAACCGCTGGTTTTGCACGAACAAAACGCCGTGGCGGGCATGGCCAACCGCCTCTTGGCCTTGCTCACCTCCCGGGTCTATTGCGCTTTTCCCAAGGCCTTGGCCAAGGGTGAGTGGATTGGCAACCCGCTGCGCGAAGCCTTCCACACACAAGCCAGCCCTCAGGTGCGTTACGACGCATTCAGCGGCCCCTTGCGAGTCTTGGTGGTGGGGGGCAGTTTGGGCGCGCAAGCCTTGAATGAATTGGTCCCGGCCGCACTGGCGTTGATGCCAGCGTGCGAGCGTCCTTTGCTCACGCATCAAAGCGGGGCCAAACAAATCGAAGCCTTGAAGGCGCGCTACACGGCACTGGGCTTGGCAGGCCAGGTGAGCGTCACCGCCTTCATTGATGACATGGCGGCAGAGATGGCGCGTGCTGATTTGATCATCTCCAGAGCCGGGGCGAGCACCATCACCGAGATTGCCGCCGTTGGGGTGGCGTCGCTCTTGGTGCCTTTCCCCCACGCTGTGGATGATCACCAAACGCGCAATGCGCAATTTTTGGTGGATTCGGGTGCGGCTTGGTTGATTCAGCAAGACGTCTTGACGCCCGATCGACTGGCCCAACTGCTGAGCGAGCTCACCCGAGCGAGTCTCGCGGCCATGGCGCAAAAAGCCCACGCGCAGCGACAAATGCAGGCCGTTCAAACCCTCACCCAAGCGTGTGAACACCTGGTGCAAAGGAGCGCATGAAGCACGCCATCCATCACATTCATTTTGTCGGCCTCGGTGGTGCGGGCATGAGCGGCATTGCCGAGGTGTTGTTGAATTTGGGCTACGAAGTGTCGGGATCTGACTTGAACGATTCAGCCGCACTCAAGCGACTCGCCTCTTTGGGGGCCAAGACCTATATCGGGCACGCGCCTGAGCACCTGGCTGGCGCTGACGCCGTGGTGATTTCGTCGGCCGTGGCCGCGGACAATCCTGAGGTCATCCAAGCCCACGCCAAGCTCATCCCCGTGGTGCCCAGAGCTGTGATGCTCGCGGAGTTGATGCGCTTGAAAACCGGCATCGCCATTGCCGGCACCCACGGCAAGACCACCACCACGAGTTTGGTCACGAGCGTCTTGGCCCAAGCGGGTTTGGACCCCACCTTTGTGATTGGGGGCCGACTCAAGAGCGCAGGTGCCAATGCCAAGCTCGGATCGGGCGAGTTCATCGTCGTCGAAGCGGATGAGTCCGATGCATCGTTTCTCAATTTACTGCCCATCATGGCGGTGGTGACCAATATCGATGAAGACCACATGCAGACCTATGGGCATGATTTTGAGAAGCTCAAAGGCGCGTTCATCGAGTTTCTTCACCGCATGCCGTTTTACGGTGCCGCGGTGCTGTGTGTGGACGACCCCGCAGTTACCTCAATTTTGTCGTCGGTGAGTCGCCCCATCACCACCTATGGACTGAGTGCTGGTGCGCAAGTGCGCGCTGTGGATGTGGTGGCCGTGGGCACGCGCATGCAGTTCACCGTTTTGCGCAGCAACGGCATCACCTTGCCGAGTTTGGCCATCGATTTGAACTTGCCCGGTCTGCACAACGTCAGAAACGCTTTGGCCGCCATTGCCATTGCGGTCGAGCTCAATATCCCAGACGAAGCCGTCAAAGCTGCGCTGCACAACTTCACAGGCGTGGACCGTCGATTCCAGCACCACGGACAAGTTCGGGCCAAGGGGGGGGGAAGTTTCACCCTGATTGAGGACTACGGGCACCATCCGGTGGAGTTGCGTGCCACGCTCGAGGCCGCTCGCGGCGCCTTTCCCAAAAGCCGCTTGTTGCTCGCGTTTCAGCCGCACCGCTACACCCGCACGCGCGACTGTTTTGAAGACTTTGTGAGGGTGCTGCAACTGGCCGATTGGGTGTGCTTGACCCCCGTTTACGCGGCCGGTGAGGCGCCGATTGTGGCGGCCGATTCGCGCGCTTTGATGCGCAGTTTGCGCATCCAAGGCTTTGAGCAAGTGGCCTTGTCGAATTCGCTCGACGACATCAGTGAGCAGATGTTGGAGCTCGCCCGAGACGGCGACGTGGTGATGTGCATGGGCGCGGGCTCGATCGGACAAGTGCCCGCCTTGATGTTGGCCCAAGTGGCCAAGGAGGCCGCATGACGGTTCAACCGCAAGAGGTTTGGGCCCCCGGTCTTGGCCCTCAGGACAAGGTTGCCGTTCTCATGGGCGGCAAATCCATGGAGCGCGAAATCTCACTCTTGTCAGGACACGGCGTGCTCGCGGCCTTGCAGTCGGCTGGCGTGAAAGCGAGCGCCTTCGATCCCGCCCGCGAGCCTTTGCAAGCCTTGGTGAGCGAGGGCTACACCCATGCGTTCATTGCGCTGCATGGTCGCTTGGGCGAGGACGGTACCGTCCAAGGTGCACTGGAGGTGCTGGGCATTCCCTACACCGGCTCAGGGGTCATGGCCTCCGCGCTCGCGATGGACAAAGTGATGACCAAGCGGGTGTGGCAAGCCTTGGGACTGAGCACGCCAGACAGCGTGGTGCTGGGCGAGGCTGATTTTGACAGCCCTTTTGGTCAAGAGCTGCGAGTCTCCAAGGCCTTGCGTGAGCGGCTAGACGCGATTGGCGCGCAGTTGGGCTACCCCTTGATCGTCAAGCCCCCGCATGAGGGTTCTTCCATTGGGGTGAGCCGGGTGAGTGATGGGGCCGAATTTGAACGCGCGGTGATCAACGCTCGGCAGTATGACCCCCAGGTGCTGTGCGAGCAGTTCATCTCGGGTCTTGAGCTCACCTGCCCCTTGCTGGGCGAAGGCGTGCAGGCCTCGGCGCTGCCGGTGGTGCAGATCATGGCGCCTGAAGGGGACTACGATTTTGAGAACAAATACTTCACCGATGCGGTGAAATACGCCTGCCCAAGTGGTTTGCCTCAGGCCGTTGAGCGCGAAGTCCAAGCATTGTCGCTGGCCGCCTACCAGGCCTTGGGTTGTCGCGGCTGGGGGCGCGCAGACTTGATGTGGTGCAACGAGCGGCGCAGGCCATTCTTACTGGAGATGAACACGTCTCCGGGCATGACCAGCCACTCCTTGGTGCCGATGTCGGCCAAGGCTCAGGGGCTCAGTTATGAGGCCTTGTGCCTGAAGATCTTGAGCATGGCCAAGCTCGGCGCACAGGCGGCCTCTCATCTGGCAAGCCCAGGCGAGCGGGCCCAACCCAGCGAGTCCGTGGGACTTGAGCGAGGTCGAGCATGACGCGTCACATTCGCACCCATCGACCGCTCGAGGCCGAGCCCATTGCGCTTGATATCCGTCTCATGCAGTACATGACTCGCCTATTGCTGTCGGTTTTTGCCTTGATGGTGATGGGGGCCATGGTCTGGGGCTTACTTCGCTTGCCCATGTTTTCCATCACCGCCATGACCTTGACGGGCGAGGTTGAGCACAACAATGCGGTCACCATTCGCGCCAATGTCACACCACAGATCCGAGGGAATTTTTTCACCGTCGATTTGCTGCGAGCTCAACAAACCTTCCAGTCCATTCCCTGGGTGAGAAAAGCAGTGGTCGAGCGAGAGTTCCCCAACCGCATTCGCGTCTCACTGCTAGAGCACAAGCCCGCCGCCTACTGGGGTCAAGAGGGGGAGGGCCGACTGCTCAATGAACAAGGCGAGGTCTTTGATGCCAATTGGGGAGAGGTCGATGATGAGCGACTGCCCAAGTTGCATGGGCCCGACAACCAGTCAACCTTGGTGCTGCAAGTGTTTGAGCAGGTGCGCCCGGAGTTTAAAAAAATGGGACTCGATGTGCGCGAGTTCAATTTGAGTGAGCGCGGCAGCTGGAGTGCGCGGCTCAGCAATGGGGGGGTGGTGGAAATTGGGCGTGGGGAGACAGCCGAGATTGTCGCTCGCGTGAGCAACTTTACGAAAACCTTGCCCCAGGTGAGTGTTCGCTATGACCGACAAGTCAGTGCGTTGGAGTCTGCAGATTTACGCCACGATCATGGTTATGCCCTTCGCTTGAAGGGGATCACCACCGTGGACTCGCAAATGTTCAAGAGGTAAGTCAGAGGTCATTATGGCAAAAGAGTACAAAGATTTGGTGATCGGTTTGGACATCGGTACGAGCAAAGTGATGGTGGTGGTGGCCGAGGTGCTCGCCGGCGGTGAGCTCAAAATAGCGGGACTGGGTGTGTCGCAAAGCAGTGGCTTAAAGCGTGGCGTGGTGGTCAATATCGATGCCACGGTGCAAAGCATTCAACAAGCCTTGAAAGAGGCGGAGTTGATGGCCGACTGCAAAATCACTCGGGTCTACACCGGCATCACGGGCAGTCACATTCGAGGCATCAATTCCAGTGGCATGGTCGCCGTCAAGGACAGAGAGGTGACCGCACCCGATGTGGCGCGCGTGGTCGAGACCGCCAAGGCGATCAACATCTCCACCGACCAGCGGCTCTTGCTCGTTGAGCCGCAAGAGTTTGTGATCGATGGCCAAGATGTCAAAGAGCCCATTGGCATGAGTGGCATTCGTCTGGAAGCCAAAGTGCACATTGTGACCGGCGCCCAAAGTGCAGCAGAAAACATCATGAAGTGTGTGCGACGCTGCGGCTTGGATGTCGACATGCTCATGCTCAACCCCTTGGCCTCGAGTCGATCGGTGCTCACCAACGATGAAAAAGAATTGGGTGTGGCGCTGGTGGACATTGGTGCGGGCACCACCGATGTGGCGATTTTCACGGGCGGTGCCATTCGGCACACCGCGGTGATTCCGATTGCTGGGGACTTGATCACGAGCGACATTGCCATGGCGCTCAGAACGCCCACCAAAGACGCCGAGGACATCAAAGTCGAGTCGGGCTATGCCAAGCAGCTGCTCGCTGACCCCGAGGTTCAAGTCGAGGTGCCCGGTCTAGGAGACCGCGGACCGCGCATGCTCAGCCGACAAGCCCTGGCCGGTGTGATTGAGCCACGCGTGGAGGAGATTTACGCCTTGGTGCAGCAAGTCATTCGTGACTCGGGGTTTGAGGAGGTGCTCTCCTCGGGGATCGTGATCACGGGTGGATGTGCCTTGATGCCCGGCATGGTGGAGCTCGGCGAGGACATCTTCTTAAAGCCAGTTCGCCGAGGCGTGCCCAACTACGCCGGCGCCTTGGCCGACATGGTCTCGCAGCCGCGAGCCGCGACTGTGATGGGTTTGTTGGAAGAGGCCCGCATGGGGCGCTTGAGAGGATTCAAAGTGGCGCAAAAAAATGGCTCCATGAAGACCGCGTTTGGTGCGGTCAAAGACTGGTTTGTGGGGAACTTTTAATGAGCAAAGCCATGCAAGGTCAGTCTGCCACCCCCTTCGTTAAATTACACGGGGGAGTGCACTTGCCGCTCGCTCCACCAGGCTGCTTTGGCAGCGGATGAGCACCGGATGGAGTCGGGTGTGAAACATTCAAAACAATAAAAACAACAAGAAAAAAATAGAACAACAAATTGACAGACAACATCAAATCGAGCAACTGCAAAAAAACGTGAGAATGGGAGTTAACTATGACGATAGAAATGATTGAAGTCCAAGAGTTCAATGCGGGCACCAAGATCAAAGTGATTGGTGTGGGTGGTGGTGGTGGCAACGCCGTCGAGCACATGATCAAAAGTGGTGTGAGGGGGGTGGAGTTCATTTGCGCCAACACCGATGCACAGGCTTTGAAATTGAGCTCGGCCGATAAAATCATCCAGCTTGGCAGCACCGGCTTGGGTGCTGGCAGCAAGCCTGAGCGCGGTCGTGAAGCGGCCGAGGCGGCCGTTGAGGACATCCGCGCGACCTTGGAGGGCTGCAATATGCTCTTTATCACGGCAGGCCTGGGCGGGGGCACCGGCACGGGTGCGGCGCCCGTGGTGGCCCGCGTTGCTCGCGAGATGGGCATCTTGACCGTGGGCGTGGTCACCAAGCCCTTTGAGTGGGAGGGTGGACGGCGCATGAGCCACGCTGAGGCGGGCTTGAATGAGCTTGAAGAAAACGTTGACTCCTTGATCATTGTGCTCAATGAAAAGTTGTTGCAAGTGTTTGGCGACGATGTCTCGCAAGATGCGGCTTTTGCGTTTGCCAACGATGTGCTGCGCAATTCGGTGGGCGGCATTGCCGAGATCATCAATGTGGAAGCCTTGGTGAACGTGGACTTTGAAGACGTGCGCACCGTCATGAGCGAGCAAGGCAAAGCGATGATGGGAACGGCCAGCGCCTGCGGCCCAGACCGTGCACGCATTGCTGCCGAGCAAGCCGTGGCGTGCCCGCTCCTGGAGGGCATTGACATGAGTGGCGCCAAAGGCGTGCTGGTGTTGATCACCGCTGCCAAGGGCGCGTTGAAGTTGTCCGAGTCGCGTGAAGCCATGAATACCATCCGTGCCTATGCGTCCAACGATGCCCATGTGATTTACGGCACCGCTTATGACGACGCTTTGGGAGACGAAATCCGAGTGACCGTGGTGGCAACGGGCTTGTCGTCGCCTGGCAAGCGCCAAGCGCAAAATCTGCAGGTCATCCGCACCGGCACCGACAACGCTCCCCTGATGGTCCAGCCGCACTACACCCCGCACCCCATGCTCGCTCAGCCGCCTGCCATCTTGCCCCATGCCTTCGCACCGATGCCGCCCGCCCACAGCGCGCCAAGTACCGTGCAAGACATGCCCGTGCCCACGTTTTTGGCGCCCAGTGCGCCTGAGCCCTCGCAGGCGCCTCGCGCTGAGGTGCAAGTGAGCGCGCCAGCAGCCAGCATGACGCCCACTAGCCCACCGCCAGCGAGCCAACCGGCGGCCAGAACGCCCGTGCAGCCCAATTACACCGACATGGCTGTCCCAAGCGTTTGGCGCACCAACCGCGTTCAAGCCGCGGCCAAGGTGGATGCTTTGGCCTCGGGTGGCATGGACGACTTTGAAATCCCCGCTTTTTTAAGAAAACAAGCGGATTGAGATCCTCCCTTGGCTGAGGTCTGGCAGCCCTTTGAGCGCCAGCGATTGGGCGCGTTTGTCTCAGCCAAGGCTTCTCCCAAGGGCACTGGGGGGGGAGTAAAATGGCGACTGTGTTAAAACAAAGAACCCTTCGTTCCATGACCCGCGCAGTGGGGGTCGGTCTTCACAGCGGTGAGCGTGTGGAGTTGGTCCTGCGCCCAGCGCAGGCCAACACCGGCATCGTGTTTCGCCGAATTGATTTGCCCCAACCGGTCGACATCGTCGTGAGAGCCTCCAGTGTGAGCGACACCCGACTGGCCTCGACCATCTCCAATGGTGACGTGAAGGTGCACACGATTGAGCATTTGATGTCGGCGCTCAGTGGTCTGGGGATTGACAATTTGTATGTGGACATCTCTGCCGAGGAGGTGCCGATTTTGGATGGCTCAGCGGCTTCCTTTGTGTTTTTGCTCCAGTCTGCGGGCATTGAGCTGCAAAACGCGCCCAAGAAAATATTGCGTGTTTTAAAAGAAGTTCAAGTCCGCCATGGCTCAGGTGCGAGTGAGAAATGGGCCAGTCTCTCACCCTACCATGGGTTTCGTTTGAGTTTTGAGATTGATTTTCAGCACCCCGCGGTGGACTCGACCGGACAGCGGGTGGTCTTTGACATGGAGTCGGGTCGCTACGCGCAAGACATTGCTCGGGCCAGAACCTTTGGCTTTACCAAAGATGTGGAGATGATGCGCGCCAACGGCTTGGCCCTGGGTGGGGGTCTTGACAACGCCATCGTGATGGACGACTACCGCGTGCTCAATGCGGAGGGTTTGCGCTACGACGACGAGTTTGTCAAACACAAGATTCTTGACGCGATGGGGGACTTGTACATTCTGGGCAATCCCTTGATGGCCTCTTACAGTGCTTTTCGTTCAGGCCATGCCCTGAACAATGAGTTGCTGCGCGCCTTGCTGGCCAGCCCCGAGTCCTATGAATGGGTGAGCTTTGAGGACGATAAAAAGGCCCCCAAAGGCTTGGCTGAACTGGCCAGTGCCTGGTGAGAGTTGATGATGTTGGCGGCTTGACGCTGAAGACTTGAGTGAGCGGCTCAGGCCCAGAGGGGAGATCTTCAGGGAGAAGTTTTCAATAAGACCGAGTCGAGCCACCACGCCCGGCTCATCGACTGCGCCCTTTCTTGATGTGACCCGTGTTGCTCGCACTCAAGTGAGTGGCCAGTCCCGTGTGGGACTGCACCCAAGCCACTTGGGCGTGGGTGATGGCCAGCCCCAAGGCGTCGGCCGCATCCGTGCCGGGTAAGCGGTCCAAGTTCAACAAGCGTTTGACCATTTCTTGCACCTGCGCTTTTTGTGCTTTGCCGTGCCCAGCGATGGATTTTTTCATCTGCAGTGCGGTGTATTCGGTCACGGGTAAGTCGTGATACACCAAGGCACTCAAGCATGCCCCACGCGCTTGGCCAAGCAGCAAGCTCGACTTGGGGTTGTTGTTGACAAACACGATCTCAATGGCGCTTTGATCGACTTGGTACTGCTGAGCGACTTGGCTCACCCCATCAAAAATCGCTTTGATGCGCTGGGGCAAATCCTGGGTGGGCAAGTGGGTGGTTTTGATGGTGCCACTCGCCACATAGCGCAGGCGCTGGGCCTGGGCCTCGATCACCCCAAAGCCCGTGCATTGCAGCCCCGGATCAATGCCCAGGATCATCATGGCAGCACCGCTTGGTTGGCCCGCGCGGTGATTTGTTCCGCTCGGTTTTGCAGGTAGGGCGAATTGGGCAGCTTTTCAAAATACTTGGGTCTGGGCAGCATCACCGCAAGTCTGGCCGCTTCACTCGCAGTGAGTTGAGAGGCTGGTTTTCTGAAATAGTGCAGGCTCGCCGCTTGCGCGCCAAACACCCCTTCACCCCATTCGACGTGATTGAGATAAATTTCAAGAATGCGTTTTTTGCTGAGCACGCACTCAAGCGCCAAGGTGATCAAGAGCTCTTGGCCTTTGCGAATAAAGTCACGCTCACCGCTCAAGAACAGGTTTTTGGCCAGTTGCTGGGTAATGGTGGAGCCGCCAACGATGTGCAGCGGGTGTGGGGCGGCAAAATTGTGCGCGTGCTCAAGCTGGGATTGGTTTTTTTGCCAAGCGCGTTCAATGGCCGCCCATTGAACCCCATCGTGGCGGGCAAATAAATCGTCTTCCGAGATGATCACCGCGCGTTTGAGGTGAATGGAGATCTTGTCATAGGGCACCCACTGCTCTGACCAGGTCATGGGGCGTGCTTGGCTAGCCAATCGAGCCATCTCGCTGCGCTCAAAAGTGGTGGACTGCGGGTCGACCCAACGCATCAAGACGATGTTGCTCAGAAAAAACAACTCGAGCAAAAAGACCGCGCAAGCTAAGATGTTCACCAGGCGCCTGAGCTCTAAGCCCAAACGGTGAAGCGGCGACTTGGGTTTCATCCTCATTCGTCCACGAACTCTTTGCTCACCAAACCGTCTGGGGTGAAGTGAAACACACTGACAATGGCCAACTCATCGGCATCGCGGCGCACGCTGCTTGGAAACTCGCCATAGGGAGCGCCTCGGCGCACGATGGCCAAGGCGCGTTTGTCAAGCTCGCCAGAGCCCGAGCTTTGCAAGACCTCGCTTTGCACGACCTCGCCCGCGGCGTTGATGCTCATCATCATGGTGAGTGTGCCATACAACTTGCGGCCAGCCACTTGGGGAAAAAAGCGCGTGCCTGTGGACTCAATCTTGCTTTTGACACTCACGTAGTACTGGGCGTAGTTCACCTCTTTGGTCGATGGCGAGAGGTAGCGGCGCTTGGGCCTGGCGTTTTGCTCTAGAATGCGCTCTTGGATTTGCCCCAACCATTTGAGCAAGGCTTGGCGCTTTTCTTCTTGGGCTTGGGTGGGTGCGCGCTCCCAAAAAGCGGGTGCTTGATCGAGTTGCTCGCGCAGACTCGTGACCAAAGCGCGCTCTTGTGCTTGCAAGCGTTTGATCTGCTCTTGGCTGGGGGCGTGGTCTGTGCCCATGCGCATTTGTGGCACACGTTCGGTGGGAGACGACGCGAGGGACTTGCTCAGCAAGTCCCCGCCACCGAGCAAGGTGGTTTGCGCCAAGGCTTGAGCGCGCTCGTTGGACTCCATCTGCGCGTGGGTGTTGACCAAGACGATTTGAATGGGTGCTCCTTTGACCACCCGCTCTTGGCTGGCCCAAAGTCCTAGGCCTGTGCACAGCATCAACACGTGGGTGCCCAGGGACAAGCCCAAAGCGGTTTTAAAGGGCACGCTCGGCCAGGGTCTGGCAAGGCCACCAAAGCGTGTCAAAGAGAAGCTTGGCGTGAAAGCCATGGTCTTGCTCCTTTGTCCTCAGTCCTGAGTTGCAGCAGACTTGCTCGGGACGCCAGCATGGGGAGATGGGTCCGATTCGCCAGAGGGGACGCTCGTTAGCGCCCCATCGCCCTCGGTGGGCTCACCGAGCTCCAGCGCCAAGCTCAAGGGGCCGGCCATGGCGGCCATGTCCTCCATCTCATCGAGGTCCTCGCCGCCGTCCATGGGGCGGTCTTGCTCAGCCGTGCTCGCGCCCTGGGTCTTGAGCGCATTGTCGCTCCAGGCCCCCAGCGTACCATCACGCTCTGAGGGGTCTTCGAGCGTGCTCAAGTACTGGGCTTTGATATCGAGGGCAATCAAGTCGATGCCGTCCAATTTCAAGAGCACGCGCTCGCCGCGGTTGAGGGTTTTGGCGGTGGTGAGCGTGACCACCAGTGGGAGCTGGTCAAGGCGCGCCAAGACCGGAAAGCCTGGGATCGCTTTGATGATGCTCGCCACCGATTCGGTGATGCCTTCTTGTAGCACATACTTCAAGGTCCAAAAGCGTTCCATGCTTTGTTGGTGGCTGTTGTAGGCGCTGTAGGCGGACTCAAAGGACGAGATGATGGCAAAGAGTTCTGTGTCTTTGGGCTTGAAGGGGGCGGCCAGCGCCGCCGTGTTGCCGTGGCGCACACACGCCACAATTTGCCACTGGTTGACCAAATCGGTGTAGCGCCGCAGCGGTGAGGTGCTCCAAGCGTAGCTCGCCACCCCAATGCCCGCATGCGCAAGCGCCTTGGTGCCCATCCTGACTTTGACCCCAGGCAGCATGCTTTGCTGCGAGCGGTAAATACCGGGCACGCCCAATTCGCTGAGCCATTGACCCCAGGTTGAATTGGCCAAAATCATGCTCTCGGCCACGATCAAGTCGAGCCCACTGCCTCTCACCCGCTGGGTGATGGACACCCGCTCCTCGCCGCTTGGAGCGGCCTGCTCAGCGTCGGGGGCCAAGGCCATGAGAGCGTCGCCTGGGGCCACCGGCTCGAGTTTGAATTGGTAATCCGGTTGATTGAATCTCTCGGGTTTGCCGCGCACGACTTCGCGAGCAGCTTTGAGTTTCAAGGCCAAGCGGTACAAAAAAGACAGCTTGGCATGGGCGTGCTCGATGGGCAAAAGCTCGTGGGGTGGGTTGAGCTCGCCCTCAGGCGCTTGGGGGGCCTCTAGCCACGCGGTGTTGATCCAGGGCTCCAAGCGGTCGTAGCGCAAATTGGCGCTGATGAACACGTGCTCCACGCGCGAGAAGGTACGCTGGGTCTGCAGTGTCGCTTCATCGATCACCACATACAAGGAGACGGCCGCGCAGTGCTGGCCGGCTTTCAAGGTGAAGGCCTCGACCACGGCTTTGGGCAGCATGGTGACTTTTTGCCCGGGCATGTAGACCGTGGAGAGCCGCTCGCGCGCCATCTGGTCCATGGCGTGCCCAGGCAGAAAGCCCAAGGCGGGGGCGGCAATGTGAATCCCGAGTGTCACCACCCCGGTGCCCAAACCACTGAGCGACAAGGCGTCATCGATCTCGGTGGTCATCGAGTCATCAATGGAGAAGGCCTGGACGTCTCTTGGAGAGCCTTCTGGGGTCAAGGTCTGGGGCTCAGTGGCTCGCTCGAGACCTTCAAAACACGAGGCAGGGGGGGTAAAGCCGAGGACGGCTGGGGCAAACTGCACGCCCTTGGGGAACTGGTCAAACAAAAAGCGCTGCCAATGAAATTCATGGGCTGAGCCGATGGCGTTGGCCTTTTGCAGCAGCACCAAGGGGGGCTGTTGCGCGGCGTGCGAGGCTTGCACCACGGCTTTGTATTCGGCTGCGTTTTTATCGGGTTTGAAGAGGATTTTGTAGAGCTGTGCACGGATAGGCTCGGGGCAGCGGCCCGCGGCCAAGTCCTGGGCCCATTGGTCGGTTTGGGCTTGCAAGAGGCGTTTTTTCTCAAGGGCAGCGAGTGCCAAGGCCACCACTTCGGGGGCGGCTTTTTTAAATCGGCCCTTTCCCAGACGGCGAAAGTAATGCGGGGCGTCAAAGAGGAGGAAGAGGCTGGCGAGTTGTTGGGCCAAGCTCGCGTCGCTTGAGAAGTAATCCTTGGCCAGTTCAATGAAGTCAAACTCCTCGTCTTGGGCAAACTCATAGGCGAGTTCGGTCTCCATGCTGGCGCGCGCGGCTTGAGCTGCTTGCCACAACACGGCTGGGGCAGGGGACTCGAACTGCAGCAGCAGCAAGGCGGATTTGACCTTGACGCGTTTGCCCGTTTCGAGCTCAATTTGGGCCGAGGTGTCGGTGCTGGAGAGGATTTTGCCGCTGGCGTATTTGCCCGCGTCTTCAAAGATTGCATACATGGGCGCCATTGTCCCATGGACTGAATGCACCCAAGACTGAGAAAGCCATAAAAAATCCTGAGCATGCTGCTCACTTGCCGTGGATAATACGAGCCATGCCGATTATTTTGGAAGAACCCAACCCGTTTCAACGGATGAAATTCATGCTCCAAGGCCTGGATGGGCCCTTGTTGGTGGCGGTGTTTTTGCTCGCCAGTGCGGGCATGCTCACCATGTACTCTTCGGGGGGGGGATCCGATGGGCGCTTTGTGGACCATGGCCGCAACATGGTCTTGGCTTGTCTCATCATGTTCATGGTGGCCCAAATTCCACCTCACCGCTTGATGGCTTTTGCGCTGCCCTTGTACACAGTGGGAGTGGCCTTGTTGATTGCCGTGGCGGTTTTTGGTCTCACGAAAAAAGGCGCCAAACGCTGGCTTTATGTGGGGGTGGTGATCCAGCCCAGTGAGATCTTGAAAATCGCCATGCCCTTGATGCTGTCGTGGTGGTTTCAAAAGCGCGAGGGGCAGTTGCGCCCCTTGGACTTTTTGGTGGCGAGCGTTTTGCTGATGGTCCCCGTGGGTTTGATTGTGAAGCAGCCTGACTTGGGTACCGCCATTTTGGTGCTGTCCGCGGGCTTTTATGTGATTTTCTTTGCCGGTTTGAGTTGGCGCTTGATTGTGCCGCCGGTCGTGATTTTTTTGGGGCTCATTTTGGCCCTGGTGATCTTGGAGCCCACCTTGTGTGATGACCAATTTCACTGGCCGCTGCTCAGGGACTACCAGCAGCAGCGCATTTGCACGCTTTTGGATCCCTCGCGCGACCCCTTGGGCAAGGGCTTTCACATCATTCAAGGCATGATTGCGATCGGCTCGGGGGGGATTTTCGGCAAAGGCTTCTTGCAAGGCACCCAAACCCATTTGGATTTCATTCCTGAGCATGCCACCGACTTTGTGTTTGCCTCATATGCCGAGGAGTTTGGTCTCTTTGGGGCGATATTGTTGATTGTGGGCTTTGTCTTTTTGATTCTGCGCGGCTTGAGCATTGCTCTAGACGGGCCCACCCTCTTTAGCCGACTGCTGGCGGGCAGCATCACCCTCATCTTTTTCACCTACGCCTTTGTGAACATGGCCATGGTGAGTGGGATATTGCCGGTGGTGGGGGTCCCCCTGCCGTTCATCAGCTATGGCGGCACGGCCATGGTCACCTTGGGCTTTGGTTTGGGCATTTTGATGTCGGTCTCCAAGGCCAAGCAGTTGGTGCAGTCTTGAACCGGTGTGCCTGAGCCTCAAGCCCTGAGGATGCGACGCACAAAGCCCCTGTGTCCGCGGGTGGGCATTCTCAGGGGCATCGGCTCCCCGGGTGGGGAGAGACCCTACAATGCAAGCATGATGCACCCCAACTCCTCCCTCTTCGCCGCCACGACCCCCGATCCAGCTCTGGGGCTCGATGCGGGTCTTTCCTCACCCTTGTCGCCAGGGCAAGCGCTCAAAGACAGCCAGCCTTCGGCCTCGGCTTCACAAGCGCGCCAACGCGTTGCGCATGACGTCTTGCTCGCGCCGTTTGGTTTGGATGAAAGCCACCTGCAGCGCGCCTTGGCCGAGATCACCCAGCACCAAGTCGATGACGCCGATTTGTATTTTCAGACCACCCGCTCTGAGGGTTGGAGTTTGGAAGAGGGCATCGTCAAAACCGGCTCCTTCAGCATCGACCAAGGGGTGGGGGTGAGGGCTGTGAGTGGTGAAAAAACCGCCTTTGCTTACTCCGACGACATTTCCTGGGCGAGTCTTTTGGATGCCGCGCACACGGTGCGCTCCATCACCGCCGCTTTGAGCCAGGGGCGCCAGAAGGTGCCGCGCGGCAAAATGCCCGCGGCCCGGCGTCTTTATGGCGTGGAGGACCCCATTGCCAGCATGGACAGCACGGCCAAGGTGCAGTTGCTTGAAAAGATCGAGGGCATGGCGCGTGCCCAAGACACTCGGGTCGTGCAAGTGATGGCGAGTTTGTCCATGGAGCACGATGTGGTGCTGGTGGCGCGGGCCAACGGGGTGAGAGCGGCCGATATTCGACCCTTGGTGCGTTTGAATGTCACGGTGATTGTGGAGCAAAACGGTCGAAGAGAAACGGGCTCGAGCGGTGGTGGTGGGCGCTTTGGTTTGGCCTATTTTGATGACGCACTGCTGCAGACTTTTGCCAGCGAAGCGGTGCAGTGTGGCCTCACCAATTTGGAGGCCCGAGCGGCACCGGCTGGGGAAATGCCCGTGGTGTTGGGGCCAGGCTGGCCCGGTATTTTGCTGCACGAAGCGATTGGACACGGCCTGGAGGGAGACTTCAACCGCAAGGGCTCGAGTGCCTTTAGTGGTCGCATCGGCAAGCGGGTCGCCGCCAAGGGCGTCACGGTGCTCGATGATGGCACACTGGCACACCGTCGTGGGTCCTTGAACGTGGACGATGAGGGCGAGGTGAGTCAGCGCAATGTCTTGATCGAAGACGGCATTTTGCAAGGCTACATCCAAGACACCATGAACGCAAGACTCATGGGGGTCAAGCCCACGGGCAACGGCAGGCGCGAGAGCTATGCGCATTTGCCCATGCCCAGGATGACCAACACGTATATGCTGGGCGGTGAGCGGGACCCCGCCGAGATCATCGGCAGCTTAAAGCGCGGTCTTTATGCCAGCAATTTTGGAGGGGGCCAGGTCGACATCACCTCGGGTAAATTTGTGTTTTCCACCAGTCAAGCGTGGTGGGTTGAGAACGGCAAATTGCTCTACCCGGTCAAGGGTGCGACCTTGGTGGGCAACGGCCCCGATGCGCTCACCCGGGTGAGCATGATTGGTTCAGATTTGCACCTGGACTCAGGGGTGGGGACGTGTGGCAAGGAAGGCCAAAGTGTCCCCGTGGGTGTGGGTCAGCCCACGTTGCGCATTGAAGGCTTGACAGTGGGCGGCACGGCTTGAGGCCGGACCCAATGCCTCGCCGCTCCAAACCTCACCTCACCAGGCTTTGCGGGTCTATGCAGGGTCTTGACGGTCTCACATTTTGTGATATATTTTGATCATGAAGAATTTTTTACAGTTTGGATTTTTTAAGAACTTTCTCACTGCCCCTGGGGCGGCTCAGAGAGTTTGAACGAATCCATCTCGATTTAAATTCACACCAGCCGCCCCTTGAGGGCGGTTTTTGTTTTGGGGCTGCCACAGTCACGGCTTGTTGGCGGGTCATTTTTACGGAGAGTTCACGTTCATGAATGCCAAAGTACCATCTCACTCGCTGCCCATGGGTGCCGAAAAAACCAGCCAAACGGATGACCAGCGCATCAAAGACATCACGGTGCTCCCCCCGCCCGAGCACTTGATTCGTTTCTTCCCCATCCAAGGCACCCCGGTTGAAGCCCTGATTGCCAAAACGCGCCACGCCATTCACCGCATCATGGCCGCTCAGGATGACCGCTTGCTGGTGGTGATGGGGCCGTGTTCGATCAATGATCCAGCGGCGGCTCTGGAGTATGCCCGCCGCTTGGTCCATGCACGCGCTGAGTTCGCGGGGACCTTGGAGGTGGTGATGCGGGTGTATTTTGAGAAGCCTCGCACCACGGTGGGCTGGAAGGGTCTCATCAATGACCCGTATTTGGATGAGAGTTATCGCATTGACGAGGGCTTGAGGATTGCGCGCCAGCTCTTGATTGAGATCAACCGCTTGGGGCTGCCCGCGGGCAGTGAATTCTTGGATGTGATTTCGCCGCAGTACATTGGCGACTTGATCTCTTGGGGGGCGATTGGTGCGAGAACCACCGAGAGCCAAGTGCACCGTGAGTTGGCCTCGGGCATCTCGGCTCCCATCGGGTTCAAAAACGGGACCGATGGCAACATCAAAATCGCCACCGACGCCATTCAAGCTGCCGCGCGTGGGCATCACTTTTTGTCGGTGCACAAAAACGGCCAAGTCGCGATCGTGCAAACCCAGGGCAACTCGGATTGTCATGTGATTTTGCGCGGTGGCAAGAAGCCCAACTATGACGCGCAAAGTGTCCAAGAGGCTTGTGCAGAGCTGGCCAAGGCGCACTTGTCCACGAACTTGATGGTGGACTGCTCGCACGCGAATGCCAGCAAGCAGTTTGAAAAACAAAAAGACGTGGTGGCTGACATTGCCCAGCAATTGGCCAGTGGGTCAGCGCATATTTTTGGGGTGATGCTCGAGAGTCATTTGCTCGAGGGAGCACAAAAATTCACCCCGGGCAAAGACAAGGTGAGTGCCTTGACGTACGGACAGAGCATCACCGACCCATGCTTGGGTTGGGAGGACTCGCTGGCTTGTTTGGGGGTTTTGTCCTCCGCCGTCAAGGCCAGGCGTAAAACCGCTTGAGTGGATCTCGCCCGAGTGGCCTCGCGTGCTTTAGGGCGCGTGGCCTGCCAAGCGAGACAACAATTTGGCGTGTATCCCACCAAACCCACCATTGCTCATGCACACGATGTGATCCCCGGCTTGGGTCTTAGAGGCGACGAGCTCAACCAAGGCCTCAATATGGTTGGCGCACATCGCCCGCTCACCCAAGGGGGCGAGCGCTTCTTGCGCGTTCCAGTCGAGTCCCTGGGTGTGACAAAAGCTCAAATTGGCGGCTTGCAAGGCCATGGGCAATAGGGCCTTCATGCTACCGAGCTTCATGGTGTTGCTGCGCGGCTCAAACACGCACAAAATCCGCGCTTCATCTCCCAATTGGCGCCGCAAGCCTTCCAAGGTGGTTTGGATGGCAGTGGGGTGGTGGGCAAAATCGTCGTAGACACTCACCAGTGGTGGGCGCTCGCTCGATGCCAAGATGCTGCTCGTGCTGGCGCTCAAGGCGACTTGGCCTTTGAGCTCCATGCGACGACGCACGTTTTGAAACTGCTCGAGAGCCAGGATGCTTTCCTCCACGCTCACCCCCACGTGGTGGGCCGCCGCGATGGCGGCCAAGGCGTTCATCTGGTTGTGCACGCCAGTGATGGACCAGCGAAGCCGCCCCAGGAGTTTGCGCTCATGCCACACTTCAAAGTCCTCGGCAGGCCCCGAGAGCAGCCAATTCACGGCAAAGGTGTCACCCTCTTGGGGCTGATGGCCATCGAGTGCAAACCCTTCGCACTCGCTCCAGCAGCCCATGCCAATCACGCGCTGCAGACTGCGCTCTTGGGCGTTGACGATGAGACGACCTAAAGCCGGTACAGTTCGCACCAGGTGGTGGAATTGACGCTCAATGGCCTGCAGATCATCAAAGATGTCGGCGTGGTCAAACTCGAGGTTGTTCAAAATCACGGTGCGAGGGCGGTAGTGAACGAACTTGCTGCGTTTGTCAAAAAACGCCGTGTCGTATTCATCGGCTTCGATCACAAAGAGGGGTCTTCGCGTCTTGTCGGTCTTGCCTGGCAGTCGTGCCGAGGTGTTGAAATTCAGCGGCACGCCGCCAATCAAGTAGCCGGGTTGGAGTCCAGCGTGCTCGAGGATCCAAGCGAGCATGGAGCTTGTGGTGGTTTTACCGTGGGTGCCGGCCACCGCGAGCACGTGAAACTCATGACCGCTTGCGTGCAAGAGGTGTTCACTGAGCCACTGCGGACCGCTCATATAGGGCAGCCCCAACTCCAAAATGGACTCCATCAAGGGGTATTTGGCCGCGCCCTCTGGGCTCTTTTGGCGCGACACCACATTGCCCACGACAAAGAGATCGGGC
The DNA here is from genome assembly GCA_903844385.1 of uncultured Burkholderiales bacterium. Lineage (GTDB taxonomy): Bacteria > Pseudomonadota > Gammaproteobacteria > Burkholderiales > Burkholderiaceae_C > Limnohabitans. The sequence goes on from CAIMTJ010000092.1 coordinate 45,261, forward strand.
TTGAGGGCGAGTTGCTCGTTGCCAAAGCCCGTGGTGAGCTCAATGCCCAGGGCTTCGAGCTGATCGCTCATGGGTGGATAGACCCCTTGGTCGCAACCGGTGACGCGGTGGCCGCTCGCCTTGGCCAAGGCGGCCAAGCCGCCCATGAAGGTGCCGCAAATGCCTAAGATGTGGATGTGCATGCGCACTATTTTAGACGTGACTGCTCACGCCATGGCGCCAGTGCTCGCGTGTGCTCTTTTGCCCTCAAAGTTGTGCACAATACGCAGGGTGAAAAACGAACACGATGAATTGATCGCCCAAACGGCCGCTCCCCTGGTGGTTCAAGAGGGCTTGGAGTACCGAGACGCCAAGCGCCAAGCGTTGAAGCGTCTGGGGCTGGGTCCTCGCACGGCCTTGCCCAGCAACGCGTTGGTGGAAGCGGCGGTGAGGGAGTACATCGACATCTTTTGTGCCCAAGAGCAAGCCGAGCAGTTGCAGCACTTGAGGGGATTGGCGCTGGTGTGGATGGGGCGCTTGCGCGAGTTTCGGCCCCACCTCTCGGGCGCTGTTTGGCGGGGAACGGCCAGCGAGCACTCGGATATTTACCTGCAACTTTTTTGCGATGACCCCAAAAGTGCTGAAATTGAGCTCATCAATCAAGGTCTGCGCTACCAAGTCACGCGCGTGCGCGGCTTCAAGGGCGAGGACGTTGATGCCCTGAGTTTGAACGTCCAGTCAGCGGCCTTGTCGCGGTATGTGGGTGTGCATTTGATGATTTATGACCTCGATGACATCCGCGGTGCCCTCAAAGCCGACTCCCAAATGGGTTCTTTGCGGGGCGACGAGCAAGCCCTTCTTCGCATGCTGGAGTAAGATGCCCCCATGAACGAAGAGACCCCCCACCCTTCAGCCTCGAATGAGCCCCAGGTTTGGAGCCGTCGCACCAGCGTTTTGGCCGGACTGGGTGTGGCGCTTGTTGCCAGCGCGGCGGGTTGGGGTGTCAACACTTGGCTGCGAAAAGGCGGTTTTTCGGGTGTGGGTTCCTTGTCCGAGGCGGCTCAAAACGCCTTGTGGTCCGCCAGCTTCGATCAGCCCAACGGCCCCCCTTTGGCCATGTCGAGTTTTAAGGCCAGACCCCTGGTGCTTAATTTTTGGGCAACCTGGTGCCAGCCCTGTATCGCTGAAATGCCCTTATTGGACGCTTATTACAAGCAAAATGCTGCCAAAGGTGTTCAAGTGCTGGGTTTGGCCATCGATCAACCCAGTGCCGTCGCGCATTTTTTGTCGCAACGTCCGGTGAGTTATCCGATTGGACTGGCCGGTTTGGTCGGTCCGGAGTTGAGCAAAAACTTGGGTGATGAGCAAGGCGGCCTGCCGTTCACCTTGGTGCTGGGCGCCCATGGGGAATTGCTTCATCGCCACTTGGGTCGTTTGCACGAGGCCGATATCGCTCAATGGCAGTGGGCTTGATCGCGGGTTTTACGGTAGATGACTTCCAATTGATGTCAATGGTGCTCAATTAACATTAAAATGGGCTCAACGAGGCCTAAGGTGTTGGATGAATCGATGGTCTGCATGGGTGGGTGGCACCAAGGCATTGAGCTGGAGTCACCCTTACCCCAATCAGCGGCTAAATAAAAAATAAATTTTTAGTGCTTTTTAAGCCGATTTGGTGTAAATTAAGGCTTCTTTAGCTTGAAATAACGTATTTTTATGGATTTGAGAAAACTTAAAACTTTGATCGATTTGGTCTCTGAGTCCAATGTGGCTGAATTGGAGATCACGGAGCCCGAGGGCAAGGTGAGAATCGTCAAAAGTGTTGGTGCCCAGTATATACCCTCAGGTGTTTCTTCGGGTGTGGTGCCACTGACCTTGTCCCCACTCGAGAGCCCCGCTGTGGTGGTGCCCAGTGTTCCTCCAGTGGTGGAGACTGCCGCGAGCACGTCCCACACCGTCAAATCCCCCATGGTCGGCACATTTTACCGCTCCGCCTCTCCCGAGTCCAAAGCCTTTGTGGAGGTGGGCTCGGTGGTCAATGAGGGGGATACCATCTGTATTGTCGAGGCCATGAAAATTCTCAATGAAATTGAAGCCGATAAGAGTGGCACCATCACCCAAATTTTTGCTCAAAACGCTCAGGCTGTCGAATACGGCAGTCCTTTGTTTGCGATTGAGTAAAGGGGCGCTTCATGTTTAAAAAGATACTGATCGCCAACCGTGGCGAGATTGCCCTGCGCATCCAGCGTGCTTGTCGAGAACTGGGTGTGAAGGCCGTGGTGGTGTATTCCGAAGCCGATCGGGAGGCCAAATACGTGAAGTTGGCCGAAGAGGCGGTGTGCATTGGGCCGGCGGCCTCTGCGCAAAGCTATTTGAGCATGCCCTCCATCATCGCCGCCGCCGAGGTGACCGACGTGCAGGCCATCCATCCGGGTTACGGTTTTTTAAGTGAAAACGCCGATTTTGCCGAGCGGGTGGAGAAAAGCGGTTTTCAATTCATCGGACCCACACCCGAGTCCATTCGAATCATGGGCGACAAGGTCGCGGCCAAACAAGCCATGATCAAAGCGGGGGTGCCTTGTGTCCCAGGCTCCGAAGGCGAGCTCTCGAGCGACCCAGTGCAAATGCGCAAAGTGGCCAAGGCGGTGGGCTACCCCGTGATCATCAAGGCGGCAGGTGGGGGCGGTGGCCGCGGCATGCGCGTGGTCTACGACGAAGAGTCCTTGGTGCAAGCGGTGCAAACCACCAAGTCCGAGGCGGGCGCTGCCTTTGGCAATGCCGCGGTCTACATGGAAAAGTACCTGCAAAACCCCAGGCACATTGAAATCCAGATTTTGGCCGATCAGCACAAGAATGCGATTTACCTCGGTGAGCGCGATTGCTCCATGCAGCGCCGCCACCAAAAGGTGATTGAAGAGGCACCCGCGCCGCATATTCCCAGAAAACTCATCGAAAAAATTGGCGAACGCTGCGTGGCCGCTTGCAAGCGCATCAACTACCGGGGTGCCGGTACGTTTGAATTTTTGTATGAAAACGGCGAGTTTTATTTCATTGAAATGAACACGCGTGTTCAAGTTGAACACCCGGTGACGGAGTACATCACCCATGTGGACATTGTGCAGCAGCAAATCCGCATCGCCGCCGGTGAAAAACTCTCCTTGACGCAAAAACAAGTGGAGTTCAAAGGTCACTCGATTGAGTGTCGCATCAATGCGGAAGACCCCTTCAAATTCACCCCGTCTCCAGGGCGCATCACCACTTGGCATGCCCCAGGCGGTCCGGGTGTTCGGGTGGACTCGCACGCTTATACCAACTACATGGTGCCGCCCTACTACGACAGCATGATTGGAAAAATCATCGTGCACGGCGACACCCGAGAACACGCGTTGGCAAGAATGCGAACCGCCTTGTCGGAGATGGTGGTCGAGGGGATCTCCACCAATGTGGCCTTGCACCGAGAGGTCATGATGGATCCCCAGTTCATCCAAGGCGGCACCAACATTCATTACTTAGAAGCTTGGCTTAAAAAACGCGCATGATTGAACTCCAACTTTTGGCGCCCCAGTCCTTGGTGGAAGGCTTGAGCGATGCCTTGCTTGACTTGGGCGCGCTCAGCGTGAGCGTGGAAGACGCCCAGGCCAACACCGAGCAAGAAAAGGCACTCTTTGGTGAGCCCGGCAGTGTGATCGCTGTTGCCGCGTGGGAGAGCTCCAAAGTGCTGTGTCTCTTTGAGGATGAGGCGAGTGCACAACAAGCCTTGGGAGCTTTACGCGAACTCGATGGGCCCCTTGATCTCGAGGAGTCCCAGGGCTGGCAACTCCACGCGATGAAGACCGTCGAGGACCAAGACTGGGTGCGCTTGACCCAGTCGCAGTTTCAACCGGTGGGCATTACCCCAGACTTCTGGATTGTGCCCAGTTGGTCTGAGGTGCCACAAGCGGCGCAAAAAGTCATTCGACTCGATCCGGGTTTGGCGTTTGGCACGGGCACCCATCCCACCACACGCATGTGTTTGAGCTGGTGCAGTCGCCAGCAATTTGATCACCAGCGCGTCATGGACTACGGGTGTGGCTCGGGTATTTTGGCCATTGCCGCGGCACTGCACGGCTGCCAACACGTGCAAGCCGTGGACATCGATGAGGCAGCGGTCGAATCCGCCCGTCAAAATGCCCAAGACAACGGTGTGGCCGCCTCCATTGAGGTCGGTCTGCCCGATGTGGCGAGCGGTGTCTTTGACGCTGTGTTTGCCAACATCTTGGCCAGCCCCTTGAAAGTCTTGGCGCCGTTGCTCGCAGCGCTCGTGCGACCTGGCGGGGTTTTGGTGCTCTCGGGAATTTTGGAGCGTCAGTCCGAAGAGCTCCATGCCGCGTATGCGCCCTACGCGGACTTGCAAGTGATCGATGCCCAAGAGGGTTGGGTATTGATGAGTGCGCGCTTTTAAGGCCGCTTGGATTCGCTCTCGCGTGGCGGCTCAACGCCATCGCGCCTGAGGTAAAGCCAGGCGTGATTCAAGTATGATGCGTGCCATGTCGGGACAAGTCTGGCATGGAACATTCGAAGGGACCAAAGCAGGCCTTGGTTCAGGCGGATTGTTGCCGCCACCGCCCAGCCCTCTCTTTTTGATGTGTAACGAGCCAAGAACTCAAGCCCCACGCCCACCGCACCACAAGCCACAAGCCTCAAGCCCAACTTTTGCTGATGAGCCCCCACACGAGCGAGACACCCTTGTCTGCACCCGAATTGCTTGACCCACAGGCTTCACACCCGTCATCTGCGGGGATTGAATCCATCCAATGCCCTCGCTGCCACACCCGCTACGAAATGGGTGAGCAGTATCTCGCCCCGGCCGAGGGGTGGGTGCGTTGTGGATCGTGTGAGCAGGTCTTTTTTGCGCCGGCGTGTTTGAGTCCCACTGACGATGTCTATCCCCCGTTCGCGCAGGGTGTCGAGCGCGAGCGTGAAAGTTCGGCGGCGCTCGACCCCAGGGGAGAGCGCTTGAGCAATCCAACCCATCGCGCGTCACCATCCTCGCTTGCGAGTCCAAGTGGGGTCAGCCGTGACCGCCCGGACCTGGTCTCAAGCAGCGCCCATGCAACAACAGCACCCCACGCCCAAGGCCACTTGCTGACATTTCGCACGGCACTCATCACCGTGCTGGTGCTCATTGCTTTGTTGAGCCTGGCGGTCTTGGAGATCTATCGCTCGCGCCACGTATTGGCGGCCATGTGGCCCGAACTCAAACCCGCCTTGACGAGTTTTTGTCAGCCCCTGTCATGCGCCTTGGAGATGCCTCGGGACTTACAAGCCATCAGCATCGAGAGCAGCGCCTTGGACCTCGACCCTGAGCAGCCTCATCGCTATGTCTTGAGCGTCAAATTGAGAAACCACAACACCTACCCCGTTGCAGCTCCTGGGGTTAAATTGGTGGTGCTCAATGAGCAAGAGGCGGCGGTCTTTGAGCAAACCTTTGACTTCTCACCCCAGGCGCCCAGCCAGGGCATAGAACCCGGTGTCCTCACGCCTTGGCGAGTGAGCGTCTTCATCAACGAGTCGCTTCCGCAAAGGCTCGCAAGCGGCTACCGAGTGGAGCTGGTGGATCCGCCTTGACCCCCTTTTTTGAACATCGTCTTCTTGTTATCCAGAGACCGCGTTTTTTCAGTCCATTTTTTTTAACTCAACTTTTACCTCAACAACGCCATGGCTTCTTTAATTTGTGGATCCTTTGCCTTTGACACCATCATGAATTTTGAGGGTCGGTTTTCCGAACAGATCTTGCCCGATCAGTTGCACATCCTCAATGTCTCTTTTTTGGTCCCCACCCTCAAGCGGGACTTTGGGGGGTGTGCGGGCAACATTGCCTACAGCCTCAAGCTCTTGGGTGGTGAGCCCGTGCCCATGGCCACTTTGGGGCAAGACGGTGGAGTGTACTTGGAGCGCTTGAAGGGGCTCAAGATCAGCACCCAATGGGTTCAACAAGTCAGTGACGGCTACACCGCTCAGGCCATGATCATGACCGACAAGGACAACAATCAAATCACGGCATTTCACCCCGGTGCGATGAACCAAGCGCATTTGAATGTCATCCAAAGGTCAGATGTTGCACAAATCGCCATCATCGCGCCCGACGGCAAAGACGCCATGATCAGTCACGCACAACAACTCCACGATTTGAAGATCCCCTTCGTCTTTGATCCTGGCCAAGGCTTGCCCATGTTCAATTCGCAAGAGTTAAAACGTTTCATTGAACAAGCGTCTTGGGCCACATTCAATGACTACGAGGCCAAAATGCTCGAAGATAAATTAGGGGAGTCATTGTCTTCTTTGTCCAAACAGCTCAAAGGCTTGATTGTGACGCTGGGCTCAGAGGGTTGTGATGTTTGGGTGCAAGGAGAGGTCTCGCGGGTGTCTCCTGTGGCCGCTCAACAAGTGCTCGATCCGACCGGGTGTGGGGACGCGTGGCGAGGCGGGCTGCTCTTTGGCTTGGAGCGGGGTTGGAGTCTAGAGCGGTGCGCTCACCTTGGCAACCACTTGGGGGCCCTGAAGATTGCTCATCAAGGGCCACAAAACTACCACTTGAGCGACGCCATTCGCGCTTTACTGGTCTAGTCTAGAGGGGGCACGCCAGCCCCATGAAAAAAGCCCGGGACCTGTTCGGTACCGGGCTAGAGATCAACACGCTTCACTTAGGGCTTGATTGCCGTTGGAAACGGCCAGGCAGCTTGTGGGTTGAGTGTTGTCTGCGCAGCAGGAGCGGCAACGTGTGCAACTCGAGGGTGCGCAGGGGCAGCAGGTTTCTTCGCGGCTTTTTTAGCTACTTTTTTTTTTGCAGCAGGCTTCTTAGCAGCAGGCTTTTTGGCCGCAGGCTTCTTAGCAACCTTTTTAGCGGCAGCTTTTTTAGCAGCAGGCTTTTTGGCCGCTACTTTTTTTGCTGCTGGCTTTTTAGCGGCAGCTTTTTTAGCAGCTGGCTTTTTGGCCGCTACTTTTTTTGCTGCTGGCTTTTTAGCCGCTACTTTTTTAGCAGCTGGCTTTTTCACCGCTACTTTTTTTGCTGCTGGCTTTTTAGCCGCTACTTTTTTTGCTGGGGCCTTTTTTGCGGCCGGTTTTTTTGCAGTTGCCATAATTTACTCCTAGATCAAGTTATCAGATCGTTGGGTTAAAAAGCACTTTTCACTCGGATGAGTGCAAAGCGATTCAGGGTGTTGGACCCGGGTCCAGCACCTTGAACGGGGTGCGTCAAGAACAAACTGGCTCTCAAGCCCAAGGGCGAAGTCAAGTCAGTTCCAGACAAATTCAGCATATTCAAATGGGTGTGATCCATCAGTCCCAAGACAAGGTACCACCGGTTTGGTACTCAATGACGCGGGTCTCAAAGAAGTTGCGCTCTTTTTTAAGGTCAATCATCTCGCTCATCCAAGGAAAAGGATTCTCTTCGTTGGGGAACAAGGCGTCCAGACCAATTTGAGTGGCGCGGCGGTTGGCAATGTAGCGCAAATAGCCTTTGAACATGGAGGCGTTCATGCCAAGCACGCCACGTGGCATGGTGTCTTCGGCATAGCGGTATTCCAACTCAACAGCGTGCTTGAAGAGCTCAATGATCTCGGCTTTGAAGCTGTTGGTCCAAAGCTGGGGGTTTTCCAATTTGATTTGGTTGATCAAGTCAATGCCAAAGTTGCAGTGCATGGACTCATCGCGCAAAATGTATTGGTACTGCTCAGCCGCACCGGTCATTTTGTTTTGACGCCCAAGCGCCAAAATCTGCGTGAAGCCGACATAAAAGAAGAGCCCTTCCATCAGGCAGGCAAACACAATCAAGGACTTGAGCAAGGTTTGATCGGTTTGCATGGTGCCCGTGTGAAAATTCGGGTCCATGATGGCGGCAATAAAGGGGATCAAAAACTCGTCTTTATCGCGAATGGATTGGACTTCGTTGTAGGCGTTGAAGATCTCGCTCTCATCGAGCCCCAAAGACTCCACAATGTATTGGTAGGCATGGGTGTGAATGGCCTTTGAAGAGGCCTGTCGCAACAAGAACTGGCGGCATTCGGGTGCGGTGATGTGGCGGTAAGTGCCAAGCACGATGTTGTTGGCGGCCAAGGAGTCGGCGGTCACAAAGAAGCCGAGGTTGCGTTTGACAATACGGCGCTCGTCTTCGGTGAGCCCATTGGGGTCTTTCCAAAGCGCGATGTCACGCGTCATGTTGACCTCTTGGGGCATCCAATGGTTGGAGCAAGTGGCCAAGTATTTTTCCCAAGCCCACTTGTACTTGAAGGGCACCAACTGATTGACATCGGTCTGTCCGTTGATGATTCGCTTGTCCTCGGCGTTGATGCGACGAGCTGGTGGCTTGGCGGCTTTCAGTGCGTCGGCGGCGAAGCCTGGGTGGGGGTTGGGAGCAAGGGTGACTGAAGGCACTGGAATGGGTGCGCCATCATTGAGAGTGCGTGTCACAGAGGGTTGAAATGCCAAGTCATTTGGAGGTGACTCTACCATGCGACTCATGGAGTCACCGAGGTTTGGTGTTGGCGATGTTGGCTTAACTTCTTCGTCCCAGGTCAGCATAGATAATTTTCCAATGTTCGGATTATGAATGCAACGCGTTGAAATGAAAAGAGTTCATTCAAAATGTGTTGCAAGAGTGTTGCTCAATTGCATCGGCTTGATGCAAAAAAGCGTGAAAGAAAATTTTGATATGTGTTCGATCAAAAATAAATGACGCCATGGCTTGGATGAAATAAGCATACCAAGTTGAGGAACAATGATTGACTTCACCAGCGTCTTGCCACCGAGCCAACCCACGCCGTGTGGGCTGTCTTGGCGACTTGCGCGGTGTGGGTTTCAATCACTGACAAGATTCACACGTGGGATCGTCAACACCGCAAAACCGAATGTCTGTCGCGGCCGAGTCCGATAACTCCATTTGTTGTGCTCTTGCTGCGGCGGCGGCCACTTCGAGTGCGGACAGTGGGCTTGCACTGGAAGCGCTTGCCGCACCCATGGAGGAGCCAGAACCTGAAGAGACTGCGTTGTGTTGATTGGAGTTGACGGTGGATTTTTCCACGTGTGTGGCACTCATGGTGCGCAAATAGTAGGTGGTCTTCAAGCCTCTGAGCCAAGCGAGCTTGTAAGTGTCATCGAGTTTTTTGCCCGACGCACCAGCCATGTAGATGTTGAGCGACTGGGCTTGGTCAATCCACTTTTGACGACGGGCACCCGCTTCGACAATCCATTGGGTCTCTATTTCAAAGGCTGTGGCGTACAAAGACTTCACCTCTGGGGGCACACGGTCAATGGGGCGCAAGGAGCCATCAAAGTGTTTGAGGTCCATCACCATCACTTCGTCCCAGAGACCAAGTCGTTTGAGGTCGCGCACCAAATAGCTGTTGATGATGGTGAACTCACCAGACAAATTGGATTTGACCGACAAGTTACCAAAACACGGCTCAATGCAAGCGTCCACGCCAATGATGTTGGAGATGGTGGCTGTGGGTGCAATGGCCACGCAGTTGGAGTTGCGCATGCCGTCTTTGGCGATTTTGCGCCTGAGGGTATCCCAGTCGAGGGTGCTTGAGCGGTCAACCTCCACATAACCACCGCGCTCTTTGGAGAGCAACTCCAGTGTGTCGATGGGCAAAATGCCTTGGTCCCACAAAGAACCTTTGTAGCTGTTGTAGCGTCCGCGCTCAACGGCCAAGTCGCTCGACGCCATGTAAGCATAGTAGCAAATGGCCTCCATGCTTTCGTCGGCAAACTGAACCGCTTCGGTAGAACCATAGGGAATGCGAAGCGAGTACAGGCAGTCTTGGAAGCCCATGAGTCCCAAGCCCACCGGGCGGTGACGCATATTGGAGTCGCGTGCTTTTTTGACGGCGTAGTAATTGATGTCAATCACGTTGTCGAGCATGCGCATGGCCGTTGAAATGGTGACCTTGAGCTTGTCGTGGTCGATCTTGCCGTCTTTTAAGTGTTGTAGCAAATTGACCGATCCCAAATTGCAGACGGCTGTTTCGGTGTCGCTCGTGTTGAGTGTGATCTCGGTGCATAAATTGGAGGAATGAACCACGCCACAGTGCTGCTGAGGAGATCTCACGTTGCAAGCGTCTTTGAAGGTGATCCAGGGGTGGCCTGTCTCAAACAACATGGTGAGCATTTTTCTCCACAAGTCGGCCGCTTGAACGACTTTGCTCGGTTTGATTTCACCTTTTTTGGCTTTTTCTTCATAAGCCACATAAGCCGTTTCAAATGCGCGACCAAAGAGTTCGTGCAAATCGGGGACTTCGGCCGGCGAGAACAAGGTCCACTCGCCTTTTTCCATCACGCGGCGCATGAACAAATCAGGAATCCAATTGGAGGTGTTCATGTCGTGGGTGCGACGGCGGTCGTCCCCCGTGTTCTTGCGCAACTCCAAAAACTCTTCAATGTCCAAGTGCCAGGTTTCTAGATACGTGCAAACGGCGCCTTTTCTCTTGCCGCCTTGGTTGACGGCGACGGCGGTGTCATTGACCACTTTGAGAAAGGGCACAACGCCTTGGGATTCGCCATTGGTGCCTTTGATGTGGCTGCCCAAAGCGCGCACACGTGACCAATCATTGCCCAAGCCACCTGCGTATTTGGAGAGCAGGGCGTTTTCCTTGATGGACTCATAAATGCCGTCCAAGTCATCGGGAACGGTGGTCAAGTAGCAGCTCGAGAGCTGTGATCGCAAGGTCCCGCTATTGAACAGTGTAGGGGTGCTGGACATGAAGTCAAATTTGGAGAGGACTTCATAAAATTCGATGGCACGGGTTTCACGGTCAATCTCATTGAGCGACAAGCCCATGGCCACGCGCATGAAAAAGGCCTGTGGCAGCTCAATGCGTTGCTTTTTGACGTGCAAAAAATAACGGTCATAAAGGGTTTGCAGACCCAAGTAGTCAAACTGCAAGTCGCGTTCGGGCTTGAGGGCGCTGGCCAAACGGGCCAAATCGAACTGGGCCAGTTGCTCATCGAGCAAGTCGTTGGCGATGCCTTTTTTAATGAAGGCGGGGAAGTAATCTAAATAGTGTTGCCCCATCTCTTTGGGCTGGGCTTCAAAGCCCAACACTTCCTTGGCAATCGTGTGCATGAGCAAGCGAGCCGTAGCGAAGGTGTAGTCGGGATCCTTCTCAATGAGGGTGCGGGTGGCCAAAATCGCCGCTTTGAAGACCTCTTCGAGGGGCACGCCATCGTACAAATTGCGCAAAGTCTCGGCCATGATGGGATCAGGCTTCACGTCGGGGTTCAAGCCTTCGCAGCAAGTGGCGATGAGGTTTTTGAGGTGTGCGAGGTCCAAAGGCACGCGCACGCCTTGGTCGAGCACATGCAAGGCGGGCGCGTCACTGTGCGCGGCTTCATGGTGAGCTGCACGCTCTTGGGTGCGACGCTCCCGGTACAAAACATAGGCCCTTGCCACTTCGTGGTGGCTGCCGCGCATGAGGCTCAATTCGACTTGGTCTTGAACGTCTTCGATGTGAAAGGTGCCGCCACCGGGTCTGGAGCGCATCAACGCTTTGACAACGCTTTGGGTGAGGTCTTCGACAGTTTCGCGAACGCTGGCGGAGGCGGCGCCTTGCGCGCCATGCACAGCCAAAAACGCTTTCATGGACGCAATGGTAATTTTGGCGGGCTCAAAAGGGACCACCGCTCCATTTCTTCGAATGATTTGGTAATGGGCCAAGGCGGAGTGCTGGATGGGTTCACTTCGGTCTTGTTGGCTTTGACCCACGGGAGAATGGCTTTGGGTGGGCGTCAAAGAGGAGACGGTTTGCATGTTGGAGCAGTTCCTATGAAGAAATAAAACGGGGAAGATGAAATCGAAAAATTGGAGATGAGGGAAATGAGAGATGCGCAGATTGAAAAAACTGATTCTCAACAAGATGCCATTCTTGAAACACAGGGATGAAAAAGCCGACCCAAAGCCGCTTCTCAATGTGAGTAACCCACACTATATATGGTGTTTGAATTGTTTTCAACACACTAGGGGTAGTGTTTTCGTGGGTTTTATCGCAAATTCAACGTGGCGCACAGAAGATGGGGGTGTCAAGCAATTGACAGATGCCTTGCGAACACGCATCAATTCAACAATGGGTCAATAAAAGCTTGATTTTTCGCTCATTTTGAATGGATTTGGATTGTAAAGTCGCATCAATATTGGGTTTACGGATGAAGGCTGTGCAGACCCTTGAAAGGGTGAGTTGGATCAAAACACACGAAAATATTTTTAACCCTCCTTCATGGGTGGGGGAAAAAATGTGATTTCCATCCCACGGAACGCTTGAACGCGGTCCAATCAAAGCCCGCACCAGGGTCTTTTTTGCGCTCGGGTGCAATGTGCTCGTGACCTGCGATGTGGGCGATGGGGTAGTGATCGGCCAAGCTCGCGCAAAGCGAGCTCAACGTTTCGTACTGCTCAGGCTCAAAGGTTTGACCCTCCAGGCCTTCGAGTTCAATCCCGATGGAGTCGTCATTGCAATTGGTCCGACCCCGGTAGGCCGACACCCCCGCATGCCAAGCACGGTCATCGCAACTGACCAGTTGGATCAATTCACCGTGTCGGCGAATGAAAAAATGGGCCGATACCTGCAGGCCTTGGAGGTCTTTGAAGTCGGGGTGAGCGCTGTCAAGTCCTTGGCCCGTTAAAAAATTCAGCACATGAGGCCCGCTATAGACACCTGGGGGCAAGCTGATCGAGTGCAAGACGATGAGATCAATGTGTGCTCCATCGGGGCGCTTGCCAAAGTGAGGCGAGTCCACCCGCTTGGCAAACCGGTACCAGCCCGTTGTCCACAGTGAGTCCGGTGTCGATGGTGCTGCGGTGTCGGGTGAGGTAGGGGTCATGAATGCGTTGTTCTCCAAGTTCAAGCGGGTTTCAGCTCGGGCTGTCTTCTCTGTGTAGGACACAAACGTAGCGCCCCCCTGCGGTCAGGCTCAGGCTGGCTTTGTCCGCGTGCACACCACACACACTGCACGGCAACAGCTCTCGAGCGGGTGCAGCGCTGGGGCGCGCCGGCGTGGGTGGCCGTGACGCGGGCGACTCGCCAGCGGGTGAGTGAGCATCTTGCGAGTCCTGCTCGCTCAGGCGTTTTTGGTATTTCTTCCAAATCACAAACAGCAACACCACCACCAGCAAGACAAAGAGTTTCATGCGCTCGCTCGATCAGTCGTGCAAAGAAACGGTGGATAAACCTGTGGACTGCATGTGTACAAGTGGTGAAAATAGCGTCATCTCAAATGCTGCGGTGCAAAATCACTTCCAAGACAAAGCGCGATCCTGCGTAGGCTAAAAAGAGCAGGCCGCTGCCCAGATAAACCACGCGGGTGGCTTTTTGACCTCTCCAGCCCCAATGCTTTCTGGCCCACAGCAGACTGGCGAAGGTGAGCCAAGACAAAAGCGAGAAAACAGTTTTGTGGTCCCAGTGCCAAGCGTGGGCGGCCCCATACAAAAAGTCCCCAAAGAGCCATCCCGCCAAGAGGGTCGCGGTCAGCAAGATGAAACCGGCGTAAACAAATCGGTAGGTCAAGCGCTCGAGTGTCAACAAGGGCAGGCCTTCAGTCAGGGGGGAGGCTTGTCGGATCAATTTTTCCGAATGCGACAAAATGAGCGCGTGAATCACGGCCACACCAAATAGACCATAGGACGCCATTCCCAGCGCCCAGTGCAGCGGCAACCAGGCCGAAGCGTTCAAGTGCAAGGCTTGGCCGGGAAAGAACAAACTGAGCACGATGCTCAACAGCCCCACACCTGCAACGATGAGTCTCACCCGGCTTTGGGGAAACCATTGCCGCTCCAGCGCATAACAACTGAAGATGAGCCAGGCGGTGGCCGAGAGCGCCGGCGCAAAACCAAACTTCGGCCCCGTTTCATCAGAGAGTAAACTCGCCGCCACATTCAGGCCGTGGCAAGTCCAAATGACGCCCACCAGGGCGAGTGCGGGCTGAGCACCCAATCGGCCACCATACAAAGCGTAAGCACTGTAGAGCACGATCAAAGCCCAAGCGCTGTACAAACTGAACTCGGAGAGGTTGATCAGATCAATGGGTAAAATCATGCCTACAGTTTAGCGTTTTGAGGCGACTGTGACCATTCGATTGTGAAAAAAATACGGACCGCGCCCAGCGCGTCGATGCCCCATGGCTTCAGTGCTCAGTGAAAAATTAACCCAACTGGTCAAGACCGTGAGCGGTCAGTCTCGCATCACCGAGAGCAATGTGTCTGACATGTTGCGCCAAATCCGGCTGGCCTTGCTAGAGGCCGACGTGGCGCTGCCCGTGGTGCGTGACTTCGTCTCTCGGGTCAAAGAAAAAGCCTTGGGCCAAGAGGTGCTGGGATCCTTGAAACCGGGTCAGGCGCTCGTGGCCATTGTTCAAGGTGAATTGGCGCACACCATGGGCGAGGGTGTCAGTGACTTGAACCTGGCCACCCAACCGCCGGCGGTGATCTTGATGTGCGGGCTCCAGGGTGCGGGCAAGACCACCACAACGGCCAAGTTGGCCAAATACTTGATCAACAAGAGAAAGAAAAAAGTGCTCACCGTCTCGGCCGACGTCTATCGCCCCGCGGCCATCGAGCAATTGAAAGCGGTGAGTGCGCAAGCCGGTTGTGAGTGGTTTCCCAGCGAAGCGGGTGAAAAACCCCTGGACATTGCCCAAAAGGCACTCGACTATGCCAAGCGTCATTTCGTCGATGTGTTGATCGTGGACACGGCCGGTCGCTTGGCCATTGATGAAGTCTTGATGAAAGAAATTCAAGGCTTGCAAGAATTTCTCAATCCCATAGAGACCTTGTTTGTCGTGGACGCCATGCAGGGTCAAGACGCGATGAACACCGCGCGCGCCTTCAAAGAGGCCTTGCCCTTGACAGGGATTGTGCTCACCAAAATGGACGGTGACTCCAGAGGCGGGGCGGCACTGTCGGTGCGCGAGGTCACCGGTGTTCCCATCAAGTTTGCCGGCACGAGTGAAAAAATCGATGGCATAGAGCTCTTTGATGCCGAGCGTCACGCTGGACGCGTCCTCGGTATGGGGGACATTGTCGCCTTGGTCGAGCAAGTCACGGCCGGTGTGGACTTGAAGGCGGCTGAAAAACTCGCCAACAAAATCAAGAGCGGCGACAGTTTCGATTTAAATGACTTTTTGGCGCAAATCTCCCAGATGAAACAAATGGGTGGGCTCTCGAGCCTCATGGAGAAATTGCCCTCTCAAATGATGGACAAGGCCAAAGGCATGGACTTTGACAAGGTCGAGCGCGACATTGCCAGAAAACAAGGCATCATCCACAGCATGACCTTGAAAGAGCGTAAAAAACCCGAGATCATCAAAGCCACCCGCAAAAAACGCATTGCCGTTGGGGCGGGCGTTCAGGTGCAAGACGTCAACCGACTCTTGAACGAGTTCACCCAAATGCAAGACATGATGAAGAAAATGAAGGGCTCAGGGCTCATGAAAATGATGAAGCACTTCAAAGGCATGAAGGGCCCGGGCGGCGGTTTCCCCGGCATGATGCGTTGATCAGCATCTCATCGATCAAGCGTGTTGATGCACCCCAACTTCACTGCTCGCCCGCATCTGCTGGGCGTTTCATCCATCAGACCAACTCCGCTCTCAATGAATGGGCGAAGGCCTGGGTGATCTTCACCTCGAGCATCTGCCCCGTGATGCTGGCGGGGTCTCTCGGGCCCACGGCGAAATTCACCACCCGGTTGCACTCGGTGCGGGCCATGAATTCTTGGGGGTCTTTTTTGGAGGGACCTTCGACCAAGACGCGGCGATGTTGGCCGACCAGGGACTCGCCGATGGCCTTCACATGGGTGTCCAAGAGGGCTTGAAGGGCCTGCAGTCTTCTGAGTTTGATCTCGTGGGGGGTGTCGTCGTGCAAATTCGCCGCTGGCGTACCGGGTCGGGGGCTGAAGATGAAGCTAAAGGACGCATCGAAATACAGATCCTCGATCAGGCCCATCATTTTGTTGAAGTCGTCTTCGCTCTCTCCAGGAAAGCCCACAATGAAGTCTGAACTCAAAGACAGGTCGGGGCGGATGGCGCGCAACTTTTTGATGGTGCTTTTGTACTCCAGCGCGGTGTAGCCGCGCTTCATCGCCATCAAGATTTTGTCGCTACCGTGCTGCACGGGCAGGTGCAAATGGCTCACGAGCTTGGGCTCTTTGCCATAGGCCTCGATCAAGCGAGGCGTGAATTCATTGGGGTGCGAGGTGGTGAAGCGAATGCGCTCAATGCCGGGGAGTTGAGCGGTGAGTTCGATCAAAAAAGCCAAGTCCGCCATCTCGCTCCTACCGGCCATCATAGGGGCCATCGGGGCGCGGTAAGCGTTCACGTTTTGACCCAGCAGGGTGATTTCCTTGACCCCTTGGGTGCTGAGTCCCGCAATTTCGGTGAGCACATCGTCCAAGGGTCTGGAGAATTCCTCGCCCCGTGTGTAGGGCACGACACAGTAGCTGCAGTATTTGGAGCAGCCCTCCATGATGCTCACAAAGGCGCTGGCACCTTCTTGTCTGGCGGGCGGTAAATGGTCGAATTTTTCAATCTCGGGGAAAGTGATGTCAATTTGAGGGCGTTTCGTGCGCGCGCCTTCATCGAGCAAGGCGGGCAGGCGGTGCAGTGTTTGCGGGCCAAAGACCACATCGACAAACGGTGCGCGATCAATGATGGCGCCGCCTTCTTGAGAGGCGACACAGCCGCCCACCGCAATTTTGACGCCTTTCTTTTTTAAGTGCTTGACTCGCCCCAGGTCAGAAAACACCTTTTCTTGCGCTTTCTCACGCACTGAGCAGGTGTTGAACACGATCAAATCGGCTTCATCGACATTGAGGGTTTTTTCATAGCCTTGTGTGCTGTGCAGTACATCGACCATTTTGTCCGAGTCGTACTCGTTCATCTGGCAGCCGAAGGTTTTGATGAAGACTTTGGGGTTCATGGCGAAGGATTGCTCTCAAACGGGTGATAGGGGGCGATGAAGCCGCTCGAATCAGACCCTGGAGCCAAGACAAGCACACCACGCAGTGGGCCAGGGCAAGGAGAGCGGTTGATCCCCGCGGTCAAAAAAAGTCGCTGGGAGCGACTCTCACTGTGGGGAATCATTGGCTGTCACGCTCGAGCGGTTCGTGGTGTAGATCCAGAGGCCAGGGGTGAAGAAGGTTCTTATTTTAAACCAAAGTGAATGGTTTGAATCCATGTCTCAAACCGCTGCCGATTTGACGAGTGGGTCAGCACCCCGTCGTTCAAACCCAACACGATGGAGCCCATGCCAATTACGCTCTAGACTCGCACGCGATTCGCTCAAGACGTTCAAGCACTCACTGGGCTTAATCCTTGCGCGTGAGCGCGGTGGTTGAGGTCTTGCTTATAGTCGCAGCCACACCAGTTAGACCCAAAAAAAGAGCCCACCAAGGGGCTCGATTGGGTGTCAACAAAAAAGGCTAGAAGATCAATTGTTGGCGAGAATTTTTCGCCCATTGAGTTCTTGCACGGGCCTGGCATTGACTTTGAAGGGGAATTTGTTCAACTGGCCCTTGGAGATGTCGCTGCTGGTTTTGAGGATATAGAAGTTCACGCCCTCGGTGCAAGGCGGGGTGGTGAGTGAGCCCTCATAGGTGTAAAAGGACAAGTCTGATGGCAAGATGGTGGCTGGATTGATGATCATCTTCTCTGGCACCGACTCTTCGCCCTCTTTGGCGGGCAAATTGGCCCAGAGCGTTTTGATCAAGGGGTTTTCTTTGCCTTCATTCAAAGGCACACCCAACACCACGAGTTTGCCCGCTTTGCTTTTGTGCACAAAATGGACAACCATGGCAGGAGACTTGCCGTTGAATTGCTCTTCACCAGGGCGGTGGAAATGGAACTGCACCAAGTCATAGGGCTCTTTGTTGACGGTGAGCACACTCGTGCCCGCTTCGACATTGACTTGAATGGTGTGGCCATTGTTGATGATTTTGAGGGGTGTTTCTTTGTACCCGGGTGAAATCGTGTCGCGGGATTTGCCCATCTCGCCAGTGATGTTCAAAGGCGACTGTTTTTTACCATTGGCACAAGTGGGGTAATTCTCGCCCCAGTGCTCGGGACCTTCCTCGCCTTCATAAGTCCAGTGCACCTTCTTGGCAGCACTTTCTTTGGACTTTTCGTCATCGTCTTGGGCTTTTTTCTCGTTGGGCTTGACCAAGCATTCGGCCATCAACGTGACTTTTTTACCCGCGCTCAACAAAGCGCTTTGGGCCGAGCACACCGCTGGTATGCGCGCGCCAAGTTCTGCAATTTCCAGTGACTTTTGGAAGGCCTCAACGGCGGAGGAATCTTCAAAGCCTTTGGTGAGTTGGCGCACGGTCCCCAAGCCCACGAGACGCTCGGCACTCAATGACTTTTGCGCTTTGTAGACCGCTTCCATGTCTTGGAGCACGACACCGTTGCTGAAGGCTTGCTTGACGATTTCAAACTGCTTGGCGCTGGCTTCCACCTCTTCGAGTTTGGCCTGGGCGTCGTCGAGTTGCTCTTTGGTTTTGTCCAGCGTGTCTTTGGTTTCGTCGAGCTCAGCGCTCACTTCTTCCATGTCAGAGGCAAGGTGTTTTTTGCCTGAGAAGTTCATGTAGGCAAAGGCAATCGATGCCGCTAACAACAAAACGAGCAAGACTTCAAGGGCAATTCGCAGGTACTTTTTCATGGCAAAGTTTTCACTAAAAAGTTACACCTTCAGGCGTGAAGGATCAAAGGGTTTTAAGACGTTCAGTCGAAGGCACCACACGGGTTAAACGGATGCCGTAACGGTCATTGACCAAGACCACCTCACCTTGGGCGACGACGGTGTCATTGACCAAGAGGTCAAGGGGTTCTCCCGCGATGCGGTCAAGCTCGACGACACTGCCTTGGGTCAAGCGCATGAGGTCTTTGATTTTGATGTTGGCGCGTCCGACTTCAATGGCCAGCGTCACGGAGATGTTTTGCAGTACATCGGCATTGATGTTCCCGGGGTGACTGAGCTTGAAGTCTTGCGAATTGGGCAAGGGCTCAGCGTGGTCAAATTCACTGGGATTTAACAAGGCGTCTGCTGGACCTTCTTCGGAGGTGCTCTCGGGGGTGATGTTATCGGGCATGGTCTGTCTTCCTCTATCAAAGCTGGCCGGGGATGATTTGTTTTTCAACTCTCACCGCAACTTGAGAGCCGCGGGTGCCCACACTCACGCCAAAGGTGGGCACACCTTGGGAGATGAATTGGGCGTGGTCGGGTTTTTTGAAATAAAGCATATCGCCTTCTTTCATGTTTTGCAGGTGACTCAAGGTGGTTTTGAGGTGTCCCATCAGAACTTTCACATCCAAGGTGGCGTCGCCCACTGCAATGGCCATGTCTTCGCGCCAGGCTTTATCGGACTCCTCGTTGCCGTCGCCCGTTTGAACACGGTTCCTGAGCAACTCTCTGAGCGGCTTCAAGGTGGCATAAGGGTAGACCAAGTCAATGAAACCGCGCGCACTGGTGCTGGTCGCATCGGACTCAAAGCGGCTCAAGACCACCAAATCGTTTTCGTCGGCAATTTGTGCAAACTGCGGGTTGATCTCGGAGGCCACCCGCTCGGTGGTGATCTCCATCACGGGCGCCCAAGCTTCTCGCAGGGATTTGAAAAAGACATCCAAAATGATGTTGATGATGCGAGTCTCGGTCGCGGTGAAGAGTCGCCCAGGCGGCAAATCACCCACGCCTTTGCCAAATCCACCAAAAAAACTATCGAGCGAGCTAAAAATCACCGACGGGTCAATGATCACCACCGAGTAGCCACGCAAGGGGTTGAGTCGGATGGTGTTGACCGCCAAGGGGGGCTTGATGGTTTTCAAGTACTCCCCAAACTTCATGATTTGAACTTTGTTGGGATTCACGCGCGGGGTGGTGCGCAAGACCTCCAACAGGCCGAGTCTGAACATTCGAATCAAGCGCTCGTTGATCATGTCCACCGACGAGACATTCACCCCCAAGCTGCTGTCTTCGCTCGCCAAGTCGTGCTTGTGCACGCTCACCTGGGTGTTGAACCCGGTGTCCGTTTCAATGGAGCCGTCTTGCACACCTTCGGTCAGTGCAAGCAGCTCCTCTGGCGAGAGCAAATTGGATCGATCAGACATGGTTGCTGGTAATTAAAATTATTGCATCACAAAAGAGGTGAAAAAGACGTCTTCGATACCGCCAAAGTCTTCGTAGTTTTCAAGCAACTCGTTCATGGTGTCTTTGAGCTTGGCTGCCAGGTCTTTTCTGAACTCAGGCTTGGAAATTTCGCTCTCAGTGCTTTGGCGCATCACGTCAAGCATGGCCGAACGCAAAGCGAACTCATGTTTTTTCACATTGTCAAATACTCGGTTGTCGTAATGGGTCATGAGTGCAATTTGTACCACCATCACTTTTTTGGAGCCCGTGATGTTGGTCATGAGCTCTTTTTCAAGTTGCAGGTAATTCTTCTCAAAACGGGTTCCCTCAGGGGCCTCCTTTTTGATTTTAGAGGGTGCCTCGACTTTGGCCTTGCTGGCCGCGGCCTCGAGCTCCTCGAGTTTGTCTTCGGCCTCAAGTTCGGCTTTTTTCTCGAAATAGCCCGAGAAAAAGAGCGTTGCAAATGCCACGCCCACCAAGAGCACAATGCCTACGATCACGCCAATCAAGATTTTAACAATTGGTTTTTTCTTTTTCGGCTCTGCGGTTTCTTCTGCGTTTTCTTCTGGTGCGGCGGTGGCCATGATTTAACTCCTAAAAATTTGAGTGGGTTGGACTTGTGCTTAAGCTCAAACGAAGGTATCCAACAAGGCATTGTTGCTGTTGCCCGTGATCGGGGCATCGGCAACAGTGGAAGAAGCTTGAGTCAAGTCATTGACTGAACTGGCATTTTGACTGTTGTTTGCAAACGGATTGTGACCATCATTGGCGGAGCCTTGACCCTGAGCACTGGCGCCTCCCCCACTGCCTAGTCCAACTTGGACGCTGGCTTGGTTGAGTCCCAAAACACTCAGATTATCCTTGAGTTGCTGTGAGCCGTGTTGTAGAAGATTTTGTGTCAAAGCGTTATCAGACTGTAACACCGCAGCGAGTTTGCCATCCCTCATTTCAAGAGAAATGTCCACGACGCCCAAAGACGAGGGTTTGAGGGCAAATTTCATCTTCCATTGGCCCTGGCTGATTTGGTCATTCATGCGCTTGGACAACTCATTGGCCAATTGGTCGGAGAGTTGTTCATAAGTATCGGCCATGTTCAGAGGATTTTGGCTCAGGGCGTTGGCGTTGCTCGTCATGGGGTTGCCCGAATTGGCAGAGTTGCTGCCCCCGTTTTGTGTGCTTTGTCCAGATAGATCCAAGGTGGCGACCACGCCAGGTGTGGAGTCGACGCCTGCGGGGTTGGCCGCTGCACCCAAGCCGACATCAAACGCCTTGCTGTCTTCAGTGCTGAAGGCGCCTTTGCCATTCAATTGGTTAAACGCTGTTTGCAGTGTTTCGATGGCAGCGCTCGAGAGGTTGGAGCCCGCCATATTGAGCACCGACAAAGTGCTGGCTGGGTTGGTGGCATTGCTGGCCATGGCGCCGCTCATGCGAGAAGAGGCCATGGTTTGTGCAGAAAAAGCGATCTTGGCCTCGGCCGTGTTGATTCCCGCTTGTTCCATCAAGTCGCTCATGTCCGACAAAGTCGTGATGGCGGGATTGTTGCCAAGCGTTGTGCTGGCGTTGGCTTGCAACAAATTGCTCGAACCATTGCCGCTCAAGACTGCAGCGATGGGGTTGTTCAAAGCCAGCGATGGGCTGCTCAGAACACTGCCATTTTGGCCAGAGACTGGCAAATGTGACAAGGGATTGAGCGCAGTGCCCAAGCTGTTGCTCGTGAGCATGGCGGCACTGGCGGCGGTTTGAGCCGAGGTGAGGGCGTTGTCACTGGCGCTGGCCGTGGAACTCAAGGTGAGCGTTGCGAGTGACGCGGCATTGGTGGTGAGCGTGAGTCCGGGCGTGCTGGTCTGGTTGGCCAAGGCGTTGGCCGCACTCGTGACGGTGTTCAAGGCGCCCGCATTCATGGCGCTCGTGTTGAGCTGCCCGGCTTGAAGTGCCGCGACGTTGAGCATCAAGGCATTGGCGGCGGTTTGAGCCGAGGTGAGGGCGTTGACACTGGCGCTGGCTGTGGAACTCAAGGTGAGCGTTGCGAGTGACGCGGCATTGGTGGTGAGCGTGAGTCCGGGCGTGCCGGTCTGGTTGGCCAAGGCGTTGGCCGCACTCGTGACGGTGTTCAAGGCGCCCGCATTCATGGCGCTCGTGTTGAGCTGCCCGGCTTGAAGTGCCGCGGCGTTGAGCATCAAGGCATTGGCGTCGGGTCCAAAGAGTTCGGAGATGGCGCCTTCATCAAAGCCCATGGAGCGAGCAAAATCGGCCAAGCTTTTTTCATTGGGTGCGTCACTGGAGGAGGTGATGATTTGGGCGTTGTTGCCCAATGCCACTGTTTTAAGCGCATTGGTGACATGGCTGTCCACGCCGCTGGGGTCTGTGGCTAAAGCGCTGTCATTGTTCTGTGCGGAGTCGGGCGAATTCGCGTCGGTCGTCACACTGGCCGCAGGACTTGTCGCATTCTGGAGCCGTTGTTGCTCGAGCGCGATCGTGGCCAAGGTCAAGCGACTCGACGCCGATTGGCTGGGTTGCTCAGCGTTGGCAGAAGCCGAAGGGTCAACGGCATCTGGGGTCGTTGGTTCAGTCGGCGAGAGGCCACTCAAAGTGCTCGCTGGCTTGGGCGCGTTGGGGTCTTGCTCCACAGCAGCGCTGGTTTTGGGATTGGGCTCACCGGCAGGTCTGCTGGCCTGCTCTCGACGCTGCAAATGCTCATGCGCGTTGGCGCTCTGGGCTGTGGCGGCACTGCTCGTGCTGCTTGAATCTTGGCGGGTGTGACTGTCTTGGGTGCTGGTGTTGTCGTTGGCTTGAGAGCGTCGCGTGCTTGGCGCGTTGTGGTCGTCCTCAGAGCGACTTGTGCGCGCTTCATGGGCATGGGTGCGATTGGCGCTGGAGTGCGTTGAGGGTTGGGACCTCGACGTCGGCCCCCATGACGAGGACGCGCCAGAAGAGACGCTATCGGCTCCAAACCCGCTGTTGTGTGCGGGGGCAAAAGCTTGGGGACGGCTTGAATGCCCCAAGTCGCCAAAGGCCGAAGTTCCTGACAGGGCGCTCAAATCGGTGCCACCTAGAAAATTGGCAAACGGCAAACCGCCCAAAGAGCCGGGTGTGCTGTTGAGCATCGCGGTGTTGCCGACCTCGGTGAGGTTGGCCCCCAGCGCTGGGGCGTTGAGCGACGGTGACGGCAGGTTATTTTGGTGGTCTTGGGCAAACGAGGGATGCATCATCCGCTCAAAAAACGCCGAGAACTGTGGCCCTGATACGGGACTGCTGGGCGTGTTTTGTGAGGCACTAGTTCCACCCAAAAGCGGTGAGTCGCTCAATGGGGCGGTATTGGTGTTCAGTGAATTGATGGGATTCAAACTCATGGTCTTGGTGTAATTGGGTGTACGTCAGTTTGTGTTTTGTCGGCCTTGTCCGGGCACGGGAATGCCAAGACAAGCTTGATAAGCAAAAATCGTGACTGGTTACTCTTTGCCATGGGTCCGAAATTCAGATGAACATCATTTTTTTCAAGAAATAGATGAAAAAATCCGATTAAAATAGCTCTTTATTACTCCAAATCATCGGTTAATATGCAATAAGTAGTATTTAAAAGGGGTCATTTATTTTTTCAAAGTCGTTGACTGTGAAGATTTTAAGCTTGCCATGAATGCTGAAAAGCAATTTTTCTGCCTGTCCAGTCTTGATCAAGTGGCCAATACTTGCACCCCCAAGGCTTTTGGAGTGAGCTTGGGGCCAAGCATCGGCCGCCCGTTCCCTCCCCATGAACCAAGTGAGGACAACACGACGTGGTGTTTAACCCATGAAACACGGTGTCAGTTTTTGGACTGAGCGCAGAAATTGCTCGGCATCCAAACACCGAGCGTGAGCAGGCAGCTGACCGACACGGTGGGTGTGCCAAAGAGACCGGCCGACCTCGATTGCGCCACGCTGGACGATCTTGGGCCATCAATGCGCTGGCGACGGCGTAACGTCAACGTAACTGGCATATCGATTGCTTAACTGAAAGGACACATTGAAGAAATTGCATTTTGTGAAACCTTAAGCATTAAATTTTGAAGCAAAAAAGACCATGACTACCCTCAGCCTGTCAACCATTCGACAGAATTTGAATAAATTTGACTATGCCGGTCTGGGTATTCCTGCGCTGGTGTTGATGATCATGGGCATGTTGGTCTTGCCTTTGCCGCCTCTTTTGCTCGACTTTTTGTTCACCTTCAATATTGTGGCGAGCTTGGTCATCATCATGATTGCCATCAGCACCACCAAGCCTTTGGACTTTTCAGCGTTTCCGTCCGTGTTGCTCTTTGCCACCATGCTTCGCTTGGCCTTGAACGTGGCCTCAACCCGGGTGATTTTGGTTCACGGCAGTGAAGGTCAAGATTCTGCGGGCAAAGTGATTGCAGCCTTTGGTGAGTTCGTCATCAGTGGCAACTATTTGGTGGGATTCATCATTTTCTCGATTTTGATGATCATCAACTTCATTGTGGTGACCAAAGGTGCTGGGCGCGTGTCAGAAGTGAATGCGCGTTTTACCTTGGACGCGATGCCTGGTAAACAAATGTCGATTGACGCGGACTTGAATGCGGGTGTGATTGATCAAGCCACGGCCAAGAAAAGACGTGAAGAGTTGTCGCAAGAGTCTGATTTCTTTGGTTCGATGGACGGTGCTTCCAAATTCGTGTCGGGCGATGCGGTTGCCGGTCTCTTGATTTTGCTCATCAACGTGATCGGTGGTTTGGCCATTGGTGTGGCCCAACACGGTATGTCGGTGGCCGATGCGGGTAAGCTTTATGTCCTCTTGACCATTGGTGACGGTTTGGTCGCACAAATTCCTTCCCTCTTGCTCTCGCTCTCGACCGCCATCATTGTGACGCGCGTGACCACCTCCGAGTCGATGACCGAGCAAGCCAAGACGCAGCTCGCCAACCCATCGGCCTTGTTCATTGCCTCCGGTATTTTGATGGTCTTGGGCTTGGTGCCCGGCATGCCCCACATGATTTTCGTGGCCTTGGCCGCTGCCACAGCGGGGATTGGTCTCATGGTAATTCGTGGTGAAGTGGAAGATGAAGCCCAAGTTCAAGCCCAAATGGATGCGCCCAAAACACAAGCGCCCCCGAAAGAATTGGATTGGGACGATATCGACCAAGTGGACTTGATTGGACTCGATATTGGCTATGGACTCATTCCCCTGGTGAACCCAGAGACCGGTGGCGAGCTCATGGGCCGAGTCAAAGGGGTCAGAAAGAAACTGTCTGCCGAATTGGGCTTTTTGGTGCAACCCGTGCGCATTCGCGACGATCTCAATATCGACCCCGACTCTTATCGCATCGTTCTCAAAGGCGTGGTGCGTGGCAAAGGTGACATCAAGGTCGGTCGTGATTTGGCGATCAACCCAGGACAAGTGTACGGGGAGCTCAAAGGCATTGAGACCTTGGAGCCAGCGTTTGGTTTAAAAGCGGTATGGATTGAGCCCTCAGAGCGCGACCATGCCAGAGCCATGGGGTACACCGTGGTCGATGCCAGCACCGCCATTTCCACCCATTTGAACAAAGTCTTGCGTGAAAACGCCTCAGACCTGATCAGCCACGATGACACCCAGCAATTGCTGGAAAAACTGGGCGCTCGTTCGCCCAAGTTGGTGGAAGACTTGGTCCCAGGCAAAATCGCTTTGGGTGTGTTAACCCGTGTCTTGCAATTCCTCTTGATCGAGTCGGTGTCGATTCGTGACATGCGCACCATTGCCGAGACCTTGGCCGAAGTGAGCCACCGCAGCAACGACCCCGAGCAACTCGCTGCCATGGTGCGCCCCAAGTTGGGCCGCATGATCATGCAAAGCTTGGTGGATGATAAAAACACACTCTCGGTGATGACGCTCGAGCCCAGCTTTGAGCAGCTGCTGCACAACGTCATCCAGCAGACCCAACCTGGGCAGCCCGTGGTGCTCGAGCCCGGTTTGTCTGAGAACTTATTTTTGGCCCTTCGTGATGCCGCACGCATCATGGAAGACGACGGCAACCCGGCCGTTTTGGTGGTCTCTCCGCTCATTCGGACTTGGTTGTCCAAAGCGGTCAGGCACCGCGTGAATGATCTGACGGTGTTGTCGTACAGCGAAATACCCGATGACCAGTCCGTGAAAGTGGTACACACCGTTGAAGCCAAGCCCAAAGATTGACATCCTTTAAATTGACAGACTCAAGAGATCGACCATGGAACTCAAAAGAATCCTCGCCAGTAACAATCGACAAGCCAACGACAAGGCCGTGGCCTTGTATGGACCCGATGTGCTTGTCATCTCAAGCTGTCAAGTCCGGGGGCAAACCGAATTGATCGTGGCCGTTGATATCCCCGCCATCGAGGGCGAAGAGGCCTTGCAAGAGACGGTGGGATTTTCTGCGCTCAACAGCGCCAAAGCCATCAACTTGGCCACTTTGGAGCCGGTGGCTGCGCAATCATTTGAAGACCATTTGGCCCAAAGCTTGGTGCAAAACAGTTCACCCGATCCGGTGGCCAAATCGACCTCCAACGCCAGTGCCAAAAATAACAAAGCACACCGATTGGCCAGTGTCACCAACAGCGACATGCAAGCCTTTGAAGACAAAATGCTCGGGCACAAAAAACGCCAAGGCCAATCGGCCAGCCCGGCGGCGAGACAGCCCGTTGAGGTGAGTCTGCAGGACACGCCCGTTCAAGAAAACGCCAGCGCCCAGCAAGCCAGCACGGTCGCGTCACAGCAGCAAGAACATGAGCACGACAAGCTCAGAGGCCAAGAAATTGTCTCCATGGTCAGAGATGAGTTGGCGGCCTTGCGGAAAGAGTTTCGCATGAGTCAACAAATGAATTTGTGGCAACTTGGCGCACAGATTCACCCCGCCTTGGCCGCTTTGCGCCAGTCTTTGCAAGAGGCACCGATACCCGCAGCGCTCAAAGCCTTGCTGGTGGACAGTATTCACAACCAAGACAACCCCGAGTCGGCTTTGAATGAAATCAAAGGCCAGTTGTTGCACTCCATTGGGGATGTGCAACGCGCTTTGCCCGACACGGGCGTTCACATGATCACGGGTTTGTCGGGTTCGGGCAAATCGCTCACCGTGGCGCGCTTGGCCCAACATGCCAGCACCAAACACGGCTGCGATCAAGTGGCTGTGGTCAGTTATTTGGACACCAAAGCCGGGGCCTGGAACCAGACCCAGTTGCTCAGTGCTCAGTCTGGCGTGGATTGCTTTCGAGCCACCAACGCTGCTGGACTGCAGTTGCTGCTCGAAGAGCTCTCTAGCAAACGCCTCATATTGATCGACACCTCGGGTGTTCAAATGGCCGATCGACTCCTAGAAGTGCAGTTGTGCTGCAAAGAAGTGAATTTGAACTTGTACACCCATGCGGTGATCAGCGCTGATGCATCGGCTGCGAGCATTGCGCGTTTGAATCAGGTCGCCGGTGCCAACTGGACGTCTTGGATGGTGAGCAAAATGGACGAATCCACCCAGCCCTGGGCCTTGCTACAGTTCTTGATTGAGCAGCCCATTGGCGTGAGTTTGGTCAGCCGTGGCGAGCGCTTGAACGATTGGAGTTCCCTAGTCAACCCCCAAGAGTGGGTTGAGCAGGCCTTGTCCTTGTTGAATCTTCCAGCCGCGGCAGAAAGAGAGCACAGTTTGCATGCCGCCATGTCCCGAGCCTCCGCAAAGATTGCACAATTGACCCAAGATGGCGTTCTACAAATGACAGGCACACACTCATGATGAGCACTAAAAAAACCGAGGTGATTGGCGTGGCCAGTGGCAAGGGGGGCGTGGGTAAAACCACGGTCTCTATCAATTTGGCCACGGCCCTCACCCTGCAGGGCCATAAAGTCATGCTCTTTGATGCCGACCTCGGACTGGCCAATGCACAAATTGCGTTGGGTGCCAGAGCCACCTACAACTTGAGCCATGTGCTCAACGGCGAAAAAACACTCTCCGAGATCATGGTCACCACCAAGCAAGGCATCATGTTGATTCCTGGCGCCTCGGGTGTTGAAGATTTGGCGGGTTTGAGTGAAATTCAAGCCGCCAGCATTGTTCAGTCCTTCAGCTCCCTCTCCGATGAGGTGGACTATTTGATCGTGGACGTGGCGGCGGGTATTTCCCCCTCCGTCCTCGCCTTCTTGGCCTCGTGCCAGCGCCGCTTTATTGTGGTGAAAGACGACCCCTCCTCCATTGCCGACGCCTATGGCACCATCAAGGTGCTCTCCAAGCACAAGGAACTCGATGAGATTTATTTGTTGCCCAATATGGTGGGCTCGCAAGCCGAGGGCTGGAAACTGTATCAGCGTTTAAACGATGTGTGCGCGAAGTTTTTGGGAATCAATTTGAATTATTTGACCGCCATTGAAAACGACGAGCTCGTCCTCTCGGCGCTCAGAAAATACGCCTCGGTGCTGGAACTCTCGCCCGGGAGTGCCGCTGCACGAGACTTTCGGCGCTTGGCCGATGTGTGTACCCAGTTCAGACCCGTGGACAACACCTCCGGTGGATTGCAGTTTTTTATGGAGCGGCAGGTCAACCCCAGCCAGAAATCATTATGAGAGCTCTCTCGCCTGTCAAACACTACCAGCAGCAACAAGTCTCACCCAGTGAAGAGCTGGTGATGGCTCACCTGGGGCTGGTCAAACGCGTTGCCATTCACCTGCGAGCACGGGTGCCCGCTTTCATGGAACTCGACGAGTTGATTCAAGTCGGGATGATTGGTCTGTTGGAGGCCGCTCGAGCCTTTGACTTGTCCAAGGGCGTTGAATTTGAGAACTTTGCCCATTCGCGTGTGCGTGGCGCCATGCTCGATGAAGTGAGACGCTTGTCGTTCTTGCCCAGATCCGCGGTGGCGTTCAATAAGTCTCACAACGAGACCTTGCACACGCTCTCCTCAGAACTCGGTCGTGCCCCGTCTCAAGTCGAAATCGCTGAATTCATGGGCAAAGACATTGAAGAGTTCCACAAAGACCGCGGCAAGGCCTGGCAATTTGAGACCTACTCCATGGAGGTCGTGACGGAGGAGGTGATGAACATTGCCGACACCCACGACCAGCAGCCTGACGCGATTGTCGAGCACGCGCAGTTGATGGATGCAGTGACCACGGCCATTGAAGACTTGCCTGAGCGCGAGCAGTTGGTCATGCAGCTGTACTATGTCGAGGAGCTCAATTTGAAAGAAATTGGGGAAGTCTTGGGCGTGAGTGAGTCACGGGTGAGTCAAATTTTATCGACAGTGGTCAAAAAACTGCGTGGCAATTTGAAGGGCGCTTTTGATCCTGTGGAAGCGACTGAGAGGCACTGACCATGAACAGCTTTTTTGCACTCTTTGTGGCTTGGGGGGTACTCCTTTTGCTGATTTTGACGTTTTATTTGATCGACAAAGTCAACACCATGTACCGCGTCCAAGTTCCAGCGGAAATTCCTAAAACCTATTCCGATGGACTCTTTGGAGAGCTCACGGGTAAAACCTTGTGGGACGCCATGAGTGGCATTCCCCTGCCAGGCATCGACCCCAAGATGGTGGATGGTTTAAAGCCCCATTACGAACCGGTTTTGCGCCAACACATTGAACTCGCCTTCATGAACGGGTTTCGAAACGGCAAAGAGGACAAAGCAGGCGTACCGCCCAACAACTGTTCAATTCCCACGCCCAGGGGTTCTTTGGAGTCTTGGCTGCCTTTGCACCATTTGGCCAGTATTTACCAAGCTGGTTTGGACTTTGCACAACAAAAGCCCGAAGACCACCTGATGCTGCAGCAAAACCTCGACCAGGTCACGGCCATGCTCTACGCCAGGACGGGACTCACGATTGCTGATCCGTATTCGGAGACACTCTTGAAGTTGCCCATTGCGGCGGGTTTGATGGAGCCCCCAGCCGAGCCGGGTGCTGAAGCCGCCCCCTTGGCTTTGGAAGGCCAAGGTGCCAACCCAGGGGCGCCACCCGAGCAGATGATTTCGGATTTGGCCCAGTCTTTGTCGGGTTTTGATGGCATGGGCGCTCAAACGCCTCCTGCACAAGAGCCGGGTGGGGACGCACCAGAGGTGCTGCCCATGAATTTGCCCAACCCAGCGGCTGTGGTGGTTTGAGGTGGGCAGAGTCAACACGGTGTGAATTTTAGAAATTGACAAGGAAATTTGAAGGAGTTTTGTACGTCTTTGGTATGCATTTTGAGAATTTGAGAGTCATTACTCAAGTTACTCAAATTGGGTCCGATTCCGTGAGTGTCAGTCAATTCACTCAGGGATTCAAATCATGCGATCAAAGCAACGTGCCATCGATAGTTACGGCGAAGTCCAAGTTGTTACTGGTGTGGCCTCGGCCAACAGTGTGGAGTTGATTCAGATGTTGTTTGATGGACTCATTGAG